>NZ_JBMDJL010000013.1:0-175008 GCF_057809175.1 Pseudomonas sp. FG43
ATTCAAATTCAGAACCCCCATCTGCAAACGCAGGTGGGGGTTTTGTCTTTCTGGTCCCAACCCTTTGTCTGCTGGCTTGCCACATCAAATGTGGTGGATTGCTTATGGCAATCCCGGTCGCTTGCCCTTATGGTTTGGCCTCAGGTTTTACTCGTTCGAGTCAAGGAAGCATACATGTCCGTCACAACCTCTCTGAGCGCCGGCTTCATGGTGGTTCATGGCAACCGCCCGGATGAACTGCGCAGTCTGGTTGTCTCTTGGATGCGACGCTATCCCCTGGCACCTCTGGAGAACGAGATTGCCCTGGTGCAAAGCAACGGCATCGCCCAGTGGCTCAAGCTGGCCCTGGCCGAAGACGCCCAGGATGAAGATCAAGGTGGCTGCGGTATCGCGGCCGCTATAGATGTTCAACTCCCCGGCAGTTTCATGTGGCAGTTGTATCGCTCTGTATTGGGCCGCAACGAAATTCCGGAAATCTCGCTGCTCGATAAGGCACCGCTGACATGGCGTCTGATGCGCCTCCTGCCACAGTTGATCAACCAGCCCCATTTCGAGCCGTTGCAGCGTTTCCTTACCGCCGATACTGATCTGCGCAAGCGCTATCAACTATCTGAACGGCTGGCTGACCTGTTCGACCAATATCAGGTGTATCGGGCTGACTGGCTGGAAGACTGGGCAGCAGGTCGTCATCAGTTGCGCAATGTCCGAGGGGGAGCCAAGCCGCTGAGTGCCGCCAACTGCTGGCAGGCCGAGTTATGGCGTGCCTTGCTTGAGGATGTCGGGGCCGAAGGCATGGCGCAGAGCCGGGCAGGTGTTCACCAGCGTTTTCTGGAACGCATCGGCAACCTCGATGAATCACCGCAAGGCCTGCCTGCACGGGTTATCGTTTTCGGAATCTCGTCCCTGCCCGCACAGGCGTTGGAAGCCTTGGCCGGGTTATCGAAATTCAGCCAGGTGCTGCTCTGTGTGCATAACCCTTGCCGCCATCACTGGGCCGATATCGTCGCCGACAAGGACCTGCTCCGCCATCAATACAAACGTCAGGCGCGCAAGAGCGGCATGCCCGTGGCTCTTGATCCGCAGACCCTGCACCAGCATGCCCATCCTTTGCTCGCCGCCTGGGGCAAGCAAGGGCGTGACTACATCAATCTGCTCGACACCCATGACGAACCCAATAGCTACCGCTCTTCTTTCAAGGATGAGCGTATCGATCTGTTCAGTGAGAGCGAGCCAACAACCATCCTCAATCAATTGCAGGATGACATCCTCGAACTGCGCCCTCTCGATGAGACTCGCGAACACTGGCCGGCAATCGACGCCTTGAAGGATCGCTCCATTCGCTTCCATGTCGCGCATAGCGCTCAGCGGGAAGTGGAAGTGCTGCACGATCAGCTACTGGCGCGTTTCAGCCGGGACCCGGCCTTGCGGCCGCGGGATGTGATCGTCATGGTTCCGGACATCGACAGCTATGCCCCGCATATCCGGGCGGTATTCGGGCAGATAGACTCCCATGACCAGCGCTTCATCCCTTTCACCCTGGCCGATCAGGGGCAACGTGGTCGCGAGCCCTTGCTGATTGCGGTCGAGCATCTGTTGAAGCTCCCCGACAGCCGCTTCCCGGTCAGTGAAATCCTCGATCTGCTCGACGTTCCGGCCTTGCGGGCACGCTTCAAGATTCAGGAGCACGACTTGCCGACTCTGCATCGCTGGATCGAAGGTGCAGGAGTGCGCTGGGGCTTGAATGCACGCCAGCGTGCCGGGTTGGGTTTGCCCGACGAGCTTGAACAGAACAGTTGGTACTTCGGGCTGCGTCGAATGCTGTTGGGCTATGCCGTCGGGGCAGGTGAAGCTTATGAAGGCATCGAACCTTATGACGAGATTGGTGGCCTGGATGCGGCACTGATCGGCCCTCTGGTCGCCTTGATCGATGCATTGCAGGTTACCCATGCCGAATTGTCCCTGCCTGCGACACCCCTGGAGTGGGGAGCACGTTTGCAGACGCTCTTGCAGGTGTTCTTCCAGGCCGATAGTGAGCATGACGATTACTTGCTGGGCCAGCTTGAGACTCTGCGCGAAACCTGGCTGAAAACCTGTGAGACGGTCGATTTGCTCGATGAGCTGCCGCTGACCGTCGTGCGCGAAGCCTGGTTGGCCGGTCTGGACCAAGGCCGCCTGTCCCAACGCTTTCTGGCAGGCTCGGTCAACTTCTGCACCCTGATGCCCATGCGGGCGATTCCTTTCAAGATTGTCTGTCTGTTGGGCATGAACGATGGCGATTACCCCCGCGCTCAGCCGCCACTGGATTTCGATCTGATGGGCAGCGATTACCGCCCCGGCGACCGTTCCCGGCGTGAAGATGATCGCTACCTGCTGCTTGAAGCCGTGCTCTCGGCCCGCGATCAGCTCTATATCAGTTGGGTCGGCCACAGTATTCGCGACAACAGCGACCGCCCGGCTTCGGTGTTGATCGGTCAGTTGCGTGATCATCTGGCCAGCGGCTGGAAACTCGCCACCGCCGAGGAGCCTGACAGCAAGCAAGACCCGGGCGAACGCCTGCTCGATGCCTTGACCCTGCATCACCCGCTACAGCCTTTCAGTGCCAGCTATTTCCATGCAGGCACCGGCTATTTCAGTTTTGCTCAGGAATGGCGGCTGTTGCATGAAGACAAACCGGCACCGATCAGCGCTGCTGCGTTGCCGCCTCACGAGCAGGATGAACCTCTGACGATCGCGCAATTGCAGGACTTCCTGAGAAACCCGGTAAAGCACTTCTTCAGTCAGCGTCTGAAGATCTACTTCGAGACTGCCGAAGCGCCGGTGCCCGACGAAGAACCTTTTGTGCTCAACGCCCTTGAGCGTTATAGCCTGAGTGAAAGCCTGCTGGCCGCCGCCATGGCTAACCTGGACGATATCGACTCGGCCTTGCAGGCTCAGGCAATCAAACTGCAAAGTAGCGGCCTGCTGCCCATGGCCGGGTTCGGCACTCGCCTTCAGGCTGAACTGATAGAACCATTGCCGGATGTGCTCGAGCGCTATCAGGCATTGTTGACCCTGTGGCCTGAGGCGCTGAGCAGCGCATTGCCGGTGAGTTTCACCCATAACGGCGTGAGTATCGAAAGCTGGCTCGGTGCTCTGCATGGCAATGCGCAAGACCAGTTGCTGAGCGTAACAGTCATTCCCAACAGCATTGGCTCGAAAAGAACCCGTAAATGGCACCGGCTGATTCGTCCCTGGGTCACGCATCTGGTCGCCAGCGCATGCGGCTTGCCGCTCAATACAGCGTTGGTGGCCACCGATGAAACACTGCTGCTGGCCCCGCTGGAAAAGGACGCAGCCAGTGCAACGCTGAACGATCTGCTGACAGCCTGGGTCTGCGGCATGCAGCAACCTCTGCCGGTCGCGGTCAAGACCGCTTTCGCCTGGCTGGGGCAGCCTCTGGACAAGGCCGAAGCCGCTGCACGCAAGGCCTATGAAGGCGATGGGGTGACGAGTAACGGCGAACTCGGCGAAAGCACCGCGCTGGCCCGGCAGTTCCCGGACTTCAATGCGTTGATGGAAAGCGAGGAGTTTGTCGGCTGGTGCGAAGCGCTCTATAAACCCATTTACGAAGCACCCTGGCAGTCTCTGTCCGGCGGGGAGGCCAGCGCATGAGTACCTTGCAAGAACACGCTGTTCCCCTGGCCCTGCGTTTTCCACTGCGCGGCAGCCAGTTGATCGAAGCCAGTGCCGGTACCGGCAAGACTTTCACCATCTCGGCGCTGTACCTGCGTCTTGTGCTTGGCCACGGAGATGAAACCTCAGGTTTTGGCCGCGAGCTATTGCCACCGCAGATTCTGGTAGTGACCTTTACCGATGCCGCGACCAAGGAACTGCGCGACCGGATTCGTACCCGTCTGGCCGAAGCGGCCCGTTTCTTTCGTGACGAAATCGCCGCGCCCGACGACCTGATCGCCGACTTGCGTGCCCAGTTCAGTACAGAACAATGGCCAGGCTGCGCCAACCGTCTTGATATCGCGGCGCAGTGGATGGACGAGGCGGCGGTGTCGACCATCCACAGCTGGTGTCAGCGCATGTTGCGCGAGCACGCTTTCGACAGTGGCAGCCTGTTCACTCAGAGCCTGGAAACCGATCACAGCGATCTGCTGGGTGAAGTGCTGCGTGATTACTGGCGACGCTTCTGTTACCCCATGACTGGCGATGCTCTGGACTGGGTGCGGGATAAATGGGGTGGCCCGGCTGCCTTGCTGCCGCGCATCCGGGGTTTGTTCGGTCGTGAACGCAGCCAGGTGACCCAAGAGCCTGCCGAGCTGATCCAGGCTTCCCTGCAACAGCGCGGGGAAGCACTGCAAGCATTGAAAGCGCCCTGGATCGATTGGGCCAACGAGCTGCATGCGATTTGTCAGGACGGCGTCAAACGCAAAGTCGTCGATGGCCGCAAAATGCAGGAGCGCTACTTTGCGCCCTGGTTTGAAAAGCTCAAGGCATGGGCCGCAGACGAAACCCAGGAAACGCTGGAGCTGGGCACCGGCTTCACCCGACTGACCCCGGATGGCATGGCCGAAGCCTGGAAGGGCGACCCGCCGTCGCACCCGGCCCTGGAGGCCATGCCCGGACTGAAAGCGGCCCTCGATGCTCTTCCCACACCCGATGCCATGGTGCTGCAACATGCCGCGCAATGGGTCAGTGCCCGCTTTGAAGAAGAGAAGCGTCGTCGCGCCGAAATGGGTTTCGATGACATGCTGCTCAGGCTCGATGCTGCCCTGCAAGGTGCAGGGGGTGAGCGTCTGGCGAGCCTGATTAGTGAACAGTTCCCCGTCGCGCTCATCGATGAGTTCCAGGACACCGACCCGGTGCAGTACCGGATCTTCGAGAGCATTTATCGCCTTGAAGATAACGATGAACAAACCGGCCTGTTCCTGATCGGTGACCCCAAACAGGCGATCTACGCCTTCCGTGGCGCGGATATCTACACCTACCTGCGCGCCCGTACTGCTACGGCGGGGCGCTGGCACACACTGGACACCAACTACCGCTCCAGTCATGCGATGGTCGAATCTGCCAACCACATATTCGACCAGGCCGAGCAGCGTGCCGAAGGGTGGGGTGCGTTTCTGTTTCGCGATGGCGACAATAACCCGGTCCCGTTTACCAAGGCGCTTGCCCAGGGCCGCAAGGAAACATTGCACGTCGATGGCGCGCCGCTTGCGGCATTGACGGTCTGGCATCTGCAAAGCGATCAGCCGGTGTCTGGCACTGTTTATCGTCAGCAACTGGCTGCCAGTTGCGCCAGTGAAATCGTGCGTCTGCTCAAGGGCGGGCAACAAGGCCATACCGGTTTTGCAGCTCCCGACAAGGAACTGCGCGGGTTGCTGCCCGCCGACATCGCAATTCTGGTGCGTGATGGCAAGGAAGCTCAGTCCGTGCGCAATGAGCTGTCTGCCCGAGGCGTGCGTAGCGTCTACCTTTCCGATAAGGATTCGGTGTTCGCCGCACAGGAAGCCCATGATTTGTTGGCCTGGCTCAAGGCCTGTGCCGAACCCGACGCCGAACGCATCCTGCGTGCCGCTCTGGCCTGCATCACGCTCAACCTGCCGCTGGCTGAACTGGAACGCTTGAACCAGGACGAACTGGCATGGGAACAGCGCGTCATGCAGTTCCGCGGCTATCGCAACCTGTGGCGTCATCAGGGCGTGCTGCCGATGCTGCGTCGTCTGCTGCACGACTTTGCCTTGCCCCAGACACTGATCGCCCGCAACGATGGCGAGCGGGTACTGACCAACCTGCTGCACCTGTCCGAGCTGCTGCAACAGGCCGCCGCCGAGCTGGATGGCGAGCAAGCCCTGATCCGGCATCTGAGCGAGCAACTGGCGCTGTCCGGTCAGGCTGCCGAAGAGCAGATTCTGCGCCTGGAAAGCGATGAGCAACTGGTCAAGGTCGTGACGATCCACAAGTCCAAGGGCTTGCAGTATCCGCTGGTGTTTCTGCCGTTCATTTGCTCAACCAAACCGGTGGATGGCAGCCGCTTGCCCTTGCAGTTTCACGATGCCGAGGGCAATGCACAGATCAGCCTGCAACCCACGGAAGAACTGATCGAACTGGCCGACAACGAGCGTCTGGCCGAAGACCTGCGCTTGCTATATGTCGCCCTGACCCGTTCCGAACACGCTTGCTGGCTGGGTGTCGCAGACCTCAAGCGCGGCAATCTCAACAGCTCCATGCTGCATCGCTCGGCTCTGGGTTACTTGCTGGGCGGCGGTGTGGCGTTGGGCGAGTCGGCTGACCTGCAACTGTGGTTGCGGGACCTGAGCAAAGGCTGTGAAAGCATCGCCTTGCAACCTGTTCCCGAACCCGACGCCGATATCTTCAGCCCGCCACGCAACGAAGCCAGCCTCGTCAAGGCACTGGTGCCCAAACGCCGTGCAACCGAGAACTGGTGGATTGCGTCATACAGTGCGCTGCGCATTGGTGACACCATGACCACGAGCGGCGATGCGTCGCCTGACAGCCCGCAGGCGCAGAAGCTGTTCGACGACGAACGCCTCGACCCACAGGCTCCTCGTGAGGTACTGGCCGCTGGCGACGATATCCACCGTTTCCCTCGTGGCCCCAACCCCGGCACCTTTCTGCATGGTCTGCTGGAGTGGGCGGGTAACGAAGGTTTTGCTGCGGCGGCCCATGATTCAGAGCTGTTGAGCGATGCGATTGCCCGTCGCTGCAATCGACGTGGCTGGGAAGGATGGATCAACACCCTGACGGGATGGCTGACACACCTGCTCAACATGCCTTTGCCTCTGGGCAGTGACGTGACGCCGGTCGCTCTGGGGGAATTGGACCAACCCAACCAGTACCGGGTTGAAATGGAGTTCTGGTTCGCCAGCAGTCAGGTCAATGTGGCGCAGATGGATGACCTCGTGCGCCGTTACACCCATGGTAATGCGCCGCGCCTGGTCGCTCAGACCACCTCGCTCAATGGCATGTTCAAAGGCTTTATCGACCTGACGTTCGAGCATGAAGGGCGCTATTACGTGGCCGATTACAAATCCAACTGGCTGGGGGGTGACGAGACGTTCTACACCGAGCAGTCGATGGAAGCGGCCATTCTCGAAAACCGCTACGACCTGCAATACGTTCTCTACCTGCTGGCCTTGCATCGCCAACTCAAGGCGCGGCTGGCTGACTACGATTACGACCTGCACATGGGCGGCGCGGTGTACCTGTTCCTGCGTGGCAGCCGCTCATCCACCCAGGGCGTGTACTTCACCCGACCGCCGCGTGAACTGATCGAGAGCCTGGACCTGCTGTTCCAGGGCAAACTCCTCCCAACCGCACAGCCAGGAGCGTTCGCATGAGCCGTTCGTTTGTCGAACTGTTACCTACGCCACTGGATGAAAATAGCCTGAGCCCGTTGACCCGTGTCGACGATCTGCTGCTATTGCTTGAACGCTGGGTGGAGCGAGGCTGGTTGCGTGCTCTGGACCGAGCCTTTGTGGCCTTTCTCGGTGAGCTTGATCCGCAAGCCGATTCACGGGTGTTGCTGGCGGCGGCCTTGAGCAGTCATCAACTGGGTCACGGGCATGTGTGCCTGGATCTGTATGAAACCCTCAAGGAACCTGACTTCGCCCTGTCGCTGCCACCGGAAGGCGATATCCAAAGCGTGCCCGTGCTGTTGCCGTCGCAACTGTTGGTCGGTCTGGATGGCGCGACATGGTGTCGAGCGCTGGCCGACAGTCCCTTGGTCGCATTGGCCGAAGACGCGAGCCCGGAGGCTCGGCAAAAACCGCTGGTGTTGTCTGATCGACGTCTGTATCTGCGTCGTTACTGGACCTATGAGCGCCGCATCGCAGCGGCATTGCGTCAACGACTGGCCGAACCGGAAAGTGCGCCACAGGATCTGGCCCAGCGTCTGGACGTTCTGTTCGGCCCGGCCAGCACTGCACCGGACGCGGTGATCGACTGGCAGAAACTGGCCTGCGCTCTGGCCACTCGTCGTGGTTTCAGCATCATCACCGGCGGGCCGGGCACCGGCAAGACCACGACCGTCGTGCGGTTATTGGCTTTGCTGCAAGCGCCTGCTGTGCAAAGCGGTCAGCCACTGCGTATTCGTCTGGCTGCGCCCACCGGCAAGGCGGCGGCCCGTTTGACCGAGTCCATCAGCCAGCAGGTGCAAAGCCTGGACGTCAGCGCTGACGTGCGGCAAAAGATCCCCAGCGAAGTCACCACGGTGCATCGTCTGCTGGGCAGTCGTCCGGGGACGCGGCACTTCCGGCATCACGCAGGTAATCCACTGCCGCTGGATGTTCTGGTGGTCGATGAAGCTTCGATGATCGACCTGGAAATGATGGCCAACCTCCTGGACGCACTGCCACCCGATGCGCGCATGGTGCTGCTGGGCGACAAGGATCAATTGGCGTCTGTCGAGGCGGGCGCGGTGCTTGGGGATCTGTGTCGTGACGCTGAAAACGGTTTCTACAGCCCGCAGACCCAAGCCTGGCTGGAGGCGATCAGCGGCGAAGACTTGAGCAAGAGTGCGTTGAAACAAGGCGACGCCCGGCAGCATCCTCTCGCGCAGCAAGTGGTGATGTTGCGTCACTCGCGGCGCTTCGGACAGGGCAGCGGTATTGGCCAGTTATCGCGACTGGTCAACCAGCAACAGGACCACGAAGCCCGTGCGCTGCTGGCTGCTCGCAGTCACAAGGATTTGTTCAGCCTGGCCCTCAAGGGCGAGCAGGATCAGCGGCTTGAGCGCCTGCTGCTCGATGGCCATGGTGACGGGCCGCAGGGGTATCGCCATTATCTGGGCGTGCTGGCCGAGCAACGTCCTGCCGATGGCTCGGCGCTGGAGGACGAATGCTGGACGCGCTGGGCGCGTGCGGTCTTGCAGGCCTTCGATGCGTTCCAGTTGCTGTGTGCCGTACGCAAGGGGCCTTGGGGTGTCGAGGGTTTGAACCAGCGCATCACCCAAGCCCTGTCCAGTGCGGACCTGATCGAAAAGGACCAGCAATGGTACGAAGGCCGCCCGGTTCTGATGACCCACAACGACTATGGTCTGGGCCTCATGAACGGCGACATTGGCATTACCTTGTACCTGCCTGAACGCGACGGCTTAGGGAAGAAAGTCTTGCGCGTCGCCTTCCCGCGCAACGACGGCAGCGATGGTGTGCGTTTCGTGCTGCCCAGCCGGCTCAATGATGTGGAAACCGTCTATGCCATGACCGTCCACAAATCCCAGGGCTCGGAGTTCGCACACACCGCCTTGATCCTGCCCGAAGCCTTGAATCCGGTGCTGACCAAAGAACTCATCTACACCGGCATCACCCGCGCCAAACACTGGTTCAGCCTGATCGAACCGCGCCAGGGCGTGTTTGAAGAGGCGCTGCGTCGCAAGGTCAAGCGCTTGAGCGGGTTGATGCTGGGGCTTTAGCGGTTTGTGTAGCGGGATTTCCCGCTACTGGCCAGCGGGCAGGCCGTCATATGCATCAGCACCATTAATGCCCAAAAGGCACAAAATGTTGCAGCGCTGCTTTCTCTTCAGAGCAAGGAAATGTTCTGAAATGCATAATTGTGGGAAAGGTCGGGCGCTCATACCATCACTTCAAGGTCGACACACCGCCATTCAAGGCCGGGCAGTAGACCCATCCTTTTATCTGTCGGAGATCCTTGAATGACAACAGCGCATATGACTTCGGAGTCCGCCCCGGTCCGGTCGATGTCCAAAGGCAAGTTATACAAGCTGGTCATTGCGTCCTCCATTGGTAACGCTCTGGAATGGTTCGACCTGATCGTCTACGGCTTCTTTGCCATGACCATTTCCAAACTGTTTTTCCCCAGTGCCGATGAAACCGTTTCCTTGCTGATGGCGCTGGGGACTTTTGCGGTGTCCTATCTGATTCGCCCTCTCGGTGCGGCGGTGTTGGGCTCTTATGCAGACCGTGTGGGGCGCAAGTCTGCAATGCTGGCTTCGATCTGGCTGATGATGCTTGGCACCTTGCTGATCGCCATCATGCCGACCTACGCAAGCATCGGTATCTGGGCACCCATCGGTATTTTCCTGGCCCGGCTGATTCAGGGTTTCTCTGCGGGTGGCGAGTTCGGTAGCGCCACGGCCCTGCTTGTGGAGCATGCCCCCAAGCGCAAAGGCCTGATGTCCAGTTTCATGTTTGCCAGCCAGGGGCTTAGCGCATTGCTGGCTTCGGGGTTTGGCCTGCTGCTGACCTCGACGCTGACGATCGAGCAACTGGAGTCGTGGGGCTGGCGGATTCCGTTCCTGTTCGGTCTGTTGATCGGTCCTATCGGCTTGTACATCCGTCGTCATATCGACGAGGCGGGCGAGTTCAAGGAAAGCGAGCGCAGCCATGCGCCTGTCGGCGAACTGTTCAAGGCTCACAAGTACCGCATGCTGCTGGCAGTGGGTGCGCTGGTGCTGTCTACCTCGGTCAGCTACGTCATCATCTACATGCCGACCTACGCAGTGAAACAGCTGGGCCTGACTGCTTCCATCGGTTTCGCCGGGACCTTGCTCAGTGGTGTGGTGCTGACGTTGCTCACGCCTTTCATCGGTCATCTGTCAGACATTTTCGGGCGTACCCGGATCATGCTGGGTGCCTCGGTCATCTTCATTCTCAGCATCTACCCGGCGTTTTCCTGGCTGGCGGCTCAGCCGACCCTGATGGCTCTGCTGGCGGTGCTGTTCTGGATGAGTGTGCTCAAGGCGATCTACTTCGGTGGCCTGCCTGCACTCATGGCTGAGTTGTTCCCGACCCAGGTTCGCGCCACCGGCATGGCCTTGAGTTACAACATCGGTACAACGATTTTCGGCAGCTTCACGCCATTCATCGTGGCCTGGCTGATTGGCGCCAGTGGCAACAAGCTTGCACCGAGCTTCTACTTGCTGATGACAGGCATGCTCAGCCTCGTGACCCTGTTGGCTATCCGTCGACAGATGAAAAAGCCCTGACCGGGCGAGCGGTCGATGCTTCAAGGCTCGACCGCCTCTTTATTTCCTCTTCCTAGAAACATGCTCGACATGTTCGTTCGGCGCACTTGCTCCGACGATCTGGTGCTTGACGCTGCCAGATCCCTTGACTGCCCAGACAGGTCCTGACGACCGCCAACCAAGACGTTTCTGGAGTGGGTTATGTTCGATTTGCGATTCAAGTGCGCAGTGGCGGCAACCGTAGGTGTGTGCGCAACAGGCACGGCCCAGGCTGATTTCTTCGACGACAGCCACCTGACACTGGGCTTGCGCAACTTTTATGTGGATCGTGATTTCAAGCAGGAGAATGCTCCCAAGTCCCGCACCGGCAGTTGGTCGCAGGGTTTCGATCTGCAATTCAAATCCGGCTACACCGAGGGGCCGCTGCAATTCGGTCTGGACCTGGGCAGCGACTTTGCCTATCGCCTTGACGGTGAGAGGGCGCGGGCGCCCGATGGTGCGTTGCCTGTGCAAACCGATGGCAGCCCGGTGCATGACTACAGTCGAGCCAACGCAACCGCCAGGGTTCGTTACTCGAAAACCGAATTGCGCATCGGCAATCAGCGCCCGAACCTGCCGATTGCTTCTTATGATCCGACACGCCAGTTGGTGACCAGCTACGAAGGCGCGATACTGGAGTCCCGTGAGGTCAAGGACCTGACACTCACAGCCGGACGCTTCTGGAGCATCACCGGTCGTGAGTCCTCGAACCGCGAAGACCTTTATCTATGGGGGGATTCGCCGACCCAGTCCAGCGACGGGCTGAACTTCGCGGGTGTGAGTTATGCCTTTACGCCGAGCCTGTCGGGTACCTATTTCTACGCCCTGCTCGAAGACATCTATCGTCAGCACTACCTCGGTGTCGCGCACAAGATGCCTTTGGGCGCGGGCTTCGCGTTGAAGACCGATGTCCGTTATTACAACACCGAAGAAGAAGGCCAGGCGCTTTCCGGGAGAGTCGATAACCGGACCTATGGCCTGATGTTCAGCCTGCTCAAGGGCAATCACACATTCGGTGCAGGTTATCAACGCATGCTCGGACAGGACACGTTCCCGACCTTCAACAGCTATGCGCCCGCACCTTACCTGATCAACTGGTCGGCGCTGGGTTTCGTCAAACCGGGCGAGCGTTCCTGGCAAGTGCGCTACGACTATGACTTTGCGGGAGTGGGTGTTCCAGGCTTGAAATGGATGGCCCGCTGGATGGAGGGCAATGACATCAACCTCGGTCAGCAGAGCCATGAAACAGAGCGAACTTCCATCCTCAGCTACGTGCAGCAGGACGGTCCGCTCAAAGGGTTCGGCGCTACCTGGATGAACATCGGCGTGAACGTGCGTGACACCTCACAATACGAAGAGAACCGTTTGATCCTGACGTACACCGTCAGCCTCTGGTAGTTGCTGGCTTGCTCACAGTCAGCAACTGCTCTTCCAGAAAGCTGAGGAAGTAGCGCTGCAGCACCGGCAGCTTGCGGCCGGCCATGATCTGGACCTGCAGGCTGCGCTGACGCAACTGTGGGTCGCTCATGGGGATCAGTACCAGATTGTCACGGCCTGTCGCGCCGCTGACCGTTGCCGTGCCGCACAACGCAATGACATCCCGCGAGTAACGGACAATCGTATAGATCGCCCCCAGCGACTGGCTGGTATAAGTCGGAACCACATTGATCCCATGTAGATTGCAGGCGATGTCGAACAGATAGCGAATGGTCGAACCGGGCTGGGACAGGGCCAGCGGATACTCGCGCAGGTCCTGCACGGTCAATGATTCGCGCGTGGCCAGTGGATGGCTGGCGGGCATCAGGGCGCTGATCGGCGATTCACAGCTCAGGGCGATTTCGACGCCCATGGTGGGGGTCAGGCTGAAGGTCAGGGCGATATCCACTGCGCCGTCCTTGACCAGTTGCGAGGCACGCGCCGAGTCCACGACCTGCATGTCAAAGCTTGCACCCGGATGAAAGTTGCGAAACTCCGCCGTCACTCTGGGCAGAAACTCCCACGCCATACCTTCCGGACATGCCAGCGCGATCTTGTGTTGCTGCAAGGTGTTCACGCCGCGCATTTCAGCGATCACGTTCTTGACTTCCAGCACATTGCGGGTGGCATAAGCGAGCAGCAGTTCGCCGGGCTCCGTCAACTGCATGCCCCTGGGTTTACGCTCGAACAGTTGCAGCCCCAGCGTGTCTTCCAGATTGCTGATCTGCCGACTGACCGCCGAGACCGCAACATGCAGCTCTTCAGCGGCTGCGGAAAGCGAACCGGTCTTGGCCACGCTATGGAAGTAGCGCAAGGGCAGATCGTGCATGCGGGGCTCCGTTTCTGCCTCAGTAATGTGCAGGTCTGGTTTGTCCTGAAAGCAATGATGCTTTGAGAACTTGATAATTGTTGCAAGTCAGGTGGCAACGTTACCCTGCATTTCATCGTCGGTCGAGCGCCCTTTTTCGACTCCCGACGCCGAATGCCTGGTCAAAGGAACCTCAATGCCTAGCCCCGATTTGAATACCCGAGCACACGCCATCGCCCTTGCCGCCCAGAACCTGAGCAGCGGTGTCTTTCTTGAAGATCTGAACCGCCGGGTCGCCCGGCGCACCGAAAGCCAGAACCCTGAATGTGCTGCGCAATTGCGCGATTACCTGCTTGGCGAGGTGCAACCGCTGCTGACCGAACTGGGGTTCGCCTGCCGTCTTGTCGAGAATCCTCAACCCGGCAAGCCGCCGCTGCTGTTCGCCCGACGTATCGAAGACCCGGCCTTGCTCACGCTGCTGACCTACGGGCATGGCGACGTCACCAGCGGCCAGGACGAACTTTGGCAGGAAGGCACCGCGCCCTGGCAAATCAGCGTCAAGGACGGGCGCATCTATGGCCGTGGCACTGCCGATAACAAAGGTCAGCACAGCATCAACCTGGCGGCGCTGGAAGCGGTCCTGAAAGCGCGCAATGGACGCTTGGGTTTCAACCTGAAAATCATTTTCGAGATGAGCGAAGAGGTGGGCTCTCCCGGTCTTGAACAGGCTTGCCGCGAAAACGCCGAAGAATTGAGCGCCGACCTGTTTCTGGCTTCCGATGGGCCGCGGGTACGCCATGACCTGCCGACACTGTTTCTCGGCTCTCGGGGTGTCTGCCAGTTCCGGCTGAGCCTGGACACCGGCAATGGCAGCCGACACTCTGGCAATTGGGGTGGCATCATCACCAACCCGGCGATTGTGCTGGGGCATGCGCTGGCCAGTCTGGTGTCCGCCAAAGGGCAGTTGCAGGTCGACTTTCTGCGACCTGCGCCGATGCCCGAGCATGTCTCTGCGTTGATTCGCGACTTGCCGGTGGGCGGGGAAAGTTTCGACCCGACGCTTAACCCTGAGTGGGGCGAACCGGGCCTGACAACCGGCGAGAAACTGTTCGGCTGCAATGCGCTGGAAGTGGTCGGTCTGTCATCGGGCAACACGGTCAAGGTGATCGGCGCGATTCCGGGGCGGGCTGAAGCGGTCTGCCAATTACGTTTTGTCGAAGGGACCGACTGGCAATCGCTGGCGGGCAACCTGCGTCAGCATCTGGATAGCCTTGGCTTTCAGGATGTTCAGGTGCAGATCGACGGCGGCTATGCCGCGACCCGCCTGGACCCGCGTCACCCGTGGGTGGGCTTTGTGCAGCAATCGGTCAGCAAGAGCCTGGGTGAACCGGTGAGCATTTTGCCGAACCTCGGGGGGACCATTCCCAACCATTGCTTTGCCGATGTATTGGGGCTGCCGACGGTCTGGCTGCCGCATTCCTATCCTTCCTGCAAACAGCACGCGCCCGATGAGCACTTGCTCGAAAGCATCGTCGAACAAGGCCTCAAGGCTGCTGCCGGATTGTTCTGGGACCTTGGCGAAAACCCGGATTTGTTGCGCCAGTAACGGATCGAAACCGTCTGCAATGTGAGCGCGTTAATCCCCTGGCAGGCCTCTTCTATACTCGATGTATTTCGAGCTGACGACCTGCCAAGGAGAACAACAATGAAAATCGCATTTATCGGCCTGGGCAACATGGGAGCACCCATGGCGCGCAACCTGATTCAGGCCGGTCATCAGTTGCATGTGTGTGACCTGAACAAGACCGTACTGGCCGAGCTTGCCGCCCTGGGCGCAAGTATTCGTGAAACCCCGAAACATGCCGCTCAGGGCAGCGAGCTGGTCATCACCATGCTGCCCGCCGCAGTCCACGTGCGCAGCGTTTATCTGGGGGAAGATGGCGTGCTGGCGGGTATTGCTGCCGGTGTGCCGGCCGTTGATTGCAGCACCATCGATCCACAGACCATACGTGAAATCTCCAGCATTGCAGGCAAGCAAGGCGTGGTGGTGGGCGATGCGCCGGTTTCCGGTGGAACCGCTGGCGCTCAGGCCGGGACGCTGACGTTCATGGTCGGCGGGACTGCCGCACACTTTGCCGTGCTCAAGCCGGTGCTGTCACAGATGGGCCGCAACATCGTGCATTGCGGGGATGTCGGTACCGGACAGATCGCCAAGATCTGCAACAACATGCTGTTGGCCATTTCCATGATCGGCATTTCCGAAGCCATGGCACTGGGCAATTCGCTGGGGATCGATACTCAGGTGCTTGCCGGGATCATCAACAGTTCGACCGGGCGTTGCTGGAGTTCGGAGTTCTATAACCCCTGGCCCGGGATCGTGGAAACCGCACCGGCTTCGCGAGGGTACACCGGCGGTTTTGGCGCAGAGCTGATGCTCAAGGACCTGGGCCTGGCAACCGAAGCCGCCAAGGCAGCGCATCAGCCGGTGATCCTTGGTGCCCTTGCCCAGCAGCTTTATCAGGCGATGAGTCTGCGGGGTGATGGCAACAAGGATTTTTCAGCGATAGTCGAGGGGTATCTGAGGAAGGAGTAAAGCGCAGCCCGCAGGGCTCAAGCCACCATCGAGTCCAGTGAGCGGTCGACCATGGCCTTGGCCATTTGCGCCAGATGCAGGATCGAGATTGTCAGGTCATGGTTATGACTTTCACTGGCTTCATTGGCGGTGGCAATGATGCAACGCAGCAGATCGGAAGCGAGGTTGAGTACATCCTGCTGGCTGAGGGCTTCGTTGACGATGAACGGTTTTATGTCGGGCATGGGCAACTCGAAGGTGAATGAAGCAGGTCGCAAGAGCCTAGAGAGGCCGATTCCGGGGCGCAATAGGGCGTGACCTTCTCGGAAACTTCACTCAGCAGAGGAAGAGCCATCCCGCCAGCGAGACAGGGAATCTCTGGCAAGCAGAGAGTGGTTCTCCTCATTTGTCACATCTTGTCCAACCTTTGTGAATGTAGATGCATACGATTCTCTTTTACTTCTTTGAATCGTAAGGACGTTCCATGCATTCTCCTCTCCGTCTACGGCCTTCAGCTGTAATGATCAAACTTGCGCTGGCGTGTCTGGCTTCGGGTCAGGTGCATGCACAAGAGCAGGCCACAACCGAAGAGTCGGCCAATGTGCTGTCGATTGCAGACGTGGTGGTAACGGCTGCCGGTTATGAGCAGAACCTGGAGGATGCACCCGCCTCGATGACCGTCATTTCCGGTGACGATCTGCGCAAGAAATCCTTTCGTGATCTGACCGATGCGGTGCGTGATGTCGAAGGTGTCACGGTCAACGGTGGGGCCAACGAGACGGATATTTCCATTCGTGGCATGCCTGCCGATTACACGCTGATCCTGGTGGACGGCAAGCGCCAGAGCGCTCGCGAATCCCGGGTCAACGGCAACAGCGGCTACGAACAGAGTTTCATTCCGCCTGCCGAAGCCATCGAGCGAATCGAAGTGGTACGCGGCCCGATGTCTTCGCTGTACGGCTCCGATGCCATCGGTGGCGTCATCAATATCATCACCCGCAAGGTGACGCCGGAGTGGGGCGGTTCGATCACCTACGATTACTCGGCTCGTCAGCACAGCGATCAGGGCAATGCTCGCCAGACCCAGTTCTACCTCAGCGGCCCGATCAAGGAAGACCTGCTGGGCTTGCAGGTCTGGGGACGTTATCTGGATCGTCAGGCTGACGACGATATCGAACAAACCAACGGCTTCAGCAAGGCAGACCACCGTGACCTCACGGCGCGCCTGGCGATTACCCCGAACGCCGACCACGAGATCCTGCTGGAAGCCGGTGCGACCCGCCTGAAAAACGGCGATGGCCTGAGTGCGAACTGGGCGACCCGCGAGCAGGAAAACAACCGCGATCACTGGTCTATTTCCCACCAGGGCCGCTGGGGCTGGGCGACTTCCGATGTGTCGCTGGCCTACGAGAAATCCAGCCGTGAAGGTCTGGCCGACTCGACCCAGACCGATGTGCTGGGCCGCAAGCCTGAGGTCGAGAACACCGTATTCGACGCCAAGCTGGTGATGCCGACCGAGCACAACATCACCACGGTTGGCATGCAGTGGAACGACACCACGGTCACCGACTGGAACCAGGGGCTGGGTGATCGCAGGAACTACGAGTTCTCCGTTGTGCAGAGGGCGCTGTTCGCCGAAAACGAATGGTCGATGACCGATACGTTCTCTTTGACCACCGGCCTGCGCATGGACGACCACGAACAGTACGGCGTGCATTTCAGCCCGCGGGTCTATGGTGTGTGGCGTGCGACGGATGACTGGACATTCAAGGGCGGTGTCGCCCGTGGCTTCAAGGCACCTGAAGTGCGTGCCGTGGTTCCGGGATACTCCTACCTGCGACGCAACCGTTTCGTGATGTTCGGCAACCCGGACCTCAAGCCGGAAACCAGCACCAACTACGAACTGTCGGCGCTGTGGTCCAACCGCAATAACCTGTCGGCTGGTGCGACCGTTTTCTACAACGACTTCCAGGACAAACTGTCGACTGTGACCACCACAGAGGTCTGGAACGGTTTCACCGTAATGGACCGGGTCAACGTCGATAAAGCGGTCATCCAGGGCGTCGAGCTGAATGGTCGCTGGGATGTGACATCGGCCGTCGCGATCAAGGGTAACTTCACCTATACCGACTCCGAGCAGAAGAGCGGCGCCAACGCCGGTGCGCCACTGGCCCTGACGCCGGAGCGCAAAGCCAACCTGCGTGCCGAATGGCAATTGAACGACCGCACCCAACTGTGGGCGGCGACCAATTACTACGGCAAGGAATACGGCAACACCATCACCGACGAAGCGTCACCGGCTTACACCACGGCTGACTTTGGCGGGTCTTATGAACTGACCAAAAATGTCTCGCTCAATGGCGCGCTGTATAACGTGACCGACCGACGTCTGGATGACGAAACCTATGGCACCGTCAACTATGGCCGTACGTTGTGGGCGAGTACGACAGTGCGGTTCTGATTGAGCTTTTCGCGAATGAATTCGCTCCCACGGCGAGCGGGGTAGGAGCGAATTTATTCGCGAACAGAGGGCAACCTTACAACCGCACACAACCCCGCAGGCGGGCGGTTTTCCAGGGTGAGTTCGCCGCCATGGGCCTGGATGCAGGAGCGTGCGATGGCCAGGCCAAGGCCCAGCCCGCCCTGGGTGTTATCCGCGCCGCTCTGGCTCAATTGCACGAAGGGCTCGAACACCTGGGTCAGCCAGTCCTGTTCGATCCCCGGCCCGTGGTCGAGGATTTCCAGGCGGATTTCCGACTCGTCGACAGTAAGGCTCACAGTGGCATCCCCCGCATGGCGCAAGGCATTGTCGATCAGGTTGGTCAGTGCTCGTTTGAGCGCCAGTGGACGACAGTGGCAATAAACCTCTTGCCCGCGCTCCCAGCCTATCGGCTGTCCCATGCTCTGATAACGGCGGGTGAGGTCGTCGAGCAGGGCGGTCAGCGATATTCTGACCGTCGCTTCCTGCACCGCATCACCGCGTACGAAGTTCAACGTTTCGCGCACCATGGCGCGTAGTTCATCGAGGCTTTCGAGCATGTCGTCGCGCTCGGGGCTGTCTTCCAGCAACTCCATTTGCAGGCGCAGTTCGGTGATGGGCGTATTGAGGTCATGACTGATGGCGGCGAGCATTCGCGTCCTGCCTTCGACATGCCGGGCGATGCGTTCCTGCATCACATTGAAAGCTTTTGTCAGGTCGCGAGCCTCTTGCGGGCCTGAAAGCGGCAAGGGTGATATCCATTCTCCGCGACTGACCCGCTCGGTCGCCTGCGCCAGTGTCTTGACCGGCTGCACCACGCGCCGCATGAAAAAGATCACGATCAACAACACTGGAATGGTGGTGACCGGCAAGGTATAGGCCAGCATGCGGCCCCATTCGTAACCCCCTGCCGGATGCTGGATGGCGTTCAACTGCTTGCCTTCAGGCAGCCCGATGCTGGTACGCAACCTCAGCGGTGCCCAACCGGCCGCCACGAAAACATGCTCGCGTGCCGGGCCTCCGCTGATGCGTTCCAGTTGCATGCCGATGAGAGCATCGGCGGGCAGGGTCAGGCGTTTCTTCAGGTCGCTGACCATGCGATGTTCTTCCGGGCGCATATCACTGGCATCGGCGATGGCGCTGCTGGCGACCCAGAAGTGCGAGTCAGGTGTCTGCATTGAAGTCAGCAGACGCGACGCATCTTCGGCGGATAAACCCTGTGCCGCATGATAGGCGGTGATCAGCCGTTCAATGGCCAGTGTGCGTGACAACGGGTGAATCAGGGCGCCGGTACGTTGCAGATAAAGCATGGCGATGGCATTGGAAGCCAGCAGCGCGAGCAGCAGCAAGACGCCCAGTTGATGGGCCATGCGCCTGGGCCATAAACGTCGCAGCAGCTTCATGCGTCGGGCAAGGTGACAGTGGCGACCAGCATGTAGCCGTCGCCCCAGATGGTGCGCAGCAAGTCCGGCTCCAGCGGGTTGTCATCGAGTTTGCGGCGCAGGCGGCTGATCTGCCGGTCGATGGCGCGGTCGAACACTTCAGTGCCGGGGCGGGCTGTCAGATCGATCAGGCGCTGGCGGCTCAGAATGGTATTGGGGTTGGCGAGCAGTACCTGCAGCAGCCGGCTTTCTACCGTGCTGAGCCTGACAGCCGAGCCATCGAGACGTATCAGCGTGCTGTTGCTGGCGGTGAAACTCAGACCGGCGAACTCATAACGTTGCTTCAGATCCGATGTGTCGGCGGGCGGCAGTGCGCTGCTCGCTCTGCTCTGGCCTGTGCCGCGCCGACGTAACAGGCTGTTGATCCGCGCGACGAGTTCGCGAGGCTCGAACGGTTTGGTCACGTAATCGTCAGCACCGATATCCAGGCCGTGAACCCGGTCGGCGGAGGTGTCGCGAGCGGTCAGCAGAATCACCGGAAT
Organism: Pseudomonas sp. FG43; assembly: GCF_057809175.1. Classification (NCBI taxonomy): domain Bacteria; kingdom Pseudomonadati; phylum Pseudomonadota; class Gammaproteobacteria; order Pseudomonadales; family Pseudomonadaceae; genus Pseudomonas; species Pseudomonas sp. FG43. The sequence goes on from NZ_JBMDJL010000013.1 coordinate 20,232, forward strand.
GTTCTCGCGTCGATGCAGTTTGCTGCACAGCTCGAAGCCATCGCCATCGGGCAGCATGACATCCAGCACGATGACATCGAATGCCTGATGCTTGAGCAACTGCCACATGCCAGCGGCATCTTCTGCCGTACGAACCTCGAACTGATGGCGGCGCAAATAGACGGCCAGCGGGTCGCGGATCTTGCGATGGTCGTCGACGACCAGAATGCGCGGGGCTGCGACAGTGGACGTCATCGTATTTCCCGGGAAGAAAACTGGCGCATGAAGATATGGATGATTCTCATTTTAAAACGCGATCTTATCCCATAAACGCAGTGATCGCTGAGTCGCACGTTGGACCGGTTGTTGGCAGGGGCGGCAGGAACCGCTACTTTGGACGGCGTTTGGCCCGCGCAAGAGTGCCGGATACGGCCTTGAGGCGTTTTGCATGACGCTTGCCAAACGTCCCCCGACTCAGAAAAAGAAGGAACGACATGAAGTTTGAACCCCTCTCCAGGTCGCTGATCGCGACAGCACTCATTCTGGCTTACGCCCCTGTTCACGCCGCCTCTCAGGCACCGGTCGCCGCCGAAAACGGCATGGTGGTCAGCGCCCAGCATCTGGCGACCCACGTGGGTGTCGATGTTCTCAAGGACGGGGGAAATGCGATCGATGCCGCCGTGGCGGTCGGTTATGCACTGGCAGTGGTTTACCCCGCAGCAGGCAACCTGGGCGGCGGTGGTTTCATGACGATTCAACTGGCCGACGGGCGCAAGACGTTCCTGGATTTCCGCGAAAAGGCTCCGCTGGCGGCCACTGCCGACATGTATCTGGACAAGCAGGGCAATGTCATTCCTGATCTCAGCTCCAAAGGTCACTTGTCTGTGGCCGTGCCGGGAACAGTCGCGGGCATGGAACTGGCGCTGAGCAAATACGGGACCCGCAAGCGTGAGGACGTGATTGCTCCGGCCATCAAGCTCGCCGAGGACGGCTTTGTCCTGAAGCAGGGCGATGTCGATCTGCTGTCGACGGCCACTGATGTGTTCAGGGCGGATATGGCCGACTCGGGGTCGATCTTCCTGGACAAGGGCGAGCCGCTGAAAGTCGGTCAGAAACTGGTGCAGAAGGATCTGGCCAAGACCCTGCAGGAAATCTCCAGCAAGGGTAACGACGGATTCTACAAAGGTTGGGTCGCCAAGGCGTTGGTGGATTCCAGCCAGGCCGGCAAGGGCATCATTACCCAGGCTGACCTCGATCACTACAAGCCCCGCGAGCTTGCGCCCATCGAGTGTGACTACCGTGGCTATCACGTGGTTTCGGCACCGCCACCCAGCTCGGGCGGCGTGGTCATCTGCCAGATGCTGAATATCCTTGAAGGCTACCCGATGAAAGAGCTGGGCTATCGCTCGGCCCAGGGCACGCACTATCAGATAGAAGCCATGCGTCATGCCTATGTCGACCGCAACAGCTATCTGGGCGACCCGGATTTCGTCAAGAATCCAATCGAGCACCTGCTGGACAAGAACTACGCCACCAAACTGCGTGAGGCCATCGATCCGCAAAAGGCCGGTGACTCCAACAAGATCAAACCGGGCGTCGCGCCCCATGAGGGCAATAACACCACTCATTACTCCATCATCGATAAATGGGGCAATGCGGTTTCGGTGACCTACACCCTCAACAACTGGTTCGGTGCCGGGGTCATGGCCAGCAAGACCGGCGTCATTCTCAATGACGAGATGGACGACTTCACCACCAAGGTGGGCGTGCCCAACATGTTCGGTCTGGTGCAGGGCGAAGCCAACGCCATCGCGCCGGGCAAGACGCCGCTTTCATCCATGAGCCCGACCATCGTCACCAAGGATGGCAAGGTTGTCATGGTGGTCGGCACGCCGGGCGGCAGCCGGATCATTACCGCAACCTGGCTGACAATGCTCAACGTGATCGACTACGGCATGAACATTCAGGAAGCCGTCGATGCACCACGCTTCCATCAGCAATGGCAGCCGGAAACCACCAACCTTGAGGCGTTCGCCGTCAGCCCGGATACGCTCAAGATCCTCGAAAGCTGGGGGCACAAGTTTGCAGGGCCTCAGCCGCTCAACCACGTTGCTGCAATCCTGGTCGGCGCACCTTCGCTGGAAGGCAAACCGGTGGGCAATAACCGTTTCTACGGGGCCAACGACCCGCGTCGCAACACAGGGTTATCACTGGGGTACTGAGTAAAAATGCCCAGGGTCCAGAAACGTCAACAATGCCTTGGCATAGCCTGGCAGTGAGTCGAAGTCCGTTGCGCACAGCAGCAGTTTTCGATCAGCCCAGGCATCGCTCAACGGCAACGCCTTGAATGTTTCTGGACCTTGCCAGCGATTCACGGCGGCCTGCGGCACGATCCCCAGCCCGGCGCCATGGGCGACCATGCGGATGACGCCGTCGAAGCCTTCGGCACGAACCCGGATGCGCAAGCGCTTGCCGGCGTGCAGCGCCTGTTCTTCGAGATAGATACCCAAGGCGCTGCTGGCCGACAGGGCAACGAATTCGTTATCCAGAGTTTGTGTGAAACGCACTGCGGAGAGGGTGGCGAGCGGATGATCCACCGGCATGATGAGTGTCAGAGGATCATCGCGAAATGGTCGGGTCTGCAGGTCGCTGGCGTCCATCGCATCGGAAATGATGCCGATATCGGCCGTACCATGGCGCACGGCATGCAGGATGCGCAGGCTGGGTTGCTCCTCCAGGTCGAGATCGATATTGGGGTGAGTGACCAGGAAGCTTGCCAGCAATTCCGGCAGGTGTTCGCTGAGCGTCGAGGTGTTGCACAGTAGCCGGACCTGCCCTTTGAAACCCTTGGCGTAGTCGGCCAGATCAAACTGCATGCGTTCGACCTGTTGCAGGATCAGCCGCGCATGCTGTCCAAGGGCTTTGCCTGCCGGAGTCGGTGTTACCCCGCGTCTGCCGCGTTCGAGCAAAGGCGTATCGAGTGAAGCTTCCAGCGCCCTGATCCGCGCACTGGCCGATGCCAGTGACAAATGGCTGTGTGCCGCGCCAGCAGTGATGTTGCCGGCTTCAAGGACATTCAGGAACAGCCGCAAGTCAATGAAATCGAAGTGCATGGAGAGCCTCGCGCTTGCGATCGATAGATTCAGCCTCTGTCTTTGCTTGAGGCAGGCTTGGTGCAAGACAGATATTCAAAACGATTCGGCTGGCTCAGGATAGGGCCATGAATACATTCCTGGATTTTTATCAAACTGCCGGTTGGGGCCTTACCGCTCTGGTGATCGGTACCTTTCTCCTGGCCGGAACGGTCAAGGGTGTGATCGGGCTCGGCTTGCCGACAGTGGCCATGGGGCTTTTGGGGCTGGCTATGTTGCCGGCACAGGCTGCGGCTCTGCTGATCATTCCTTCTACCTTCACCAACATCTGGCAACTGGCGACAGGTGGCCACTTGAAGCCGTTGCTCAGGCGCTTGTGGCCAATGCTCAGCCTGATCGTCATCGGCACATTTCTGGGGTCGTTCTGGCTGGGCATGAGCGGCGGGCATTCGATGACTCGCGCACTGGGCGGGGCGTTGCTGCTCTATGCGCTGAGCGGGCTGTTTCTGCCGACGTTCAAGGTGTCCGCCAGGACCGAGCGCTGGCTTGGGCCAGTATGCGGTTTCATCACCGGGATCATCACTTCGGCCACCGGCGTGTTCGTGATTCCAGCTGTGCCTTACCTGCAAGCGTTGTCGCTGGAGCGTAATGAACTGGTGCAGGCGCTAGGGTTGTCGTTCACCGTTTCGACACTGGCGCTGGCGGCAGGCTTGCTGTGGAACGGGGCACTGGGTGGCGGTGAAATGGGGGCGTCACTGCTGGCGCTGATCCCGGCCTTGCTGGGGATGTTGTTGGGCCAATGGCTTCGCCAGCGAATCAGCGCCCTGGTTTTCAAGCGAGTGTTCTTTATCGGGATGGGAGCGCTTGGGCTGCATTTGCTGATAGCAGGCTGACCCTTTTTAAATCAATAATTGATGATTGATTCGTGCCTTTCAGGCAAAAGTATTTTGCCTGACCGGTCATTACTCACTTGCACGTGTTTCTTTATCCTGCGGCCCATTGTTTTTGACTTTCAATCCGGCTTCGGCGGGTCGGGTTTTCAAGCATTTATCCATGAGGCTGACATGAAAAAGATCCTGTTCCTGAACGGCGGCAAACAATTCGCGCATTCTGAAGGCCGCTATAACGCAACCTTGCATGAAGCCGGTGTGGCTTTCATGGACCGTGCGGGTTTCGACGTGAAGGAAACCTTTATCGACGGCGGCTACGACCTGGCCGAAGAAGTGCAGAAGTTTCTCTGGGCCGACGTCGTGGTCTGGCAAATGCCTGGCTGGTGGATGGGCGCGCCATGGACTGTGAAAAAGTACATCGATGAAGTCTTCACCGAGGGGCATGGCAGCCTGTACGCCAACGACGGTCGTACCCGTTCCGACGCTTCGCAGAAATACGGCAGTGGCGGTTTGCTGCAAGGCAAGCAGTACATGATCTCCGCGACCTGGAATGCGCCGCAGCAGGCCTTCGACGACCCGACCGATTTCTTTGAAGCCAGGGGCGTGGACGCGGTGTACTTCCCGTTTCACAAGGCCAACCAGTTTCTGGGCATGACCGGCCTGCCGACTTTCCTGGCGGTGGATGTGATGAAGCGCCCGGATATCGACAGCGATGTGAAGCGCTATGAGGCGCATCTGGCTCAAGTGTTTGGGGGGTGATTTATTTCGCGGATGAATCCGCTCCCACGGCAGCGAACGAACGGCGCTAATATCCAGTCTGTTTTGAGCTGGGGGCAACAATGAAAGCCAGGTCCGATGAATTGCAGGTCTTTGTTTCGGTGATCGAAAGCGGGTCGATTTCTGCCGCCGCCGAGCACATGGGGCAAACACCTTCCGGTGTCAGCCGGACCTTGGCGCGCCTTGAGGCCAAGCTGGAAACCACACTGATCAACCGCACCACGCGGCGCATGGATCTGACGGAGGAGGGCAAGTTCTTTCTGGCGCGAGCCCGACAGATTCTTGAGCAGATGGAGGATCTGGAAGAGCATCTGTCCCTGTCCCGACAAAGACCGTCCGGACGTTTGCGCGTCAATGCCGCTTCGCCGTTCATGCTGCACTCGGTCGTGCCTTACGTGGCCGAGTTTCGCCAGCTGTACCCGGACATCCAGCTTGAACTCAACAGCAATGATCTGGTTATCGATCTGCTTGAACAGAACACCGATATCGCCATCCGCATCGGGACTCTGGCCGATTCAACCCTGCATGCCCGCTCTCTGGGATGTACCCCGCTCAATATCCTGGCCAGCCCGGATTATTTGAAGCGACATGGTGTACCGACCTCGGTCGAGGAACTGGCGAACCATACGTTGCTGGGGTTCTCCCACAGCGAAACCCTGAATAACTGGCCGCTGCGTCATGCGGGTGGAGATCGCTGGCCGATTCAGCCGGCATTGTCAGCATCCAGTGGCGACACATTGCGTCACCTTGCTCTGGCGGGAGAGGGGATCGTGTGCCTGTCGCACTTCATGACCCACGAAGATATTCGTGAGGGGCGTCTTCAGGTTGTGCTGGCCGATGCCCACAGCGGGTATCGACAGCCCATCCATGCGGTGTACTACCGCAACTCGAAGCTGGCGCTGAGAATTCAGTGCTTTCTGGATTTCATGCAGGAAAAGCTGGCGCAGTATGCCTGCAAGTAATTTTTGGGCTCGTGCATTCGCGACTGAAGTCGCTACGCACTAATGCCGATCAGTTAAGGTGCAAGCAAAACTTGTGGGAGGCAGCTTGCTGGCGAAAAGGCGTGAAAACCGGCAGATATTCTGCGTCTGTACGCTGAAGTCGCCAGCAAGCTGCCTCCCACAAAGTGATTTATGGCCTTAACTGATCTGCATTACTCCTACGCACTGTGACTGAGGCAGGCGAATTCAGATCAATGGTGTTCGCGGGTTGCGCGGAATTTCACGTCCGGCCAGCGCTCTTCCATCAGGACCAGGTTGACGCGGGTCGGGGCCAGGTAGGTCAGGTGACCGCCGCCGTCCAGAGCCAGGTTTTCCACAGCCTTGTTTTCAAACTCTTCGAGTTTCTTCTTGTCACCGCTGTCGATCCAGCGGGCTGACCAGACGGTGATCGGCTCGTAGGCGCATTCGACCTTGTACTCTTCCTTCAGACGGCTGGCGACCACATCGAACTGCAGCACGCCGACGGCGCCCAGGATGATGTCGTTGCTGCGCAGCGGGAAGAACACCTGCGTTGCGCCTTCTTCGGCCAGCTGTTGCAGGCCCTGGCGCAGTTGCTTGGATTTGAGCGGATCTTTCAGGCGCACGCGGCGGAACAGTTCCGGCGCGAAGTGCGGGATACCGGTGAAGCCCAGGCTTTCGCCTTCGGTGAAGGTGTCACCGATCTGGATCGTACCGTGGTTGTGCAGGCCGATGATGTCACCGGCATACGCCTCTTCCAGTTGCTCGCGCTCGGAAGAGAAGAATGTCAGTGCGTCGCCGATCCGTACATCCTTGCCCAGACGTACATGGCGCATTTTCATGCCCTTGTCGTAGCGGCCCGAACAGATGCGCATGAAGGCGATACGGTCACGGTGTTTAGGGTCCATGTTCGCCTGGATCTTGAACACGAAACCGCTGAACTTCTCTTCGACCGGCTCTACGCTGCGCTCGTTGGCAACCCGCGCCAGAGGTTTGGGCGCCCAGTTCACTACGGCATCAAGCACGTGGTCGACACCGAAGTTACCCAGTGCAGTACCGAAGAACACCGGGGTCAGTTGACCGTTGATGAACTCTTCCTGGTTGAACTCGTGGCAGGCGCCCTGCACCAGTTCCAACTGCTCGACGAAACGGTCGTACTCGTCGCCCAGGTGAGCACGGGCTTCGTCCGAGTCCAGTTTCTGGATGATCTTGGTTTCGGTGCGCTCATGACCGTGACCGGCGGTGTAGACGATGATGTAGTCGTCGGCCAGGTGATAGACGCCCTTGAAGTCGCGGTAGCAGCCAATCGGCCAGGTGATCGGTGCGGCCTTGATCTTCAGGACCGCTTCGATCTCGTCCAGCAACTCGATAGGGTCGCGGATATCGCGGTCGAGTTTGTTGATGAAGCTGACGATGGGTGTGTCGCGCAGGCGGCAGACGTCCATCAGGGCGATGGTGCGAGGCTCTACACCTTTACCGCCGTCCAGCACCATCAGCGCCGAGTCGACTGCCGTCAGGGTGCGATAGGTGTCTTCGGAGAAGTCTTCGTGACCCGGGGTATCGAGCAGGTTGATCATGTGATCGCGATACGGGAACTGCATGACCGAAGTGGTGATGGAGATGCCGCGCTGTTTCTCCATTTCCATCCAGTCGGATGTGGCATGACGATCTGATTTACGGGATTTGACCGTACCGGCGACGGAAATGGCCTTGCCCATCAGGAGCAGTTTTTCCGTGATGGTGGTTTTACCGGCGTCCGGGTGGGAAATAATGGCGAAAGTGCGGCGTTTCGCGACTTCGGCGGCCTGTTGGGTCATGGGAAATCGCCTGAAAGAGAGTCAAAAAAAGGGCGCAGATTATAGCTCAACTCAAGCCAATAACCGAACCGTTCAGTCGATTCAGGGTGGCCAAATAGCATCTCCCGTGGGAACCTTTCAGACCGTGGAGACGTCCACTCTCTTGTAACAGGCTATGTAAGGCCGGCATCAAGAGCTGATAAATCAGCAAGTTAGCTTGACGAAGTTGCGCTCATGGCCTGTGTATTCGCCGAGGAAAAATCCTCACTGGCGATCCACCTGCTGCTCTTCGCGAACGTTATTGCAGGCGCTCATTACCGGGCGTCACAGGCAGCGCGTTCGCCGACTGAAATAAGGAGTCCGCCCGTGGCTAATCGCTATGGCAAGGGGCTATTGGGAGGTACGGTTGGCATCGTACTCCTGGCCCTGCTGGTCCACTGGATCGGCATCGATACGTTTATGAAGTACAAGGATGATCTGCTGTTTTACCTGCAGGCCCATCTGGTTCTGGTTCTGGTTTCAATGTTGGCGGCTGTCGTGGTCGGTATCCCTGCCGGCATTGCGCTCAGCCGACCGAACATGGTCGGCCGAGCCGAACGCTTCATGCAGATCTTCAACATTGGCAACACCGTTCCACCCCTCGCGGTTCTGGCCATCGCTCTCGGGATTCTCGGGATCGGCAGTGGTCCAGCCATCTTCGCCTTGTTCCTCGCCTCGTTGCTGCCCATCGTGCGCAACACCTACGAAGGCCTGAAAAACGTTCAGGGTTCACTCAAGGAAGCCGCTACCGGCATCGGCATGACACCGCGTCAGGTGTTGCTGCGTGTCGAGCTGCCCAATGCCGTGCCGATCATTGTCGGCGGTGTTCGCGTGGCGCTGGCAATCAATGTGGGGACCGCGCCGCTGGCGTTCCTGATTGGTGCCAACAGCCTTGGCAGCCTGATTTTCCCCGGTATTGCCCTGAACAATCAGCCGCAATTGCTGCTGGGTGCTGCGTGTACGGCGTTGCTCGCTCTGGTGCTTGATGGCCTGGTCTCTCTGTTGAGTCGCATCTGGCTGGAGCGCGGCCTGAGCCGCTGAGAGAAAGGAACTTCCATGAAAAAGCTAGCTTTGTTACTGGGCCTCGGGCTGCTGTTCAGCAGTTTTGCCCAGGCAGCAGAAAAACCCTTGCTGCGCATCGGCGCACGGGTATTTACCGAGCAGACCATGCTCGCCGAACTGACCGCGCAATACCTGCGCACCAAGAACTACAACGTGCAGATTACCGGTGGCCTGGGCAGCAACCTGGCCCGCAGCGCACAGGAAAGCGGTCAACTCGATCTGTTATGGGAGTACACCGGTGTGTCGCTGGTGGCCTACAACCATATCGACGAAAAGCTCGACAGCGAGCAGACCTACGCACGGGTCAAGGAAGTGGATGCAAAGAAAGGCCTGATCTGGCTTTCCCCGTCCCGCTTCAACAACACCTATGCCTTGGCACTGCCGCAGAAAATTGCCGATCAGTATCCACAGGTCAACACCATGAGCGACCTGACCAAGGTGCTCAAGGACGAAGCCAAAGAGGGTCATGTCGTAGCGCTGGACACCGAGTTTGCCAATCGTTCCGATGGGCTGATCGGCATGGTCAAGCATTACGACATGAATCTCGGTCGCGAGAATACCCGGCAGATGGACGCCGGGCTGGTCTACACCGCCTTGCGTAACGGGCAGGTGTTCGCAGGGCTGGTGTACACCACTGACGGACGCCTGAACGCCTTCAAGCTCAAGGTGCTGGAAGACGACAAGCATTACTTCCCGGATTACACCGCCGCGCCGGTGATTCGTCAGGAGTACCTGGATGCCCATCCTGAAATCGCCACGCTGCTCAAGCCGCTGGCTGACCTTCTGGATAACCAGACCATGATCGAGCTCAACGCCCGCGTCGATGTCGGTCATGAAAGCCCCGCCAAAGTCGCCGCAGATTTCCTGCGCCAGCATCCACTCAAATAAGGAAGGAGACGATATGAGTTTCTTTAGCGCCTTCTCCCATCTGGACTGGGCTCAGGTCATGCAATTGACCTGGCAGCACATCACCCTGGTCGGTATCGCCGTGAGCCTGGCGATTGTGGTGGGTGTTCCCCTCGGTGTGTTGATGACACGCTTTCCGACGCTGGCCGGGCCGCTGCAAGCCAGTGCCACGGTGCTGCTGACGGTGCCGTCCATTGCCCTGTTCGGTCTGCTGCTGCCGTTCTATTCCAAATTCGGCCAGGGCCTTGGCCCGTTGCCAGCGATCACGGCGGTGTTTCTCTATTCACTGTTGCCGATCATGCGCAACACCTACCTGGCCCTGACGGGTGTGGATGCGGGTATCCGCGAAGCTGCCAAAGGTATCGGCATGACCTTCGGCCAGCGCCTGCGCATGGTTGAACTGCCGATTGCCGTGCCTGTGATCCTCGCCGGTGTGCGCACCGCCGTGGTGATGAATATCGGTGTCATGACCATCGCCGCCACGATCGGTGCCGGTGGCCTGGGCGTACTCATTCTCGCGTCAATCAGCCGCAGCGACATGTCGATGCTGATCGTCGGCGCAGTGCTGGTCAGCATTCTGGCCATCTTCGCCGACCTGCTCCTGCAATGGCTGCAACGCACCCTGACTCCAAAAGGATTGCTCAAATGATCGAACTTCAGAATCTGACCAAAACCTTCACCTCCAACGGCAAAGACGTCAAAGCCGTGGACTCGGTAAGCCTGACCGTCAATGAAGGTGAGATCTGCGTCTTTCTCGGGCCTTCGGGTTGCGGCAAGAGCACCACGCTGAAAATGATCAACCGCCTGATCGTGCCGACCTCCGGCAAGGTGCTGATCAATGGCGAAGACACCACCGACCTGGACGAAGTGACCCTGCGCCGCAACATCGGTTACGTGATCCAGCAGATCGGCCTGTTCCCGAACATGACCATCGAAGAAAACATCGTGGTCGTGCCCAAGCTGCTCGGCTGGGACAAGCAACGCTGCCACGACCGTGCCCGCGAACTGATGAGCATGATCAAGCTTGAGCCCAAGCAGTATCTGCATCGCTATCCCCGTGAGCTGTCCGGTGGTCAGCAACAGCGCATCGGCGTGATTCGTGCCCTGGCGGCCGAAGCGCCGCTGCTGCTGATGGACGAGCCGTTCGGCGCTGTCGACCCGATCAACCGCGAGATGATCCAGAACGAGTTCTTCGAGATGCAGCGTGCGTTGAACAAGACCGTGATCATGGTCAGCCACGACATCGACGAAGCCCTCAAGCTGGGTGACAAGATTGCGATCTTCCGGGCGGGCAAGCTGTTGCAGATCGACCACCCGGACACTTTGCTGGCGCACCCGGCGGACGAGTTCGTCAGCAACTTCGTCGGCCAGGACAGCACACTCAAGCGCCTGCTGCTGGTCAAGGCCGAAGACGCCGCCGACAACGCACCGTCGGTGAGCCCGGAAACTCCGGTGGCCGATGCGCTGGAAGTGATGGACGAAAACGACCGTCGCTACATTGTCGTCACCGATGCCGAGAACAAGGCACTGGGGTACGTGCGTCGTCGCGACTTGCATCGCCAGCAGGGCACCTGCGCCCAGTTCCTGAGCGAGTTCAACGCCACGGCCGCTTACGACGAACATTTGCGCATCCTGCTGTCACGCATGTACGAGTTCAATCGCGCCTGGTTGCCGGTTCTGGATGCCGAGCGGGTATTCCTTGGTGAGGTGACGCAAGAGTCGATTGCGGCTTATCTGAGTTCCGGGCGTTCACGGGGCATGAAGACCAGTATTGTTTCGCCGGCTGAGGTTGCGGCTGAAGCGCTGAGCTAATGCGGGGTAGGGGCGAATTCATTCGCGAAGGACGGTGTTCGCGACTGAAGTCGCTCCTACGGCGACTTACGAGAAAATGGCCTTGCAGGCTGTCACCCAAATCGCCCTGAAAATGAACATCAGCCTGTCATCAGGGTCGGTTATAACGGCGGTCAACTCGGTTATCTGCCGAACGTGTGTCAAAACGCGACATTTTTTGTTGATCTCAAGCCTCTCAGGTCCTAAAGTTCGCGCCGAACGTCCATGCTGGAAACGATCCATCCGGCTCAAGTACTGACGACGAGACAGCAAGGCCAAGGGGCATGATCCCCATGGCCTTTTTGCTTTCGGCGACATGCCTTGGGAAGTAGGCGAACCAAAGTGGGGATACGGAGGGCGTTCATTTACACCCATTTATATTCATCTGTTTGCCAAGTGGAGTTCCCAAGCATGCCGATCAAGGTCGAAGACTATTTCTCTGACGCTTCTTTCAAGAAGATCAAGTCGTTCGCTGACAAGCAAGAAACCCCGTTTGTCGTCATCGACACCCAGGTGATCAGCCAGGCCTACGATGACCTGCGCGCCGGTTTTGAGTTCGCCCAGGTGTACTACGCGGTGAAGGCCAACCCTGCGGTCGAGATCATTGACCTGCTCAAGGAAAAGGGTTCGAGTTTCGACATCGCTTCGATCTATGAGCTGGACAAGGTGCTGAGCCGTGGCGTAGGCGCTGATCGCATCAGCTATGGCAACACCATCAAGAAGTCCAAGGACATTCGTTACTTCTACGACAAGGGCGTGCGTCTGTACGCGACCGACTCGGAAGCCGACCTGCGCAACATCGCCAAGGCCGCGCCGGGCTCGAAAGTCTACGTGCGTATCCTGACCGAAGGCTCGACCACTGCCGACTGGCCTCTGTCGCGCAAGTTCGGTTGCCAGACCGACATGGCCATGGACCTGCTGATCCTGGCTCGTGACCTGGGTCTGGTGCCTTACGGCATCTCCTTCCACGTGGGTTCGCAGCAGCGCGACATCAGCGTCTGGGACGCAGCCATCGCCAAGGTGAAGGTGATTTTTGAACGTCTGAAAGAAGAAGACGGCATCGAGCTCAAGCTGATCAACATGGGTGGCGGCTTCCCGGCCAACTACATCACCCGTACCAACAGCCTGGAAACCTACGCAGAGGAAATCATCCGCTTCCTGAAGGAAGACTTCGGTGATGACCTGCCGGAAATCATTCTGGAGCCGGGCCGTTCCCTGATCGCCAACGCCGGTATCCTGGTCAGCGAAGTCGTGCTGGTTGCGCGCAAGTCGCGTACCGCCGTCGAGCGTTGGGTATACACGGATGTGGGCAAGTTCTCCGGCCTGATCGAAACCATGGACGAAGCCATCAAGTTCCCGATCTGGACCGAGAAGAAAGGCGAGATGGAAGAAGTGGTCATCGCGGGTCCTACCTGCGACAGCGCCGACATCATGTACGAGAACTACAAGTACGGCCTGCCGTTGAACCTGGCTATCGGTGACCGCCTGTACTGGCTGTCTACCGGCGCCTACACCACCAGCTACAGCGCTGTTGAATTCAACGGCTTCCCGCCGCTGAAATCGTATTACGTGTAAGCGTCCAGCCTGTCCGAGAGCCCGCAAGCGATTGCGGGCTTTTTTATTTGGGCTCCCTGTCGGCAACCGTTCAGGCGGGTCTGGCGGTCAGGCTGTTGAACCATTGTGTGAAACGCTTGATTTCCTTCAGGCTGACCAGCAGCAGGCGTGCCTCCAGATAGGGGCGTGAAGGGGTGTCGCTTTTACGCATTCGCAGAGTGTGGGCGAATGCGATCCCCAACAAGTCGCACATCCTTGTCATGTAGGCATTCATATTGGCTGCTGCGCAATAGGCCTCTGCATATTGCCGTTGGGTAATGAGTACGTAGTTTCGTGCTCCGTTGAGTCGCGCTTCGGGAGAAAGCGCCGGGCCTTTTCGATTCGAAGGGATTGAGGCGGTGAGTTTTTGCAGCGCAACACTCTGCTCTCTGCTTGTTTCGATCAGGTTGTATTCATTGGCGTGTCGATAGATGTTGCTGTTCATGAAGTCGATGAGGCGAGGAAGAAAGGTATAGATGCCTTTTGTCAGGGATTGCAGCGTTTCAATGTGATCATCGAGTTCCTCCAGGAACATGCCCAGTCGTTTTCTGCTTTGTTCAACCAATTGCGCAGAGACGTCCTTGCTGCTCCTGATGTTCTCTAAGGACTGCATGATTTTCTCTAGAAATGCCTCGAGTTCACTATGCAGGGCATTAATGGCTGGCAGGATTTTCGACCAGATGGACAAGTGCTGGCTTGCCTTGGCCAGCAGTTCTGCAATTTCCGGTATCCGGTAGGCTCCGTACTCTCGTACCGGGACCAGATCAAGGTTGACCTTGAATGAGCGGGTGAACTCGGGGAGTCTGCGCAAGACCTGCATATAGTTGTCGAGCCCCGTGAGGTCGCTTTGATGGATCAGATTCCCTGCCATTATTGAGCCCCTGATGAGTTGTGTAGTGAGGCAAGGGAAATGGAACAGGCCATTTCCCTTGAATTCAGCGTGTGGAGTGATTAGCGGATGGGGCGCAGATAGCTGGCCAGTTGCAGCCCGTAGCTGATGAAGCGCCTGCGGAACGCATTTTCATCCTGCGCGGCTGCCTGATTGGCTGCGAGGAAACTGTCTATTGTTTGAGCAATCTTCTGGTATTGCTCTACATAAAGCGTGCGCTGATCGTCCATGGTGTTGAAACACTCGATCAGCTCGATACGTTGAGTCAGCGCCAGCTTTTCCTTCTCCCTCTGGGTCAATTGCTCAAACAGCTTGTCGATTCGTTCACGCAGGCTGTCGCGACGTTTGATCATGGCTATGAAGTTGATCCCCTCGTTGCCATAGTCCAGGGTCGCTTTCATCTGCTCTATCGCCAGGGTGATAACCGCGATCTGCGGAGGTTGTACACCGAGAGCAATCACTTTTTCAGCCGTGAGAAGGGTGTCCTTGGCAATGCTGGCGAACCCTTTGCTTTCAATGGCATCGATGGCTTCGCTCAGTACCCGGCGCTCCTCGCGAACGTTGGCCAGTGTGGTATCGGCTTCGTTGATCCCGGTTGTTGCCCGGAGGACGTCTTGTTCAAGGCTTGCCTGGAACTCCCGGGTCTGCTGACGATTGGTGGCTTCCTTCATCCCGATCAAGGCATTGGCCAGCTTGACTGATTCGGCACTTGCCAGGGCCATGGCGTTTTTCAGGGCCAGGGTACGTTCGGCCTGAATGTCTTTGATCTCGCCTTGATCCATGGTTTCGCCGAGTTCCTGGTCGTACTTTCTCAATTGGGCGATTCGGGACTCGATATCGAGCATCAGCCGCATACAAGCCGCGCCAAGGCGTTGGTGCTCGATGACAATTGCGTTATTGATACGCTTGAAGCGTTCATAAATAGCGGGCAGGTAATAGGTCTTGGCGTACAGGACATCGGCAGTGACCAGTTTGCTGCTCAGGGCACTTTGGCTATTGATCATTATCAGCAGGTCAGGTGTCTTGATATTCAGGGGGGTATCAAGGGTAGTCATAGTATTCGTCATGTTCATTTTCCATAAATCCGTTTAAATTCCTCGTCAGCTTCTTTGAATACGTCAAGTAACGCATCAGAGTCCTGTTCGATGGTTTTCCAGGGTTGTACGACTTGTCTGAAGCGATTCATGAATACCCGGAGTGACAAGGCATCGTTGATTTCCAATGACGACTTTGCCGACCCGTCAATGAAAATGAATAGTTTGTTCCAGACCGTAATCAGGTTTTTGGTTGCGATGTCAGCGTCAATAACAACGGTGACGAGATTTTGCAGGTCAAACTTGACCCTGCTCAATGAACCAAGGATCTTGTTTTTAAGTTGCAGCTCATCGATTTCTTTGGTTTGTTGCGAGATCAGTTCGTTTCTTGCTTTACGAACCCCTTCGGCTTCAACGCCAAAATAGATGCCCAGCGCAAGGCCGACAATATTCAGTTTACTGACCGAGCCCAGAGAGCGTTCAACGGCCGCCTTGTATTCCTTGTTCTTTTCATCGATATCTTTTGCCCTGCGCTCGATACTGTTATTCAGCCTGGTGACATCCGTGGGCAATGAGCTGTTATCGATTGCGGTGACCTTGCGCTGAATTTCCGGTGTGACGTAAAGCGCAAGGTCCAGACCGAATTTTTCCAGTTCTTCCTTGATGTCCTGTGCGTCTGCCTGGCTTTCCTTGACCTTGCGCAGGATTTCAGCCAGATAGAAACCGATGTCCTTTGCGGTTTCCTTGTCGCTTTCGCTCAGATCGATCCCCGGAAATTTGTCACCCAGTTCACGGGACAGGCGTTTGACGTCTTCCAGTGTCTTGATGTCGAACTGTTCAATGATCTTGCCGGCCTTGATGTCGCTGTAGATGTCCTCCATGCTCTTGTCGTAGACCAGCATCTGGCCTGCGAACACTTTAAGTTTGCTGCCAACCGCCAGTAACTGACTGCGCAGAGGGCTCCAGCGCCTTGCATGGGCATGCACTATCTTATAGCTTTTCAGAAAGTCCTCAGGTTCCAGCCCGACACCCGCTCCGCTGCTGTAACCCAGGTAGGAAATGACGGCGTCAATCTCTGTGGGCAGTGCCAGGCCGACCAGTTCATATTGTTTGAGGTTGACGATCTGTTGCTTGGTCAGTATCAAGCCAGGTGTGCGTTGAACTTCTGTGTCATTGCCGGAAGATACATTGAAGAATACATCGGCTGACTGTATTGCTTCGTCGGTTACAGGGTCGCCGGTCGTGTTGGTGTCGGTAGCTAATCTTTCAAGTAGTGCAGTCATTGGACATGTCCTTATTTTCCAGTGGGACCATTATTGGATCCGGTTTTATGTGTTTCAGTTATTGCTTGAGATGAAGATTAGGGGGGCGGGATCATGAGTGTCAAAGGCGAAAGATAGTCGTGTCTTGTAGGATAAATGTTTTGGGTTGGTAAGTAGTCGTGTGAAAGTTTTGTGACGGTTCGTGAACTAGTGGTAAGGAGGTTAGTTGATTTTTTTATAACTAAGAGGTCGGGCAATTATGCGAATGCTTCTTTGTCGTAGGGCTTTTGATATACCGCAGAGGGGTTTGCATCATGGTTCACCCTGATGAGCTTCAAGGCTCAATGCTGTACGAGGCTGAGCGCTGTCTCCGTAAAGATGAGAATAAATAACATTTAGCGCATAATACGCACCGCAAAATGCCGGCGAGGTAGTGGGTGTGTTGAAGAAAGTCCTGTTTCAGGTTCATTGGTTCTTCGGAATCACGGCGGGGCTGGTTCTGGCCTTGATGGGCATTACCGGTGCGCTGTATTCGTTCGAGGATGAGATTCTCGACGCGCTCAATCCTGATGTGCTGCTCGTTCAGGAGCGTGGCGCAACCTTGCCGCCGCCCGAACTGGTCCGCAAGCTGGAGGCCGCCACGGGCCTGACAGTGGCGATCCTGCGTGTCCAGACGGTGGGGAATCGCGTTGCCCAGGTCTATTTCACACCTGATCCGGGCCAACGACGCGGTCCCAAGCGCAATTTCGACCCCTATACCGGGGAGCTTCGGGGCAACGGTGTAGGTGAGGGTTTCTTCGATTTTGTCCTGAACGTGCATCGCTATCTTGCGGCAGGTGAAGTCGGCAAGCAGATCACCGCGGCGTGTACCCTGATTCTGGTGTTCTTCTGTCTGTCCGGGCTCTATCTGCGCTGGCCGCGCAAGGCACTGGACTGGCGCGTCTGGCTGACCATGGATTGGGCGAAGAAAGGCCGCAGTTTCAACTGGGACCTGCACTCGATATTCGGGACCTGGTGCCTGCTGTTTTATCTGTTGTTCGCCGTGACCGGCCTGAACTGGTCCTATGACTGGTTCAGCAATGGCATGAACAAACTGATGGGCGATCCTCCACCTGTCGAGCAAGGCAAAGGCGATAAGCCTGTGCAGCCTCCGGGCCCGCTGGTTGTGGATTACGATGCCGTCTGGGCCAGCATTCAGGAAGCGGCCGGGCCTGAACTGAGCTCCTATAACCTGAGACTGCCTGCGAGCGGCGGTCAGCCTGCTACCGTGTTCTACCTGCTCAAGAGTTCGCCGCATCCGCGTGCCTTCGGCACCCTCAATCTGGACCCGGCCACCGGCAAGATCAATTTTGTCGTGCGGTATGAGGACAAGAGCCTGAGCGCACAATTGCTGAGCAGTAATTACGCGCTGCATGTGGGCAGTTATTTCGGCATTGTCGGGCGTATCGTCATGGCCGTTGCGTCATTGATGATGCCGCTGTTCTTCATCACCGGCTGGCTGCTGTATCTGGATCGGCGTCGCAAGAAGCGCGAGATCAAAGAGGCCCGTGGCGGTCTGGTAGCCAATAATGATGCGTCATCGTGGCTGATCGGTTTTGCCAGCCAGAGCGGCTTTGCCGAGCAACTGGCCTGGCAGACCGCCGGGCAGTTGCAGGCGGCGGGTTTGCCGGTGCGGGTGCAGCGCCTGGGTGAGCTGACCGGGCAGGACCTTAGCCAGAGCAGCAATGCCTTGTTTGTGGTCAGCACCTTTGGCGATGGCGAAGCGCCGGACAGCGCTCGTGGTTTCGAGCGTAAATTGCTGGGCAGCCCGTTATCGCTGCAGAACCTGAACTACGCCGTCCTGGCCTTGGGGGATCGGCAGTATCAGCATTTCTGCGGTTTCGCTCACCGTTTGCATGACTGGCTGAGCGAGCGTGGCGGCCGCACCTTGTTTGCGCCAGTGGAAGTCGACAGCGCCGACCCTGCCGCCTTGCAGCACTGGCAACAACAGCTTGGGCAACTGACGGGCAGCAAACCCTCCACCACCTGGCAGGCTCCGGTTTTCGAGAACTGGACGCTGGTTCGCCGTGAACTGCTGAACCCCGGCAGCAGTGGTTCAAAAGTCTTTCTGGTCGATCTGGCAGCGCCAGGTCCGGCGACCTGGCTGGCCGGTGATCTGATCGAGGTCTTGCCACGCAACAGTGCAGCAGCCATTGAGCATTTCCTTAACGGGTTGGGCATTGCTCAGGATATGCCGGTCAGTGTGGACGGTTTGCAGGAAACCCTGGCTCAGGCCCTGGCTACCCGCCAATTGCCGCAGCACCGGGCGCATCTTGTCGGGCTGCACGCTCAGGCATTGCTCAATGCACTGGTGCCGTTGTCCGCCCGCGAATATTCCATCGCCTCGATTCCGGCAGATGGCGTACTGCAACTGATCGTGCGTCAGGAACTGCATCCCGATGGCAGCCTGGGGCTGGGCTCTGGCTGGCTGACCGAGCATGCCGCGCTGGACGGCGCAGTCAGCCTGCGTCTGCGCCGCAACAGCAGCTTCCATCTGCCGGCCGAGCCGATCCCGATGATCCTGCTGGGTAACGGCACCGGTCTTGCGGGCTTGCGCAGCCTGCTCAAGGCGCGCATCGCCCAGGGGCAATCGCGTAACTGGCTGCTGTTTGGCGAGCGGAATGTGGCTCATGATTTTTATTGTTCCGGCGAGCTGAAAGGCTGGCTGGCCAGCGGTGATCTGTTGCGGCTGGACCTGGCGTTTTCTCGCGATCAGGCGCAAAAGATCTACGTGCAGGATCGCTTGCGCGAAGCCGCCAATGAGTTGCGGGCCTGGCTGGATCAAGGCGCAGCGATTTATATCTGCGGCAGTCTGGAAGGGATGGCGGCGGGTGTGGATCAGGTCTTGAAGGATGTGCTGGGCGAACAGGCGGTGACCGAACTGATCGAGCAGGGGCGTTACAGAAGGGATGTTTATTGATTGAGATCGCGAATGAATTCGCTCCTACGGTAGGAGCGAATTCATTCGCGAAGGATTACGCAGCCACAAACTGCTCCGCGTAATGACAGGCTACCTGACGGTTATCCACCGTCCGTAGCTCGGGTACTTCCGTTGAGCAGCGCTCGGTCGCGTAGGGGCAGCGCTTGTGGAAGGCGCAGCCGCTTGGCGGGTCGAGAGGGTTGGGGAGTTCGCCGACGATCTTTATCTTCGGCTTCAGCGGGTCCGGGTGAATGGTCGGGGTCGCCGAGAGCAGTGCCTGGGTGTACGGGTGCAGAGGACGGTTGTAGATTTCCTCTTTCGGCCCCATTTCCGCAGGTCGTCCCAGGTACATCACCAATACCGTGTCCGCCACATGGCGCACCACCGACAGGTTGTGGGAGATGAACACGTAGGCTGTGTTGAACTCCTGCTGCAGATCCATGAACAGGTTCAGTACCTGCGCCTGGATCGACACATCCAGCGCCGAGGTCGGTTCATCGGCCACCAGCACCTTGGGTTGCAGCATCATGGCGCGGGCCAGGGCGATACGCTGACGCTGACCACCGGAGAACATGTGCGGGTAGCGATGGTAATGCTCTGGACGCAAGCCCACCTGGCTCATCATCGCCTGAACCTTTTCCCGGCGCTCGGCACGGCTGAGGTCGGTATTGATGAGCAGCGGCTCGCCCAGTTGATCCCCGATCTTCTGCCGGGGATTGAGCGAGGCATACGGGCTCTGGAACACCATCTGCACGTCTTTGCGCAATTGCTTGCGCTCGGCCTTGCTGGCCCCGGCAACTTCCTGCCCGGCGATTTTCAGGGAGCCGGAGGAGGGCTCTTCGATCAGGGTCAGGGCGCGAGCCAGTGTGGACTTCCCGCAGCCGGATTCACCGACCACAGCCAGGGTCTTGCCTGCTTCCAGCTCAAAGGACACGCCATTGAGGGCACGCACCAGTGCATTGCCCTTGAACAGGCCGCGAGAGACTTCGTAGTGACGGGTAAGGTCGCGGGCGGTAAGTACGACGCTCATTACGCCACCTCCTGATTCAAGGGATAGAAGCAGCGTGCATGGCTGTGGGCTTTAGGGTCCAGGGACGGGCGCTGGGTGCGGCAGTTCTCCTGGGCGTAAGGGCAGCGTGGCGACAGCAGGCAGCCGATTGGGCGGTCATAACGGCCAGGTACCATGCCGGGCAATGTTGCCAGGCGCGCTGCACCCATGCTGTGTTCCGGGATCGCGGCCAGCAATGCTTCGCTGTACGGATGAGCCGGAATGTCGAACAGGCCGGGCACCTGACCGACTTCCACGGCTTGCCCTGCGTACATCACACAGACACGCTGCGCGGTTTCGGCAACCACGGCCAGGTCGTGAGTGATCAGCACCAGCGCCATGTCCTGATCCTTTTGCAGGCTCAGCAGCAGATCCATGATCTGTGCCTGGATGGTGACGTCCAGTGCGGTGGTCGGTTCGTCGGCGATCAGCAGCTTGGGTTCACCGGCGATGGCCATGGCAATTGCCACGCGCTGGCTCATGCCGCCGGACAGTTGGTGCGGGTAGGCATTCAGGCGTGCGGCAGCGCCGGGGATTTCCACTTTTTCGAGCAGTTCCAGGGCGCGTTGGCGTGCGGCCTTGCCGGACAGTTTCAAGTGTTGGCGCAGGACTTCCTCGATCTGAAAACCCACGGTGTAGCTGGGGTTCAGCGCGGTCATCGGGTCCTGAAATACCATCGCCAGGTCCTTGCCGATGATACGGCGACGTTGGCGTGCGTTGAGCTTGAGCAGGTCGTTGCCATCGAAACTGAGCGAGTCGGCGGTGATGATGCCGGGAGCGTCGATCAGCCCCATCAGCGCCATCATGGTCACGGACTTGCCGGACCCCGATTCGCCGACGATGGCCATGACTTCGCCTCTTTCGACACTCAGCGACAGGCCATCCACAACGGGGACGGCCTTGCTGTCGCCAAAGCGGACGTTGAGATTCTGGATTTGCAGAAGTGACATACGAATCTCCTCAGGCGGCATTCTTGAGTTTCGGGTCCAGCGCATCGCGCAGGCCGTCGCCCATCAGGTTGATTGCCAGCACGCTGAGCAAAATGGTCAGACCGGGCAGGCTCACGACCCACCAGGCGCGTTCGATGTAGTCGCGGGCCGAAGCGAGCATGGTGCCCCACTCAGGCGTCGGCGGTTGTACGCCAAGCCCCAGGAAACCCAGTGCCGCGGCATCGAGAATGGCGGAGGAGAAACTCAGGGTCGCCTGTACGATCAGCGGTGCCATGCAATTGGGCAGCACGGTGACGAACATCAGGCGTGGCAGAGTGGCTCCGGCCAGACGGGCAGCGGTCACGTAGTCGCGATTCAGTTCGCCCATCACCGCAGCACGGGTCAGGCGCACATAGGACGGCAGCGACACGATGGCAATGGCGATCACGGTGTTGATCAGGCCAGGGCCGAGGATTGCGACGATGGCAACTGCCAGCAGCAGCGAGGGCAGGGCGAGCATGATGTCCATCAGACGCATGACCGCAGGGCCGAGGAAGCGCGGGAAGAACCCGGCCAGCAGGCCCAGCAGGATGCCGGGGATCAGCGACATGACTACGGAAGACAGGCCGATCAGCAGCGACAGTTGCGAGCCCTGAATCAACCGGGACAACAGGTCGCGGCCCAGTTCATCGGTGCCGAGAAGGAATTGCCATTGACCGCCTTCAAGCCAGACCGGAGGGGTCAGCAGGAAGTCGCGGTATTGCTCGCTCGGATCGTGGGGCGCAACCCAAGGGGCGAACAGCGCGCAGAACACGATCAGGATCATGAACATCAGGCCGGCAACGGCACCTTTGTTCCGGGAAAAGGCTTGCCAGAATTCTTTGTAAGGCGATGGGTAAAGCAGGCTTTGATCGACTGCTACCTCAGGAGTAGGTGTGCTCATTGGTCAGGATCTCAGCGCTGGTGACGGATGCGTGGGTTGGCAAAGCCGTAGAGGATATCCACCACGAAGTTGACCAGGATCACCAGACAGGCGATCAGCAGAATACCGTTCTGTACGACCGGGTAATCCCGTGCGCCAATGGCCTCGATCAGCCATTTGCCGATGCCGGGCCAGGAGAAGATCGTTTCGGTCAGTACGGCACCCGCCAGCAGTGCGCCGACTTGCAGGCCGAATACGGTCAGAACCGGAATCAACGCATTGCGCAGGCCATGGACGAATACCACGCGAGCAGGCGACAGGCCCTTGGCCCGTGCGGTACGCACGTAATCTTCACGCAAGACTTCCAGCATCGAGGAGCGGGTCATCCGGGCAATCACCGCCAGCGGGATGGTGCCCAGCACGATGGCAGGAAGAATCAGGTGATGCAGGGCATCGAGGAATGCGCCTTCTTCATCGCTGAGCAGGGTATCGATCAGCATGAAACCGGTGACGGGCTGAATGTCATACAGCAGGTCGATGCGTCCCGATACCGGGGTCCAGCCCAGGGATACCGAGAAGAACATGATGAGGATCAGACCCCACCAGAAGATCGGCATCGAGTACCCCGCCAGGGAAACCCCCATGACCCCGTGATCGAACAGCGAGCCGCGCTTGAGTGCCGCAATGACCCCGGCCAGAAGTCCGAAAATGCCTGCGAAGATCAATGCCGCAATCGACAGTTCAAGCGTGGCGGGGAACAGCGAGGTGAACTCGGTCCATACGCTTTCGCGAGTACGCAGGGATTCGCCGAGGTCGCCCTGGGCGAGCTTGCTGACGTAATCGATGTACTGCGCATAAAGCGGTTTGTTCAGACCAAGGCGCTCCATGGCCTGGGCATGCATTTCCGGGTCGACCCGGCGTTCGCCCATCATGACTTCGACCGGGTCACCGGGGATCAGGCGAATCAGGGCGAACGTCAGCAAGGTGATGCCGAAGAAGGTAGGGATCAGCAACCCCACCCGGCGGGCAATAAAACTAAACATCTTGTGGTGTACCTCATCAGCCTTTCAGGCATGCCGCCCTTGATCTTGTGGACGCGGGCGGCTGTTTTTCTTACTTCACCCGTGCAGTGGTGAAGTTGTTATTGGTCAGCGGGCTGATATGAAAGCCTTCGACGTTCTTACGCATTGCAACGAACAGTTTTGGATACGCCAGGCTTATCCATGGTTGCTCCTGGTTGAACACTTGCTGGGCTTGCCTGTAGAGCGCGGCACGTTCGGCGGGGTCGGTTTTTTCCCTGGCCTGGGTGATCACGTCTTCAAAGACCTTGTTGCACCAGCGAGCGTAGTTTTCGCCATTTTTTGCGGCGTCGCAGCCGAGGTTCGGCGTCAGGAAGTTATCCGGGTCGCCGTTGTCGCCTGCCCAGCCCGCAAAAACCATGTCATGTTCGCCATTCTTGGCGCGCTTAAGCATTTCACCCCATTCCATGACGCGAATGTCGAGCTTGATGCCTACCTTGGCCAGATCGCTCTGAAGCATCTGAGCCCCCACCAACGGATTGGGGTTGGTCACGGCACCCCCATTGCGAGTGAACAGGGTAAACACCTGTCCCTCTGGAACACCGGCCTCTTTGAGTAAGGTACGGGCCTTGGCCGGATCGTACGGCGGGCTTTGGCTATCGTTGTCGTAGCCGATCATGGTCGGTGGGTACGGGCCGACGCCCTCGGTGGCCTTGCCTTCGCCAAACAGAGCCTTGATGTAGGACTTCTTGTCGAAAGCCAGGTTGATCGCCTGTCGCACACGCACATCGTCAAGGTATTTGTGCGATGTATTGATGGCGACATAGCTGGTCATCATGGCTTCCATCTCGTCGATCTGGAGATTCGGGTCAGCCTTGATGCTGGCAATATCGTCAGGTTTTGGATAAAGCGCAACCTGACATTCATTTGCTTTGAGTTTTTGTAAACGAGTGTTGTTATCCAGAGTGATCGCAAAGATCAGCGCTTCACTGGGGACCTTCAGCTTCCAGTAGTCCGGGTTGGCTTTATAGCGGACCTGAGCATCCTTGGCATAGCGGGTCAGGATGAACGGGCCGGTGCCAATCGGCTTGCTGTTCAGGTCGGCGGTCTTGTCACTCTTGAGCAACTGATCGGCGTATTCGGCCGAGTAGATCGAGGTGAAAGGCATCGCCAGGTTACGCAGGAAAGGCGACTCGGCTTTCGAGAGGGTGAACCTTACGGTGTAGTCGTCGATTTTTTCAACATTCTTGAGCAGGTCCTTGAAGCCCATGCTCTCGAAATAGGGGTAACCCACCAGTGAGAGCGCATGCCAGGGATGGTTGCTGTCCATCTGCCGCTGGAAGCTCCAGAGCACATCGTCGGCGTTCATGTCGCGGGTGGGTTTGAAGTAATCGGTGGTCTGGAACTTGACCCCGCGTCGGAGCTTGAAGGTGTAGACCAGGCCGTCGGGGCTGATTTCCCAGCTTTCGGCAAGACCGGGAACGGTGTCTGTGGTGCCGGGCGTGAACGCGATCAGGCGCTCAAGGATGGTTTCTGCCGAGGCGTCTGCCGTCACGGCGGTGGTGTATTGAACGATGTCGAAGCCTTCCGGGCTGGCTTCGGTACAGACCACCAGCGGTTTGGCGCAGACACTGGCGGCGACGCCGAATA
The DNA here is from genome assembly GCF_057809175.1 of Pseudomonas sp. FG43. Lineage (NCBI taxonomy): Bacteria > Pseudomonadati > Pseudomonadota > Gammaproteobacteria > Pseudomonadales > Pseudomonadaceae > Pseudomonas > Pseudomonas sp. FG43. Next base: position 44,867 of record NZ_JBMDJL010000013.1, read on the forward strand.
GCGCGATGGCGATCGAGGCGCGTAGTGTGAGCAGTTTCAATAGAAACCTCCTTTAGCAATGCAAAGGTTATGGCTCGGGCCTTTGTCATGTTGGAACACGACCCAGGCCCGAGCGGCATGACCGCTTACAGAATCTTGAATGGGATCGTGGTCACAAGACGAAATTCATTGATGTTGCCATCCGACTGGAACTGGCTGGCGCGGTGGGTCGTGTAAGTGGCCCGAACAGTGGTGGCCTTGAGCGGGCCGGACTGGACAGCATAGGTCGTGCCGATGCCGTACTCGTAGTGATGCTCACCATCCATCCGCCTGACGTCGGTGTAGGCGTTGCCCCTGTAGTGGGTGCCGTCGATACCCCAGCCGCGAGCCTGATAGGCGTTGAATTTCAGGCCCGGTATGCCGTAGTCGGCCATGTTGATGACATAGCTGAGTTGCAGGGATTTTTCGTTCGGGCCGTTGAAGTCCGACAGCAGGGAGTTGGCCAGGAAGATGGCGTTGGTTTCATGGGCATAGTCGAAGTACTCGTTGCCCATGACTTCCTGGTAGGCGATGCCGAAGCTATGCGCCTGGTGAGTCGCGGTGAACGACAGGCTGTAAGTGTCGTTATCGATAGGGCCGAGCTTGCTCTGGCCCGAATCCTTGGTCTTGTAGTAATTGAGGTTGGTGCTCAGTGCCACTTCTTTGCTGTCGCCGATCTCATGGGTGAAGCCGAAGTAGTACTGCTTCCACAGGTCTTCCAGATCCGAGGCATACAGGCTGGTGGTCAGGTTGTCGAACGGCTTGTAGTCGGCACCGACCATGCTCAGGCGGTCTGCGTTGGCATTGTTGGTGGCGTACTCGGAGCGGAACTTGCTCAGGCTCTGTTCGGTACGCGGTGACACCCGGTCGAAGCTGCCTGCCTGAATGGACAGGTTGTTGAACTCATCGCTTTGCAGGGCAAAACCCTGGAAGCTGGAAGGCAGGGCGCGGTTGCCGATGTAGGCAATGACCGGTGTGTTGACCGACTGACGGCCTGCGGTCAGGGTGGTGTTGGAGATACGGGCCTTGACGTTGCCCAGGCCCAGCTTGCTCCATTGCCCGACCGGGTCACCGTCGCTGTGGGTCAGGGTGCGGTTGGCGCCGCCAGCGATGTCACTGCGGTCTCTTTCCAGAGCGATGGCGTTGTAGAGCGCCACTTCAGTACTGAAACCGACCGTGCCTTGAGTGAAGCCCGAGCTGTAGTTGACGATGGTGCCTTGTGCCCAGTTGATACGGCGAGGTGTCGTCGTTTCTACGCCGTTGTTGCTGTAGGTGAACCGGTTATTGCGACGGCGCAACTCATTGGAGTACCAGTTGCGGGTGGTGCCCGTCAGGTGCTGGTCTTCGAAGAAGCCTTTTGCCTCGTCTTGTGCGTTGGAGGTGCTCAGTTGAGTCGGGACGAATGTATGGCTGCTTTCTTCTGCCTGGGCTACCGCGCCGAAGGACGTCAGAGATAATGCAAGCAATGCCGTGCTGGTTGTTTTCAAGGGTTACAGCTCCTTTGTTTTCATTGTTATAACGCCAGTTTTTCTGTCCGGCTTGGGTGATATCAGGCTTCAGGCCTGGTTTTGTTTTATGTGCCCGGCCACCCGCTTTCATCACGCGCTGCCTGGCAACGGGTGATGAAAGCGGAGGGTGTATGGATCAGTCTTTGACGCTGACGCCCGAGAAGCTGTTGCGACCGAAGGGGCTTACGTAGAAACCCTCGACTTCAGCGCGCAGTGGCTGGTTGACCGTGGAGTGCGCAACAGGCGTGATGGGCACCTGTTCTTTGAGATAACGCTGTGCCTGTTTGTACAGGTCGATACGTTGTTCCCGGTCGGTGGTGGAGATGGCTGACTTGATCAGCGCGTCGTATTTCTCGTCGCACCACATCGAGTAGTTGTTGCCGCCAATCGCCGCACAGCTGTAAAGCGTGCCGAGCCAGTTGTCCGGGTCACCGTTGTCACCGGTCCAGCCGATCAGGGACATGTCGTGCTCGCCGTTCTTGGTGCGCTTGAGGTATTCACCCCATTCGTAGCTGACGATCTTGACCTTGATCCCGACCTTGGCCCAGTCGGACTGGAGCATTTCGGCCATCAGCTTGGCGTTGGGGTTGTAGGGGCGCTGGACCGGCATGGCCCAGAGTGTCAGCTCAGTGCCTTCCTTGACGCCTGCTGCCCGCAACAGCTCCTTGGCTTTTTCCGGGTTGAAAGGCGCGTCCTTGATGCTGTCGTCATAAGACCACTGGGTCGGTGGCATGGCGTTGACCGCCAGTTGCCCGGAGCCCTGATAGACGGCGTTGATGATGGCCTGCTTGTTGACCGCCATGTCCAGCGCCTGACGCACTTGCAGATTGCCCAGCGGTTCATGACGCACGTTGTAAGAGATGTAACCCAGGTTGAAGCCAGGACGTTGCAGTACCTGCAATTGCTTGTCGGCTCTCAGGGCGTCGAGATCGGCGGGCCGTGGGTTGAGTGAAACCTGGCATTCGTTCTTGCGCAGCTTCTGCATGCGCACCGAGGCGTCGGTATTGATGGCGAAAATCAGCTGGTCGACCTTTACGCGGCTCGGGTCCCAGTATTCCTTGTTGGCCTTGTAGCGAATCTGCGAGTCCTTCTGATAACGCTGAAACACAAAAGGGCCAGTGCCGATAGGCTGTTGGTTGATATCCCGTGGATCGCCCTTGGCCAGGAGTTGGTCGGCGTATTCGGCGGAGAGAATCGCGGCGAAGCTCATCGCGATGTTCTGGATGAAAGCGGCGTCGACAGTATTGAGGGTAAATACGACGGTCAGTGGCCCGGTTTTTTCAATGGACTTGATCTTCTTGTTCAGGCCCATGCCGTTGAAGTAGGGGAACTCGGTCGGATAAGCCACGCGAAACGGGTGGTCGGTCTTGAGCATGCGATTGAAGGTGAAAACCACATCGTCTGCATTGAAGTCACGGCTGGGCTTGAAGTCTTTGTTGCTATGGAATTTGACGCCTTCACGCAAGTGGAAGGTGTAGGTCAGGCCGTCTGGCGAGACATCCCAACTGGTGGCCAGTGCCGGTAAGACGCTGGTATCGCCGGGCTTGAATTCGGTCAGGCGGTTGTAGATCGGCTCGGCTGCATCGTTGTCTGTCGCCGCGGTGTATTGGGCTGTATCGAAGCCAGCCGGGCTGGCCTCGGAGCAGAACACCAGGCTGCTGGCAGCCTGTGTTGCGGTCGCTGTGTTGAGTAGTCCAAGGCCCACTAATGATGTTATCGCGATTGTTTTACGCATAAGGATTCCTGTCCTCCAAAGGACGAGTGATAGCACTCATATGTAACGACACGTCCGAAAACAATATCTGAAGTAAGTAAAACTGCCACGACGGTATGTCGGCCGGAGCTTGTGGTAAATAGGTTCGCAGGCTCTAGTTGTTGTAGGAAAAAAACTTCAATCAAGTAGGTAATTGCTTTTAGCTGCAATTACGCTACTTGGCGAGTTTATTTTTCCACGCAGATATTCAGCGCCTGCGCTGCAAGAGCGGCGCAGGCAAACTGCTATTACTTGACGCCGACTCCATAAAAGGAATTCAAGCCAAACGGGCTGATCTTGAAGTCCTCAACGGTATTGCGCATCGGTTGATAGACAGTCGAGTGCGCGATAGGCGTCATCGGCACAGCGTCCTTGAGCAGGTGTTGCGCCTGCTTGTACAACTCGGTGCGTTTGGCCTGGTCAGGTGTTGCCTTGGCCTGTTTGATAACTGCGTCGTAAGGCTGGTCGCACCACTTGGAGAAGTTGTTGCCATTGATGGCATCGCAGCCGAACAGCGTGCCCAGCCAGTTGTCCGGGTCACCGTTGTCACCGCTCCAGCCAATCAGCATGGCGCCGTTTTCACCACCTTTGGAGCGTTTGATGTACTCGCCCCACTCGTAGCTGACGATCCTGGCGTTGATACCGATCTTCTTCCAGTCAGCCTGAAGCATCTCGGCCATCAACTTGGCATTGGGGTTGTAAGGACGCTGAACCGGCATGGCCCACAAGGTAATCTCGGTGCCTTCCTTGATGCCGGCTTCCTTGAGCAGGGCCTTGGCTTTCTCAGGGTCGTACTTCGTGTCCTTGATGGTGTCGTCATAAGACCATTGGGTCGGAGGCATGGCGTTGACGGCCAGTTGGCCCGCGCCCTGGTAAACCGAGTCGATGATCTGCTGCTTGTTGACGGACATGTCCAGTGCCTGACGGACCTTCAGTTGCGCCATCGGGTTTGGCGTGTCGCTGCCTTTGATCTTGTCCATCACGTTGTAAGCGATGTAACCCAGGTTGAAACCTGCCTGATCGGGCATCTTCAGGTTCTTGTCGGCCTTGAGCGTTTCAAGGTCGGCAGGCCGCGGATAGGCGGTAATCTGGCATTCATTCTTCTTGAGCTTCTGCATGCGCACCGATGGATCGGTGGTGATGGCGAAGATCAGGTTATCGATCTTGACGTCCTCGGGCTTCCAGTAATCCTTGTTACCGGTGTAACGGATATTGGAGTCTTTCTGATAGCTCTTGAATACGAACGGGCCTGTGCCGACAGGTTTGCTGTTGATGTCCGCAGCCTTGCCTTCCTTGAGAAGCTGGTCGGCGTATTCGGCAGACTGGATCGAGGCAAAGGACATGGCCATGTTCTGGATGAACGCAGCATCAACCGTGTTGAGGACGAACTTCACGGTGTAGTCGTCGACTTTCTCAACCTTGGCGATGTTGCTGTCCATGCCCATGTCGGTGAAATACGGGAACTCGGTGGGAGCCGCTTTGCGGAACGGCTGGTCCTTGTCGATCATGCGGTTGAACGTGAACAGCACGTCATCGGCATTGAAGTCGCGGCTTGGCTTGAAGTACGGCGTGGTATGGAACTTGACGCCCTTGCGCAGATGGAAGGTGTAGGTCAGCACGTCCGCGGAAACGTCCCAACTGGTCGCCAGACCAGGCTCAACAGCAGTGCCACCGCGCTCGAACTGGGCCAGCCGGTTGAACATGGTTTCTGCCGATGCGTCGAAATCGGTACCGGTCGTGTATTGGGCCGGGTCGAAGCCCGCCGGGCTGCCTTCTGAGCAGAACACAAGGTTGGATGCCGCCTGGGCAAAGGGTGCGCTGGCGAGCAGGCTTGCGCCGACGATGAACGGAATGACTGCGTGTTTGAGCATGGAGGCCTCAGTTATTGTCATTTGGAGGGAACGACCTCGTGAGCCGATCCATCCGATACTTATGCAGGGGTCATACCCGAAGCAAGGTGCTGACGACAAAGAGGTGGCAAAAAGTGGAACGACCGTACATGAATGTCGCGTGAATGTAATTTCTGCGCAGTTGATCGTTTGCGCAAAGGAATTCTGCTGTTTATCGCACCATAAACGCGCAACCGGGCGTGTGAAATGCACCCGGTTGGCGTGTGATTGTTACCGGATCTGTATTACTTGCTCAGGCTGACACCATAGAAAGGCGTCAGGCCGAACGGGCTGATCTTGAAGTCCTGAACTTCCTGGCGCATGGGCTGGAAGACCTTGGAGTTGGCAATCGGCGTGATCGGTACCTGTGTCTTGAGCACTTGTTGAGCCTGTTGATACAGCTTGATGCGCTCATCGCGATTGGTGGTCACCTTGGCCTGTTGCACCAGCTTGTCGTAGGCCGGATCGCACCATTTGGCAAAGTTGCTGCCTTTGACCGCTGCGCAGCTGTACAGCACGCCGAGCCAGTTGTCCGGGTCACCGTTGTCGCCGGTCCAGCCGTAGATCATTACATCGTGCTCGCCTGCACGGGAGCGCTTCATGTACTCGCCCCATTCATAGGTAACGATGTTGGCCTTGATGCCGATCTTCTCCCAGTCGGACTGGATCATCTGTGCCGACATCCGCGCGTTGGGGTTGGAGGCGCGCTGCACCGTCATGGCCCACAGATTGATTTGCGTGCCCGGCGCGATCCCCGCTTCCTTGAGCAGTTGTCTGGCCTTGGCCGGATCGTGAGGTGCGTCCTTGATGGCTGGATCGAAGCTCCACTGACCTGGTGGCAGCGCGTTCTCGGCCAGTTGCCCGGCGCTCTGGTAGACGGCTTTGATGATGGCCGGTTTATCGATGGCCATGTCCAGCGCCTGACGAACCTTGAGTTGATCCAGCGGTGGATGGGTGACGTTATAGGCCAGGAAGCCGAGGTTGAAGCCAGGCTGGCTCAGGACCTTGATTTTCGGGTCCTTCTTGAATTCTTCGATGTCTTGCGGGCGAGGGTAGCCGCTGACCTGACATTCACCCGCCTTGAGCTTTTGCAGGCGCACGGCCGCATCGCTGTTGATCGAGAAGATCAGGTTATCGATCTTCACATCTTCAGGCTTCCAGTACTCCTTGTTGCCCACATAACGGATCTGCGAGTCTTTCTGATAGCGCTTGAACACGAAGGGGCCAGTACCGATGGGCTTCTGGTTCAGTTCGTCGGCCTTGCCTTCCTTGAGCAACTTGTCGGCATATTCGGCGGACTGGATCGAGGCGAAACTCATGGCCAGGTTCTGCACGAATGCGGCATCGATATTGTTCAGATTGAACCTGACGGTGTGGGCATCGACCTTTTCGATGTTCTTGATGGTCGTGTTCAGGCCCATGTCGGTGAAGTAGGGCGATTCCGAGGGGTAGGCTTTGCGAAACGGCTGGTTGGGATCAAGCAGACGATTGAAGGTGAACAGCACATCGTCTGCATTGAACGCCCGGCCTGGCTTGAAGTAGTCGGTGGTGTGGAACTTCACGCCTTCGCGCAGGTGAAAGGTGTAGGTCAGGCCGTCGTCAGAGACTTCCCAGCGAGTCGCCAGCCCTGGCTCCACTTCTGTTCCACCGCGCTTGAACTGAGTCAGCCGGTTGAAAACCGTTTCGGCCGATGCGTCAAAGTCGGTACCGCTGGTGTACTGGCTAGGGTCGAAACCGGCCGGGCTGGCTTCGGAGCAGTACACCAGAGTGCTGGCGGCCTGTGCCAGCGGGGCGCAGGCCAGCAGCGCGGTAGTCAACAGCAGCGGTTTGAAGATCGTATGTCCCATGAAACCCCTCGCAAAGTGCGGCAATAACCGTTCTGAATATCAACGTGCAGATAGACAGCGGATAGTGCCGTATTTGCCGGGAATCGGACAACGCTCTTACTTGCCCGTGATTTTATTCCACAGGTCTGACAGCGAATTACTCTCGTAAAAGGTTTGCAGGAAACTGGAGCTTTCCCTGTTGAAGGTCAGCAGGGCTTTTTCTGTGCTGATTCGCAACTGCTCCTGGGTGCGGTCCAGATCGCTTTTGAGCGTTGCATGTTTTACCAGCCCAGGGTTCCTGTTTGCCCAGTCGCGAACCAGTGCGTCCTGCCAGTCGCTGTCCATCGGGTGTACGAAGAATTTCGCAGCCACTTGTGCAGGATGCTCTGCCACGCCCTTGTTGGACCATTGACCCAGTATCGTCTGGCCCACTTGCAGTACCGCTTTTTCCGCCAGGAGCGCAGCCAGAGAATGCAGCGGGTGCTCGGCATGGTCCTTGGCGAGCTGTGAGTGCGACGGGTTCGTAGAGCCGCTGGTGTTCGGGTCTTCACCCAGGACCGTCTGGAAGTCGTCGATGCTGTTGCCAAGCCAGGTAGTCAGGCCTTGTATGGCTGTGCCGATTGCATTGCTGACGATTCTTCCCGGTGCGCCAATGAATGCATAGAACCGTTCGACCTGTTCCGAGAAAGGCAGGCTGGCCCATTGGTCGCGGGTGGTCAGGAATGTTTCATAACTCTGCAACAGTTGGTCGTTCGGGTGTTCGCTGAGCAGGATCTGGATGATCTGGTCGCGTTCGTAACGTTCACCGGCCTTGATGGCTTCAAACGGTTTGTTCTCTGTCGAGAACAGGATCTTGCCGAGCGGTGCGGCAAGGCTGGCAATGATATCGCTGCCGCCAAACATGCCGGTTACCAGAGGCAGCCGATGCCGGCAGTCGGCTTCGGAGGTCCATGGCAGCACGCTCGTGTGGCCGAGCTTTATCAGGCTCAGCTCGACGAAGTTGGAGTGGGAGAAAAAGTCTTCGAGGATATGCAGACCCGAACCGAGCGCCCGCAGGCCATCGAAGGATTGCGGGCCTGCCTGTGTTGCCATATCCAGCTCGCTGCTCATGGTCTCTACAGAGCGCTGGATATAGCGTTTCATTGAAGTCTGGAAGTCGACCTGCAAGGCCGGGTCGTCGGGTTTTACCCAGTCCTCGAAGTCGGCGTCACGCTCTTTGGGGTTGGCCGGTTTCGGGTTGACGGCCCTGGGGTTGTCGATGTGTTCGCCGGGGCGGTAAACACCGAGCCTTTGCGGCGTCACTGTGAAGCTCGACCGGTCGAGCTGCATCAGATCGGTGAACTCCTTTACGGCCAGTACATCCACGATTCTGGTCAGGGCCTCGCGGGACAGCAGGTCCGGGAAGCTTTTGGGCATGGTGGTGGCGCGGACGATCTTCGGGTCGAGCAACTGCGAGTAATCGCGCAGCCAGTTGCCGAAGTAAATGGCCCGTATTTCATTCTTCCTGAAGCCAGCCGTTTCAAGGATTGCTTCTATCGAGCCGTGAGTGGCCCTGGTTTTTTCGCCCTGACCCGCTTCGAAACGGGCGGCAACGGGCAGAGGTTCGTAGACCTCGCCGGTAGTGTTTTCAGTCTGCTGATAGTTGCCGGACGTGCTGGCGCGAGGATTCATCCTTGATTCCTTTATTGAAAGGTTATTGAAGTTACAGGTGAGTTTACGAGTTGTACGGGAAGGGAGAATCAGGCGAGGCGTTGAGTGTTGTAGGGCAAGTAGACAGGGGGTGTCGGGGTTTCGCGAATGAATTCGCTCCTACAGTGGGAGCGAATTCATTCGCGAAGAAAGGTCAGGGAATCAGCACTTCGATCACACCATCGGCCGCGACACTGACCTGACTGGTGCCTGCTTCGACATCTGGCGTCGGGGCCGCGTCGGCGCGTTCTGCTTTCATCATCATGACCGGCGCACGCAGGTAGGGTTGTGGATAACCCGATGTATTGAGGTTCAGGTTCACCAGCTTGTAGCCTGTGCCACCCAGCGCCTCGGTGACCAGTTGGGCGCGGGCCTTGAATGCGGTAACGGCATCCTTGAGCAGGGCATCTTCACTGGCCTTGCGGGTTGGTGTCGAGATGGAGAAGTCCATGCCGCCCATTTTCAGGTCGGTCAGCAATTCGCCCGTCAGCCTGGACAGTGCGGCGAAGTCGGCACTTTCCAGGCGCAGTTCGGCACGCTCGCGCCAGCCGGTGATCGACTGGCCTTTCTCGTCATAGATGGGGTAACTGTTGCGGCTGCCCTGGCGGATTGTCACGTCCTTGACCTGACGCGCCTGACCCAGCGCCTTGTTCAGGGTTTCGGTGATCTGCGCGGCGAGCTTGGCCGGGTCGCTGTTCTGGGCTTCGGTGTAGAGCGTGACGAGCATCAGGTCGCGCTGGACCTCTTGATTGACCTCGGCGCGCAATGAAATCTGGTTGTAGCGGGGTTCCTCGGCAATGGCCTGGGCACAGGCCAGGATCGTGATCCCCAATGTGATGACCAGGGCGACAGGGCGAAGATTGAACATGGGTAACTCCTTGTTATAAAAGCGTCATCCGGCGGTTGTCGGACTGATGCAAATCCATATGACTGTAGCCAACAGTTCCGGTTCCGGACAGTCCACCTCTGTGGCGCTTTGACGCACTTTTCCAGTTTTGCCTCCCGCTTGGTTATACTCGCTTCGATCCGCCTGGAGCGCTCATCAGGAGAGCTCATGCTCGCCCCCGTTCAAATGCTTTCAGCCTCGCGCCAGAACCTGTGGCGCCTGACCTTCATTCGCACCCTTGTGCTGGCTGCGCAGGCAGGCTCGGTCGGGATTGCCTGGCTGTTCAATGTGCTGCCGCTGCCCTGGTTGCCGCTGTCGATTACTCTCGGCTGCTCGGTGGCGCTTTGCGTACTGACGGCCATTCGGTTGCGTACATCGTGGCCGGTGACTGAGCTGGAATATGCGCTGCAATTGGCGCTGGACCTGATCATTCACAGCGCCCTGCTGTATTTCTCCGGCGGCTCGACCAACCCGTTCGTCTCCTATTATCTGGTGCCGCTGACCATTGCCGCCGTGACCTTGCCATGGCGCTATTCCCTGATCCTGTCCGGCATCGCACTGACGCTCTATACGCTCCTGCTGTACAGGTCCTATCCGCTGGAAACCTACCCGATCTCCAGAGAAAACATGCAGATCTATGGCATGTGGCTCAGCTTTGCCCTGGCGGCCTCGGTGATTACGTTCTTTGCGGCGAAGATGGCTGAAGAGCTGCGTCGTCAGGAGCAGTTGCGCGCGGTGCGCCGCGAGGAAGGCCTGCGTGACGAGCAATTGCTGGCAGTCGCGACTCAGGCCGCAGGCGCGGCCCATGAACTGGGTACGCCTCTGGCGACCATGAGCGTGTTGCTCAAGGAGATGCGTCAGGATCACAGTAATCCTGAGTTGCAGGACGATCTGTCGGTCCTTCAGGAGCAGGTCAAGCAATGCAAGCATACGCTTCAGCAACTGGTGCGTGCCGCCGAGGCCAACCGGCGTATGGCAGTGGAATACAAGACGGTGATTCAGTGGATGGATGAGTCGCTGAACCGCTGGCACTTGATGCGTCCTGAAGTCAGTTATCGCTTTTTCCAGCTGGGCAAGGACAACGTGCCAGTGCTGGCACCGCCGCCTGACCTGACCCAGGCGCTGCTCAATCTCTTGAACAATGCCGCCGATGCCTGCCCCGACGGGCTGGAAGTCAACCTGAACTGGGACAGCGCGGAAATCTGCATCAATATTCGTGACCACGGCCCGGGTGTGCCGCTGGCCATCGCCGAGCAGATCGGCAAACCATTCTTTACCACCAAGGGCAAAGGCTTTGGCCTGGGCCTGTTTTTGAGCAAGGCCAGCGTCACCCGCGCCGGGGGCTCGGTAAAACTCTACCGTCATGAAGAGGGCGGCACGCTCACCGAGCTGCGCTTGCCTCGTGACACTCAAGGAGATGAAGCATGAGTGATGATGACATCCAGGTTGAAGGCGAAGAGCTTCCGCATTTGCTGTTGGTCGACGACGACGCAACCTTTACCCGTGTAATGGCGCGGGCCATGAGCCGCCGCGGATTCCGGGTCAGCACCGCAGGTTCTGCCGAAGAAGGGCTGGTGATTGCCCAGAACGATATCCCTGAATACGCCGCGCTTGATCTGAAAATGGACGGCGACTCGGGCTTGGTGCTGCTGCCCAAGCTGCTGGAGCTGGACCCGGAAATGCGCGTGGTGATTCTCACCGGCTATTCGAGCATCGCGACTGCGGTCGAGGCGATCAAGCGTGGCGCCTGCAATTACCTGTGCAAGCCGGCCGATGCCGACGACGTGCTGGCGGCCCTGCTGTCTGAACATGCCAACCTGGACACCCTGGTTCCAGAAAACCCCATGTCGGTGGACCGTCTGCAGTGGGAGCACATCCAGCGTGTGCTGACCGAGCATGAAGGCAATATCTCGGCAACGGCCCGTGCGCTGGGCATGCATCGCCGCACCTTGCAGCGCAAATTGCAGAAGCGCCCCGTGCGCCGTTGATGAAGTTTTATTCATGAGGTCAGAGGGCGTTTTTGCTTCATTGTGATCGGGCATTGTTCTTCTTTCAGATAGAGAAGCCGGGCCTGAATCATGAATCGCAACCCTGAAGTCAACGACGCCCCGCGTGGCACGTTCCTCCCCAGAGTCTGGAAGCTGATCACGCCGTACTGGCGTAGCGAAGAAAAGGGCATGGCCTGGTTGCTGCTGGCTGCGGTTATTGCCCTGTCGCTGTTCAGTGTTGAAATTTCGGTCCAGATCAACAGCTGGTACCGGGATTTCTACAACGCTCTGGAAAAGAAAGACCTGGCGTCTTTCACCCATCTGATTCTGTATTTCTGTGGCATCGCTGCCGTGGCGATTCTGGGGGCGGTCTATCGTCTCTACCTGACGCAGATGCTCACCATTCGCTGGCGCCGCTGGCTGACCGAACAACATTTCGCCAAGTGGCTCAGCCACAAGAATTACTACCAACTGGAGCAGGCCGGTCATACGGATAACCCTGACCAGCGTCTGTCTGAAGACCTTGATCAGTTCACGACCCGAACCCTGTCACTCGGTATCGGGCTGCTGAGTACGGTGGTCAGTCTGGTGTCGTTCTCAGTCATTCTGTGGGGCGTATCGGGCAGCATCGAAGTGTTGGGCGTCACGATTCCCGGCTACATGTTCTGGGCTGCACTGGTGTATGCCGTGGTCGGTAGCTGGTTGACGCACTTGATCGGGCGGCGGCTGATTGTCCTGAGCAATCAACAGGAGCGTTTTGAGGCCGATCTGCGTTTTGCCCTGGTGCGCGTACGGGAGAACGCCGAGAGCATTGCGCTGTGTGATGGCGAGCCCAACGAGAAACAGCGTCTGGGCAGTCGCTTCGGGATGATCTGGAGCAACTTTCGCTCGATCATGAAGGTTCAGAAAGGCCTGACCTTTTTCACGGCCGGCTATTCGCAGATTGCGCTTATCTTCCCGTTCATTGTCGGCGCGCCCCGGTATTTTGCCGGGAAGATCGAGCTGGGCGACCTCATGCAGATCAACTCGGCCTTTGGTAGCGTGCAGGAAAACTTCAGTTGGTTCATCGAGGCCTATGCTTCGCTGGCCTCGTGGCGCGCTACCTGTGATCGCTTGCTCAGCTTCCGTCAGGGCATGGACGAGAATGAGGCGCATCGCCCGGCCATTGCGCTCAGTCGTGACAGTGAAGTCTTGCAACTGAGCGCCCTGGGGTTGGGCCTGACCGGTGGTCGCGAACTGCTGCGCGATGCCAGCCTGTCCATCGCTGCTGGCGAGCGGGTCATGCTCAGTGGCCGCTCGGGGAGTGGCAAAAGCACATTGCTGCGGGCGTTGGGCGGTTTATGGCATCACGGGCAGGGGCAGATCCGCTTGCCGGACGAGCGTTATATGTTCCTGCCACAAAAGCCTTACCTGCCCATTGGTTCGTTGCGTGAGGCCTTGAGTTATCCACAGGTCCCCGAACAGTATCCGTCCCAGCGATTTGTCGAGGTATTGCGCACCTGCCGTCTGGAGCATCTGGTCGCAAGGCTGGATGAAAACAATCATTGGCAGCGCCTGTTGTCGCCCGGCGAGCAACAGCGTGTCGCCTTTGCCCGTGCTCTGCTGTTTGCGCCCAAGTGGCTGTATCTGGATGAAGCCACGTCGGCCATGGACGAAGAGGACGAAGCGACGTTGTATCAGGCGCTTATCGATGAGCAGCCTGACATGACCCTTCTCAGCATCGGGCACCGCAGCAGTCTCAAGCGTTTCCATGAACGATATTTACGGGTTGAAGGGGGAAAGTTGCTTGAGCAGCCGGCGCGGCAATACCTTGTCTAAATTCTGTCTGTCCCCGACCATTAGTTTTCAGGGTGTTATCGTATAACCGCTGAGCTATGATTGGTCTTTGTTTAACAGTGCCGAGATCGATGTTGGATATGGAAAAGCAAACCGCTGCGCCTCGCGCACGCAGAAAGCACCGCAGCCTTGCGCAGGAACTGGTGACTGAGCTGTCCGAGCGCATCAGCAGCGGGCAGCTCAAGCGCGGCGATAAATTACCGACCGAATCCGCCATCATGGAAGAGCAGGGCGTGAGTCGGACTGTGGTTCGCGAGGCCATTTCCCGCTTGCAGGCTTCCGGCCTGGTCGAGACGCGGCACGGTATCGGCACTTTTGTACTGGATATCCCGAGCCCCAGCGGTTTCCGGATCGATCCGGCCACCATCGTCACTCTGCGTGATGTGCTGGCGGTGCTGGAGTTGCGAATCAGCCTGGAAGTCGAGTCCGCCGGCCTGGCTGCGCAGCGTCGCAGCGATGAGCAACTGGCCGCCATGCGTGCAGCCCTCGATGCCCTGAACGAAAGTGCAGCCCATGCCAGCGATGCCGTGGCTTCGGACTTCCAGTTCCACCTGCAGATCGCGCTTTCCACCGGCAACCGTTACTTCACTGACATCATGACCCATCTGGGCACCAGCATCATTCCGCGCACGCGCCTGAACTCTGCACGCCTGGCCCATGATGATCAGCAGCATTACATGAGTCGCCTGAGCCGCGAACACGAAGAAATCTACGAAGCCATCGCCCGCCAGGACTCCGACGCCGCCCGCGCCGCCATGCGCCTGCACCTCACCAACAGCCGCGAACGTCTGCGTCATGCGCATGAAGAGGCAGAGTCGCAGAGGGCGTAGGAAGTGAGCTGCAAGCCGCAAGCTTTAAGCTTTAAGTCAAAAGCTTGTAGCTTGTAGCTTGTAGCTTGTAGCTTGTAGCTTGTAGCTTGTAGCTTGTAGCGTTCAGTGATCATATAACGCACCACCTCCCTCCAGAAAATCCTCAGCCCCCGTCTTTAAAGGCCTGAAAGCCCTTTCATCGCTTTAGTTCCGAAAAACCTGCAAATCCCTGTTGAGACATTTTATTTTCAGTTGTACGATGACTTACGACATCGGATCTGCCCCCCGGTGATCCTCTAATAATTTTGTCCCACAGGGTGTTCGAATAATGAATCCACAAGAACTGAAGTCCATCCTCTCTTCCGGTCTGCTGTCTTTCCCGGTTACCGATTTCAATGCTCAGGGCGATTTCAACCGCGCTGGCTATATCAAACGCCTTGAGTGGCTGGCTCCTTACGGCGCAAGCGCGCTGTTCGCCGCCGGTGGTACTGGCGAGTTTTTCTCCCTGGCTGCCAGCGAATACTCGGAAATCATCAAGACTGCCGTCGACACCTGCGAAACCAGCGTGCCAATCCTGGCCGGTGTCGGTGGCCCGACTCGTCAAGCCATCGAATACGCTCAAGAAGCCGAGCGTCTGGGTGCCAAAGGCCTGTTGCTGCTGCCGCACTACCTGACTGAAGCCAGCCAGGACGGTGTTGCCGCTCACGTTGAAGCGGTCTGCAAATCGGTCAAGATCGGCGTTGTCGTCTACAACCGCAACGTATGCCGCCTGACCGCTCCGTTGCTGGAAAAACTGGCCGAGCGCAACCCGAACCTGATCGGCTACAAGGATGGCCTGGGTGATATCGAGCTGATGGTTTCGATCCGCCGTCGTCTGGGCGACCGCTTCTCGTACCTGGGTGGTCTGCCGACCGCTGAAGTCTATGCCGCTGCCTACAAGGCGCTGGGCGTGCCGGTTTATTCCTCGGCCGTATTCAACTTCGTGCCGAAACTGGCGATGGACTTCTACCACGCTATCGCTCGTGACGATCACGCAGCTGTCGGCAAGTACATCGACGATTTCTTCCTGCCATACCTAGATATCCGTAACCGTAAAGCCGGTTATGCCGTGAGCATCGTCAAGGCGGGCGCAAAAATCGCTGGCTACGATGCAGGTCCGGTCCGCGCACCGCTGACTGACCTGACTGGCGAAGAAGTCGAACTGCTGGCTGCGCTGATGGATAAACAAGGCAAGCAGTAACACCGCTACAGGCAAAGCCGCTGAGTGATCAGCGGTTTTGTCGTTAGACCGCAAGACCATGCAGGTAAAAGTTGTCGTCGCCGCTGACACTTTTAAGGGGCCTGCAGAGCTGGACCCAAAAAAATGTATTACCCGCGTAAAAAAATAATGAGTGGGAGTTCAAAAACATGCAAAAGTCCAAGCCGACTCACGTCCGCTATTTGATCCTGTTGATGCTGTTCCTTGTCACCACGATCAACTATGCCGACCGAGCCACCATCGCGATTGCCGGTTCAAGCATTCAGAAAGACCTCGGCATCAGTGCCGTAACCCTTGGCTACATCTTCTCTGCATTCGGCTGGGCCTACGTGGCCGGTCAGATTCCTGGCGGCTGGCTGCTCGACCGTTTCGGCTCGAAGAAAGTCTATGCCCTGAGCATTTTCACCTGGTCCCTGTTTACCCTGCTGCAAGGCTATGTGGGTGAGTTCGGTGTCTCCACTGCCATCGTCGCGCTGTTCATGCTGCGCTTCCTGGTGGGCCTGGCTGAAGCGCCATCCTTTCCGGGTAACGCACGTATCGTGGCCTCCTGGTTCCCGACTGCCGAACGCGGCACTGCCTCGGCGATCTTCAACTCCGCGCAATACTTCGCCACGGTACTGTTCGCTCCGCTCATGGGCTGGATCGTCTACACCTTTGGCTGGGAGCATGTGTTCATCGTCATGGGTGCCGGTGGCATCGTGTTCTCGCTGCTGTGGATGAAAGTCATCTATAGCCCGCGTAACCACCCTCTGATCAATGAAGCCGAGATCGAGCATATCGCCAGCAACGGTGGCATGGTCGACCTGGATACTCAGGACAAGAGCAAGGACAAGAAAGGCGGCGGACCGCGCTGGGATTACATTCGCCAGTTGCTGACCAACCGCATGATGCTCGGTATCTATCTGAGCCAGTACTGCATCAACGGTATCACTTACTTCTTCCTGACCTGGTTCCCGGTGTATCTGGTTCAGGAACGCGGCATGACCATCCTCAAGGCGGGTTTCATTGCGTCCTTGCCGGCCATTTGCGGCTTCATCGGCGGCGTGCTTGGTGGTGTCATTTCCGACTACCTGCTGCGCAAAGGCCACTCGCTGACCTTCGCCCGCAAGGCACCGATCATCTGTGGCCTGCTGCTGTCGACGTCCATCGTCACCTGTAACTATGTCGATGTTGAATGGGTCGTCGTAGGCTTCATGGCGCTGGCGTTCTTCGGTAAGGGTGTGGGGGCGCTGGGCTGGGCTGTCATGTCCGATGTCTCGCCTAAACAGATCGCTGGTTTGAGCGGTGGCCTGTTCAACACTTTCGGTAATATTGCTTCGATCACTACCCCGATCGTGATTGGTTACATCATCAGCTCTACAGGTTCCTTCAAGTGGGCACTGGTGTTCGTCGGCGCGAATGCGCTGTTGGCAGTAATCAGCTACATCTTCATCGTGGGTGAGATCAAGCGCGTGGAATTGAAAGAGCCGCCAGCCAAGGGGCCTTTGCTGAACGACCAAGTCAGCGACCTTTCCCAAGTCAAACCTTGAGGTAACCGTGATGAACCTGATTCAACATGCCGATTCTCCACGGTATATCCGGCTGCATCCGCTGGATAACGTGGTGGTAGTGGTCAACGACCAGGGCGTTCCAGCCGGAACCGAGTTCGACAATGGGCTGGTGACTGTCGATAACGTACCGCAGAGCCACAAGGTCAGTACTGTGGATCTGGCCGAAGGGGAGGCCGTGATTCGTTACGGCCACACCATTGGCTATGCATTGCAGCCTATCCCTCGTGGCAGTTGGGTCAGGGAAGACCAGTTGCGCATGCCTTCTGCGCCTGCGCTGGACAGTCTGCCGATGTCCGATGCGGTGCCGGAAAAAGAGGCTCCGCTGGAGGGGTACACGTTCGAGGGCTACCGTAACGCCGACGGCACCGTGGGCACACGCAACATCCTGGGCATCACCACCACCGTCCAGTGTGTAACGGGTGTCCTCGACTTTGCGGTCAAGCGTATCCGTGAGGAACTCTTGCCTCGTTATCCCAACGTCGATGACGTGGTGGCCCTGACCCATAGCTACGGCTGTGGCGTGGCCATCACGGCGACTGACGCTTACATTCCGATCCGCACCGTTCGTAACCTGGCCCGTAACCCGAACCTGGGTGGCGAGGCGCTGGTCATCAGCCTGGGCTGCGAGAAGTTGCAGGCCGGGCAGGTCATGCATGAAGACGACAGCTCCGTGGATCTCAGTGAGCCATGGCTGTACCGGCTTCAGGATTCCAGCCATGGCTTCAATGAAATGGTCGAACAGATCATGGAACTGGCTGAAGTCCGCTTGAAAAAACTGGACCAGCGTCGTCGCGAAACCGTACCGGCTTCGGAGCTGATCCTCGGCATGCAGTGCGGCGGCAGTGATGCGTTTTCCGGCATCACGGCCAACCCGGCGCTGGGTTACGCCTCGGACCTGCTGTTGCGTGCCGGCGCGACGGTGATGTTCTCCGAAGTGACTGAGGTACGCGATGCCATCTATCTGCTGACTTCCCGCGCACAAGACGAGACCGTCGCGAAGGAACTGGTGCGTGAGATGGACTGGTACGACCGTTATCTGGCCAAGGGCGAAGCGGATCGCAGCGCCAACACCACGCCGGGCAACAAGAAGGGCGGGTTGTCGAACATTGTCGAGAAATCCCTGGGATCGATCGTCAAATCCGGCAACAGCGCCATCAACGGCGTGCTTGGCCCTGGCGAGCGGTTCAAGAGCAAAGGGCTGATTTTCTGCGCTACACCAGCCAGTGATTTCGTGTGCGGTACCTTGCAGCTGGCTGCCGGGATGAACCTGCATGTGTTCACGACGGGTCGTGGTACGCCGTATGGCCTGGCCATGAGCCCGGTGGTCAAGGTTTCGACCCGTACGGAACTGGCCCAGCGCTGGCCCGACCTGATCGATATCGACGCCGGACGCATTGCAACCGGTCGCGCGAGCATCGAAGACCTGGGTTGGGAGCTGTTCCACTTCTATCTGGATGTGGCCAGCGGCAAGAAAAAGACCTGGACCGAGCACTACCGGCTGCACAACGACATCACCCTGTTCAACCCGGCTCCGATTACCTGATATCGGTGCTGTGCCCTGTTGCAGCCAAGGACCCTCTGGAGGGGCCTTGGCCGCGATAGCGGTATTTCAGGAAAACCTGCCTCGTTGCTTGCAAGCTCCTATGGCGTCATGCCGATCAGTCAAGGCATGAATCACTTTGGAGGCTGCTCAATCCTCCACTTCGCCCAGCGCACTCCGCACATACTCCGGCGTCAGGCCGTTGTACCAAAGCAGGATCGTTGACACCAGAATCGTGACCAGCACCAGAAGCCCTATCGCCCAGATCGCTGCGGCATAGAGCGGTGCCTTGCCTTCGGGCAGGCGCATGAAGGTGGCTATGCCCATAAACAGCAGCATGGTCGAATATACCGAAGCAAGCCCCAGCACCAGAAGCGCCAGCCAGCGGCCTGGATACAGCCCTGCAAGGCCCGCAAGAAAAAAGGGTGTGGCGGTGTAGGTGGCGAAGCCAATGCACTGATTGAGCGTCGCTCGGGCTTCAAAGGTGCGAGACATCCAGCGGATAAAGCCTCCCATCAGTATCGTCCCGAGCAGAAATGCCACATGCAGCAAGGCACACAGCTGCAATGCGCTCCTGGTGCCGAGTTTCACGTTTTCACCTTCCGCCAGACTCCAGCCGACCTGAGTGGTGCCTATGTACAGGCAAATGACCGGTATCAGCGCCAGCGGTATCAAATGGGGCAGGTAGTGCCGTGGCTCCTGCTCCTCCTCATCCCGAATGTTTCGCCAGGCGTCTCTGGGTTGGGTGAAAAGTTTGACGATCAATGGCGTGTTCATGGCGTATCCCTCGGCTCAGTGTCTGCCCGCAACTCTCCCTGTCTACTGCGGGCTCCCATCGGGTTTGATGGCGGCTGACTGAATGGTTTCACCCACCAGGACCGTCGGTTCCATGAACCCATTGAGTTTTCCTACTTCTCTGAACTTTCCGGCTTCTCGTGACCTCTTCTATTCAAGGGCGCCTGCTCGGCGGCCTCAGCTCAAACAGGTGGGAGGTTTCAAATGCCTTGGATATCTGAAAGTGGTTTGTGGTTTTTTACGGCTCTGGTCGCACTCATTGTGCTGGCCGATATATGGGCAGTCCTGCGGGTGCGTAAAAGCGAAACGACATCCAGCAACAAATTGTTGTGGATTATCGTGATTGTCGCTGTGCCGGTGATTGGTGTGCTGTTGTGGGTGCTTACAGGCCCAAGGCATATCTCAAAGCCCGCAAACCCGGCTCAAGAGGCCAGCAAGTACTGATGCCAGACTTCAGGAGCACTTCGTCGGGTACGTGATGCGGGTGGATAAAACGTGATTTTCTGCAATTCTTCTGCAATGCAGGGATGCTTATATCCTCGCCATCACGAACCCGTTATGGAGAAAACACATGTCGATAATTGCAAAGTGGGCGTTGCAGGTTGTTGCTTTGTTTCTGTTTGGCTGGATGGCGACCGTGGCAGCGCAATGGAGCAGCACGATAGTCAGCGGCACCGGGAGTGATCGTCTGGCGCAACTGAACGTGAACGGCTCGGTCAGCGGCAAGCCTGCTGTCGCGCAGGAAACAGTATTTGCCAGTCAGGGCCAATAAGGGTTTTCAAAGGTCGTGCGGTTTTCGACAGGCAAAAAAATGGCCCACAACGCGGTGGGCCAAATGGGATTCATCAAAGGAGTGATGTGAATGTACACAGCCAGAAGTGAAGAGGATGTGAAATGAATGTTGGCAAATCGAGAACGGGTCTCAGGGGCTCAATACCCGGAAAATAACTGGCTCAATGCAGTAAAAGCATGCCCCCCGGAGTTTATCCGTCAAGCACCGGAGGGCGGGTGATGGGGTGTCAGGTTGCAGTGGCTCGTTCCGTTGCCGCTCGTCGGGCAGAGCGTGGCAGGGGATGAGGCGCATCTATTCGGGATTTCATTCGCTCTGCGAACTCTTTGGCTTCCTGCCAACTCCGGCAGGTCACTGGGTAATCGTCCAGCTTCACAACCCAGTTGGCCCCGTAATTACCTTCTTCAATTCGGATAAGCATGGTACGCATCTCCATTTTGTAAGGTGAGCAGATGCCGAGTCACCGGCACGGAAAGTTGACGCACGAAATCCTGCACCCAAAATCCCGATTGGGCTACAACAAATTACGTATCCCGATGAGCGTGTTTCATCTCCCTTGATCGGGATCAACGAGCCGTTCGTTTGTTGATAACATCCAGCGACCCGCACGCCAGAATCGGATTCTGTACGGGCAGTATTAAAACCAAAGGGACAAGGTCCGATAATGGCCGATCAAAGCCAGCCGCATTTGCAGAATATCCATCGCCAGGCACTCAGCATCACCCGCCCGGACAGGGAGCGCCTCAATGGCCACGCTGGGCAGGTCATCTGGTTTACCGGCTTGTCGGGCTCCGGCAAGTCAACGATTGCCAATGCGCTGGAGCAGGCGCTGCATGCCGAAGGCAAGCGCACTTATGTGCTTGATGGCGACAATGTTCGCCAAGGGTTGAGCAAGGATCTGGGATTCAGCGACGCAGACCGGGTGGAAAACATACGCCGCGTTGCGGAAGTGGCACGCTTGATGATGGATGCTGGCGTCATCGTGATCACGGCATTTATCTCGCCCTTTCGCCGGGAGCGAGAAGTGGCCCGCCATGTGATCGGTGAGAGTGACTTCACAGAGATTTACATGAGCACACCCATCCAGGTGTGCGAAGAGCGAGACCCCAAGGGGCTGTATGAAAAGGCCCGGCGTGGCCTGATTCCGAATATGACGGGCATCGATAGCGTTTACGAAGCACCCGAAAGTGCCGCAGTCATTCTCGATACCTCTGAACTCTCCGTGCCAGAAGCCGTCAGCCGGGTTCTGGCTTCGATCAGAACGCCAGCTTGAAGCCGATCATCCCCAGCATGATGGCCAGAAAGGGCCGTAGCAGCTCATCGGATATACGCCCGGCCATGTGGCTGCCCAGATAAATGCCGGGCAACGAGCCCATCAGCAGCCAGCCCAGCAATTCCCAGTTCATATTGCCCATGCTTGCATGCCCAAGGCCTGCGACCAGCGTGAGCGGCACGGCATGGGCTATTTCCGTACCGACCAGGCGCCGGGTGGCCAGCAGTGGGTAAAGAATGAACAGAGCCACCGTACCCAGTGCGCCAGCGCCGATGGAGGTCAGGGCCACCATGGTGCCCAGGATCAGGCCCGTCACTACCGTCAGAGCGTTCAGGCTTGAGCCATTGAAGAACGAAAGCCCGTCGCCGCGACGGTGAGCAAAGGCCAGCAGTTTTTTCTTGAACAGCACCGCCAGCGCCGTCAATAGAAGGACGATGCCCAGTGCCTGCTTGATGATGGCGTTCAGCGCATCGGGGGCTGAGTCCAGCGTGCTCAGAAACCACAGGGTCAGCAACACCGCTGGCACGCTGCCCAGCGTCAACCAGCCTGTAATCTTCCAGTCGATGTTGTCGTTCTTTTTATGGACCAGTACGCCACCGGACTTGGTGATTGCGGCGTAAAGCAGATCGGTACCCACTGCGGTCGCCGGATTGATACCAAACCAGAGCAGGATAGGGGTCATCAATGAGCCGCCCCCAACACCCGTCATACCCACGATAAAACCAACCACCAGCCCTGCTACTACGAAACCCAGACCGCCGACATCCATATATGACCCTGTAAGACCTGTTGTCAGGTAAAAACTGGCGGGCAGCATAACGATTTATGTTCTGAGCGGTTATGAATATGTAATCTAAGGTTATAACCGTTTTTACAGGTTTTGCGCTTCGGGTGCCGTTTCTGTTGCGCCTAGCATGGTTTGATTGGGTTGCAGCCAACTCAACAGGGTATCGGCTTCCATGGGCCTGGCAATCAGATAGCCTTGCCCTTCATCACAACCCCACTGCCTGACCAGCTTGCGGATGGCATCGGTTTCGATGCCTTCGGCCACCACGCAATACCCCAGCTTCTTGGCCAGCCCGATCAAGGCCTTGACCAGGCGCTGGTCCGCTTCTTCAACCGTCAGGTTGCGCACCAGTGACTGGTCCAGTTTGACGGTGGTCGCGGGCAACTGTCGCAGGTAGTTCCAGTTGCTGTAACCCGTGCCGAAGTCATCGATCGCAATGTGCATACCCAGTTCGCGCAAGCGTTCAAGCTGGCTGCGGACCTCTGTCGGGTTCTGCATCAATGCGCTTTCGGTGAATTCAAGCTCGAAGTGCGCAGGTGAGATGTCATGTTTTTTCAGCAGCCAGATCACCCGATCAGTGAACACCGGCCCTGTCAGGTCGTCGGGCGTCACGTTGATGGCGACCCGGATATCGAAACCTTTTTGCTGCCAGCTTGCGGCCTGCTCAATGGCTGTCTGCAATACCCAAAGGCTCAAGGGCCGCATGAGCGCTGTCTTTTCTGCCAATGGAATGAATTCGGCAGGCCCGATTGGCCCCAGCGTCGGATGGACCCAGCGCAGTAACGCCTCGACGGATGTACAGGTGCCCGAAGCCAGATCGATGCGAGGCTGATAAACCAGCCTCAGTTGATCGTGAGCATGCACGGCACTGGTCAGTGAGCCGAGCAACTGGAATGACCGTTGCTGAGTCGCATCCATGTGAGCCTCGTACAAGGCCCAGCCCGTACGGCGGGCACGAGCATCGTCAGCGGCGCTGATGACCAGGCGCACCCAGTCCTGCTCCGTAGCCTGGCTATCCAGAGGCACAATGCCCAGGCCGACCTGCATCTGCACCGGAATGCCGTGGCATATCACGGGAGATTGAAGGTCTTCGATGATGGCGCGATAGATCGACTCATCCGGCATGTCGCCAGGTAATTGAAAGCCGAAGCGTGTCGGGCTGATCTTATACAGAGGGCAGCTTGACGGCAGCATGGCTTGCAGACGATTTCTCATCGCCACGACAAGATCCTGAGCAAAGCTGTAGCCCAGCGCCTTGACGATATCGTTGAGGAATTCGGGGGTAATCATGTCGACGGCCACCAGGCGCATCTCTTTACCGGTTTTCAGCGTCAGAAGAATGTCTTCTTCAAGGCGCAGACGGTTATAGAGCCCGGTGGTCTGGTCGACGAAGCAACTCAAGCGCAAGTCGACGATACGCTTCATGACCAGCGCGGCCAGACGCTTGAGCATCCGCGCCTCGCGCTCGCTCATGGGCGCACGGGGAACCGTGTCGATGACGCAGAGTGTGCCCAGCGCGATACCGTCCTCGGTAATCAGAGGCGAGCCCGCGTAGTAGCGAATGCCCGGTTCCCCCGTGACGAGGCCGTTATCCTTGAAACGATCATCAAGTGTTGCGTCGACAACCTCCAGCGAGCCATCGCTGAGAATCGCGTAGGCGCAGAACGAGACGTCCCGTGGCGTTTCCTGAGCTTGCAGGCCAAACCGGGCGCGGAACCACTGTCGATGTTCGTCGACGATGGAAATCAACACGATGGGAGCCTGAAAGAACTCGGCGGTCATCGCCACGATTTCTTCAAAGACATCATCCACCGTGTTTTCGAGCACGCACAGTTCGGTAATACGTAGCAAACGTTGCGTTTCGTTCAGCGGAATAGGGGCGCCGGTGCTCATAGAACTCAAGAATCCACAGGTAGTGACTATTTGCCACTATGCGTGGCACTTTATCAGACAACCGCAGATGTTGTTTTGATCGCACGGCAAGAAGGTTTTCCGGCAAAAAAATATTTTTACCTCCAGAAGCCCTCCAGGACTTGCGGGCCGTGGCCTGCACCAGGAGGAAGGCCGTCGGCGTGAGCCTTACCGTTCGTCGACGAAATCGGGTGCTGGTCTTCAGTCCTTGAAAGGCTGATTCTTGTCCTGCGTAGCGACGTGAACCTCCTCCAGGACCAGTACCACTCCGGGGAAGTGGTTGATGTCATTACTCCATGACTCCTTGCCTGTTCCTGAAAAGGTGCAGGCATAGGAGATATTTTGCTGCTTATCGCCGTTGAACTCATTCTGACTGTGCAGCCATTGATTGAGTTGTCCCAGCAAATCATCGCCCGTCATACCTTGAACCTGTGCTTTCGGCAAGAACGGCACGATAAAGGTCGCCGCGAAATGACGGCTGGCTTCTCTCTTGAGAGCTAGCGCATCCCTTCTCGCCAATACCATTGCCGCCTTCACTACATCCGGCCCGCCGACCAGTTGCCAGGCATGTTTGGCCTCGAATGCAAAATCCTCGTGCTTGTTGCTGATGTAAAGATCGCAACGCCCGCGTCCATCTGTTTCGGGTTTATCTATGTCCGAGTTCGCGGGGCGATGCTTGCGCGTGGGGTATTCCTCAAGTGCCACCCAACCGAGCGACCAGGCCGCACCGGCCAGCGTACTGACATTGGCGCGCTCGTTATGCCACCAGCAGTTATCGTTATCGAGCATGTCGACATAGCGTTTGACTGCCTTCAGCCATGCGTCCAGTAATTCCTGAATGAAAGGGCAGTTGCTCTTGCGTGAAGTCCACTCCATGGATTTTCTCATCAGTTGAAGGGCAGGTTTATCGCCCCGAGAGCCTCGAACGCATAAGCGAAAAACGAAAGCAGCGGATTAACAACTCATCTCGCTCTGGCTTTCCAGCAACTGTTCATGCGCATACAGCGTGCTGCCCAGCAACGTGCAGAAAACCTTCAAGGTATCGACAGTCTCTGGATTGCCAAGCTTGGCCGGCAATGGATCAAGCCCGCATAACGTGCCGAAGAACACGCCATTCGGAAAAATGATCGGCATGGAGAAATAACTCTGGAAACCGTAAAGCTTCGGCACGGGATGGTTGGCATACAGAGGGTCTGTAGCCACCTCGTCGATCAATACGGTATGGCGGCTGGCGCGTATTTCATTGCAGATGGTGGTTTCAATCTCAAGCTCGTGACCGGGCTCGACACCGAACTGGATTTCATCGCAGACCGCGCAGGCGGTCCAGTTGGTTTCCGTCACTTTGGCGATGGCAGCAAATCTTAAACCGGTCAGCCGCGTCACCAGCTTCAAAAGGCTGGATGTCGCTTCTATTTCACTGATTACGGCCAGTTCTGCAGCCGTCAATTTGCTGTTCAAAATGCTGTACTCCAAGGCAACGATGCAGTCGAGCCTGATGATCTTTAGTGTGCCGTTTCGGCTGGGATTGATCGTGACATATTTACTCAAAGGCTTCATGGCTTATTGAGGCCATGCGACAGACTGCCATGGCAAAAACGGCAAATGCCGGCGGGTCATCAAGACGCGCCGGCAGGGTTGCAATCGAGTATCAGGAAACGGTCCGTTGCGGTGCCTTGTGAACCATGGTGTAGGCATAGTCGACGCCCATGCCGTAGGCACCGCTGTGCTCCAGAACCAGCGCCATGACGGCGTCGTAAGTTTCCTTGTGTGCCCAGTCACGCTGGTATTCAAGCAGCACTTGTTGCCAGGTCACCGGAATCGCGCCAGCCTGAATCATGCGCTGTACCGACATGTCATGAGCTTCCTTGGTCGTGCCGCCCGAAGCATCGGTGACGATGTACACCTCGTAGCCTTCAGCCATGGCTTCCAGAGCCGGGAAGGTCAGGCAGACCTCGGTCCACAGTGCCGCGATGATCAGTTTCTTGCGACCGGTCGCCTTGACCGCTTCCACCAGTTTCTTGTCTTCCCAGGAGTTCATCGAAGTGCGCTCGATGGGCTGCTGATCGGGGAACACACCCAGCAACTCTGGCCAGATGTAACCGCTGAAGCTTTCGGTTTCTACCGACGTCAGGATGGTTGGCACGTTGAACAGCTTGGCGGCCTTGGCCAGGCCTACGGTGTTGTTCTTCAGTGTCTGGCGGTCGATCGATTGTACGCCGAAAGCCATTTGTGGCTGGTGGTCGATCAGGATCAGAGCAGAGTTGGTCGGGTTCAGCAGTTCGAGTTTAGACATGATGATTTCCTTTCAAGTTGATTAGTGCGAATCGTTAATGAGTTAGCCGCTTTGCCTGTCTAGCGTTTGCTTGCTGGCTTGGGAGTAAATTTACGGGCTAGCGGTTATCGAGACAATTCCCTAAAATCGAGACTCATTGTTTCCAAATAAGGGACGTTCATGGATCGTATCGACTGCATGCGTACATTCGTTGCCACAGTGAACGCCAATGGCTTTGCAGCAGCGGCTCGTGTGCTGGATGTACCTCGCTCGAAAGTCAGCAAGCAGATCCAGGCTCTGGAAGAAAACCTGGGCGTGCAATTGCTGTTGCGGACGACGCGCAGCCTGCACCTGACCGAGGCGGGGGCCGAGTACTACGATGCCTGTCGTGAAGTGCTGGCGTCGCTGGATGAAGCCGAGCAGCGGGCGCGCAGTGGGCTGGGGGAAGTGCAGGGTGTACTGCGGGTCAACGCGCCCATGTCATTCGGGCTGTGCCGACTGGGACCATTGATTCCCAAATTCCATGAGCAACATCCCAAGGTGGAGCTGCAACTGGTGTTCAGCGACCAGCAGGTTGACCCGGTCAAGGGCGGCTTCGATGTGACCATCCGCATTGCCAGCCTCGCGGACTCTTCCATGGTCGCCCGCCATCTCGCCCCGGCGCCCCGCATGCTGGTGGCTTCACCCGCTTATCTGGCTCGTGAAGGAACCCCGCAAGTCCCCCGCGATCTGGCGGCGCATCAATGCCTGAACTATGGCTACCTGCAAAGCGGCGTCAGCCTGCAACTGAGCAATGGCAAGGAAACCCAGAAAGTCCATGTCACCGGCCCGCTGCATGCCAACAACGGCGACCTGTTGGCACAAGCGGCAGAAGCCGGCATGGGCATTGCCCTGCTTCCGACCTTCATTGTCGAAAAAGCCGTGGAGCAAGGACGACTGATCCCCGTGATGTGCGACTGGCAGGCCCCGCCGATCTCAATCAATGCGGTGTATCCGTCCGCCCGACGTGTGCCATTGAAGACACGGGCGTTCCTGGATTTTCTGGTGCATGAGTTGAGTGATTGAGTTCGCCCAGAGCAGATGCAAGAGACGGTGCAACACGTCGTTTTATTGAATCGACTTATCCCTGCATAAACAGCAACTAAAAACTTGCTTCTTCAAGGCTTGGAACTGAACATGGCGCGCCGGCATTAAGCCATTACTTAGAGAAGGGAGTTGTAAATGCGCACCGTTTCGCTGTTTCTGGGGTGGATATTTGGCGTACTGTTGATTTTTATTGGCCTCGTTTCGTTTGGCGGAAATGCGTTCGCAGCTTTGCTGATTCTGATCTCTGGCGTGATTTGCCTTCCTGTTGTCAGAGGGAAAGTCCAGGCCAAAACAGGAAAGGTAATAAATGGTTGGGCGGTGGTCAGCGTCGTTTTTGTTTTGGCGACCACAGGCGTGATATTGGCCTCGAAGACACTGGAAAAAAGCATTGCTGAGAAAGGCTTTGTTTCTGCGCAAGAGTACCGTGAGGCTAAAGAAAATGGAGCGACCACCAAGGAAGAGTGGGACAAGATAAAAGAAGGTGTCCATGCCCAAAAAGCGCTGGTAGAAGAGGCCGCCAAAAAAGCAGCCCTGGCGAAAGAGCAGGCTGATAATGCCGTTGCTGAAAATGCGAAGAAAGAATCCGAAGCCAAAGCGCTGGCAGAAAAGCAGGCAAAGGATAAAAGCGATGAGAAGTGCCGGCTTGATGTTACCTGCTGGGGTGAAAAGCATTTCGTGGCCGCATCCGTCTTCTGTAAGACCCCCATCGAGAAAATGGCGCAGTATGATTTCAAGTGGACCGACGGGGTGCTGGAGCCAAAGTTCACCCGCTATAAGTGGGCGGATAGAGACCGTGGCGTGATTACTTACTTCGGCGACAAAATCCAGTTCCAGAATGGTTTTGGCGCGTTTCAGAATCACATGTACTCCTGTGACTACAACACCCTCACAGAACAAATCGTGAAAGTTAATGCCCATCCGGGAAGGCTGTAATCTCGCTTCCTAGTGCATAGCGGAAAACACAAAGCCTGCCGAGTGCAGGTTTTGTGAGTTCCACTCAACGAATCGAAGAATCATCCAGCGAATGTACTAGGGCGGTTGTGGCGGATATCAGCGGTGAACTGATCACTGAATACGATGTCTTATAGCCACTTCGGAGTTTTGCCCTTATGGAAAAAGTCATTCCTTTCAATATCGTGAATTCATTTGCCGCAGGAGCTGTTTGTCTGCTGTTGGCCATGCCGGGTGGGCACTCCTTCGCCAGCGAGCAGCCCATCGATCGTGGTTATGGGGCTTCTGAACCCTACAAGGGAAAGATGACTGTATACGGCTGCTACGCTGCACGAGCCTCCTCCATGCTGGGAGAGGAGTTCACCGCTGAAAACAGAAAAACCATAGAGAAACTCGCGCGCGCACGTGGCTCTCGTGTCGTTTCAAGTGGTGGACCCCGAGACCTGAGTTACAGCCCGCTCCGGCTGAATATCGAGGTCAACGGGCAGAACCGTATCGAGGATATTACCTGCGGATGACCCTGCAGCACTCGCGACCTAAAGCAAAACACTCCCCGTAATCGCTCTGTTTCGGGCCACTACATGCTCATGGCTGAGCGTGCTTGTGGCCGACATGAACTCTTTCAACAAAGCCTCGCGATTCTGCGCAGCACTTTCCTTTGCGGCTGCGTCGAGGGAAAGCTTCAACTCCTCGACCGTCAATTCAGTGCAGTAACCCGGAGTGCCCGGTTGCTGACGCCAGGAGTCGATCAGGTTGCCCGAATCCAGCGCGTCGAACCCCGTCGCTTCCACCAGCTCCAGCGCGATTGCCTTTGCCTTGGCCTCATCTCCTGCAACAGGAAGGGCCAGGCGCGACGAGGCTCCGGCTGGTTGACCTTTATCCGTCAGGGTTTGCGCCAGCAGTGCATTCCACGCTTTCACAACCGGGCGACCAATCTGCTCGCTGACCCAGACGCTTTCCGGTTTGCCGCCTTCGATTTCCTCTATCGCGCCGTCGCGAAATGGATAGTAATTGGACGTGTCGATGACCACGATATCGGCAGGCACCTGGCTGAAAAGGCTCGCAAGGCCTCGATACTTCGCAAAAGGGATCGAGACGATAACGACATCCACGCCCGCAACCGCGTCTTCCTTGCTGACAGCACTGACACCGGCCTCACGGGCGAGGTCCTGAATGGAGTCTGGTCCCTTTGAGTTGGCGAGCTTTATCTCATGCCCGCTGGCAGCCAGCTTTCTGGCAATGGTCGCGCCAATGTTGCCTGCGCCGATAATTCCAATCTTCATCTATTCATCCTCTTCACAAGGGGGAAGGCGGCTCACCCTTTATTCACAGGCGGGCCGTGCGAAGTCGTTGAGCGTGTCGCGAAGTGCTTCCAGCCCGTTGTCGGTCAACTGGCAGGCAGTCTTGATCTTGTCGGTGACGGCCCACAGCTCTTCGCGCAGCGCTTCCCCGGCATCGGTCAGGGCGATCAGTACGCGACGTTCATCGTTGCGGTCACGGGTGCGAGTCACCATTCCTGCGGCCTCAAGACGCTTGAGGAGCGGGGTGATAGTTCCTGTATCCATCGCGAGCCGGTTGCCAAGGTCACCCACGGTTCTGGGGGCGTCATTGAACAATTCCAGCATCACCAGATACTGGGGAAACGTCAGGCCCAATGGCTCAAGAAAGGGTTTGTGGAGACGGACCATTCGGTTGGCTGCGCCATACAAGGCGAAGGACAGTTGAGTCCCCACTTCGCGACGTGTTGCTGATGTGCTCGCGGTCATTACTTTATGTAGCTCGCTACTATCTAGTGTGCTAGACAATATCATGATCGAATGAGCGAAGTAAGCTGCCGGATGGAAGAATGAAGGATGAAGAGGGAGATCCAAAAAATGATGTGCTCGCCAGCAATCTGCACTGGCGAGCACTTTCGCGCTTACTCTGCCCGGCGCACCTGCTCCTCGATGGCCTTGCCCAGCGTAACGGTCGAACCCGTACCGCCCAGATCCGGCGTCAATGGCGCATGCTCCGGCCCTTGCGCCAGCACGGCTTCAATCGCCGACAGTACGGCGGCCCCGGCCTCTGCATGGCCGAAATGCTCCAGCATCATGCCGCCGCACCAGATCTGCCCGATCGGGTTGGCGATGCCCTTGCCTGCAATGTCCGGCGCCGAACCATGCACCGGCTCGAAGAGGCTGGGGAACGTCCGGTCCGGGTTGATATTGGCCGAAGGCGCAATGCCGATGGTTCCGGTACAGGCCGGCCCCAGATCGGAAAGAATGTCACCGAACAGGTTGCTGGCCACCACCACATCGAAGCGGTCTGGATGCAGCACAAAATGCGCCGTGAGAATGTCGATGTGATATTTGTCGACCAGCACTTCGGGGTACTGCTTGCCCATCTCCACGACGCGGCCGTCCCAGTACGGCATGGTGATAGCGATGCCGTTGGACTTGGTGGCTGAAGTCAGATGCTTCTTGGGGCGACTCTGCGCCAGGTCGTAAGCGTACTTGAGGATGCGGTCGACGCCTACGCGCGTCATCACCGTCTCCTGGATCACGACCTCCCGCTCGGTGCCCGCAAACATGGTGCCGCCGACGCTGGAATATTCGCCCTCGGTATTTTCCCGCACCACATAAAAGTCGATATCCCCCGGCTTGCGACCGGCCAGTGGCGCTTTTACGCCGGGCATCAGGCGACATGGGCGCAGGTTCACGTATTGATCGAAATCGCGGCGAAACTTCAGCAAGGAATCCCACAGCGAGATGTGGTCCGGTACGACATCCGGCCAGCCGACCGCGCCAAAGTAAATCGCGTCGTATTGCTTGAGGGTTTCAAACCAGTCATCCGGCATCATCTTGCCGTGCTCAAGGTAATAGTCGGCGCTGGCGAAATCGAACCAGTCCCATTGCATACCTATCCCGAACTTCTCTGCGATGGCGTCCATGACGCGGACGCCTTCGGGCATCACTTCCTTGCCAATACCGTCTCCGGGAATGACAGCGATCTTGTAATTGTATTGAGTCATGGCATCGGGTCTCGTGCTTGTCAGGTGGTGCGCTCCAGTGTATTCATTCGTCCATCAAGCACAATTTGGCTTACGGGAAATCCATTCTTGAATTCAAGTAAAGAGTTGGCCACCAACACCGATGACCTCAGCTTCTTCAATCGCGTGGCGACCCACGGCAGCCTGACCGCCGTGGCCCGAGAGCTGGGCCTGTCACTGCCCGCCGTCAGCAAGCGCCTGACCCAGCTTGAACAACGCCTGGGCGTGCAACTGATCAGGCGTACCACCCGCAGGCTGGACCTGACGCCTGAAGGCGTGATTTATCTGGAAGGTGCCCGGCCGATCCTGCGCCAACTGGAAGAACTGGAAAGCGCCCTCGACAACCGCCAGCCGGTGCTGCGAGGCAAGTTGAGCATCAATGCATCGTTCGGTTTTGGCCGACGCCATATCGCGCCCCTGCTGTCCGGGTTCGCCGCCCAACACCCGCACCTGGAACTGTCGCTGCAACTCTCCAGCCTGCCGGTCAACCTGCTGGATGCAGGGATCGACATCGACATCCGCGTGGGCGAGCCGCCCGACTCACGCCTGATCGCCCACCACGTACTCGACAACCCCCGCATCCTCTGCGCCTCACCTGCTTACCTCGAACGCGCAGGCACACCCCAGGACGTCGCCGACCTCGCGCAACACAACTGCATCGTGCTCAAACAATACGGAAGCGACTACGCCATCTGGCGCTTCACCCGCGACGGCCGCGAATACAGCCAGAAAGTCACCGGCACCCTGTCCAGCAACGACGGCGAAGTCGCCATGCGCCTGGCCCTGGACGGCCACGGCCTGATCCTCCGCTCCCGCTGGGATGCCCAGCAACACCTCGCCCGGGGGGAACTGGTTGCAGTGCTGCCCGAGTACCACGCGCCGAGAGCGGATGTGTATGTGGTTTATCAGCATCGCCAGCACGTGCCGCAGCGGATATCGGCGTTTACGCGGTTTTTGGCGAAGAATCTGGGAGAAAGGTTTTTGTAGGACCGGATTTCACGGGCGCAAGCGATCGGGATTTTCTCGGAAACTTCGTTCAAGGGACAGAGACGGGGCTGGCTGGTGAGGAGGGCGGAGGCTGCTCCAATATGCTGGGCAGTGACTTCAGGCCATTCCGGTATGACTGCAAGCAGATGATGGAGTATTCGCACTGATCTACAGCGCCAGGCAGCAGGCAATTTCGCATGCGTCAGTTCTACGATACCTATCGTGTCGAGGAAAAAGTCGCACCACTGGTGCGACAGTTTTCCTGGTCGCATAACCTGATCATCTTCTTATTGAGCAGCAGTACAGCTCTTGGCGGCAGCCTGAAGCGCCTTGGCGTAATCTACGTAGATATCCGGATCATAGGGTTCAATCGTCACGGTGAATTCAGACTTTCCGTCGGGGCCGATTGCTTGCTCTACCTCTACAGCCCATGACCGGCCAGCGTGTTGGGTAACCAGATAGAAAGCATGGGTACTCAAGTCGCTGTTTTCATCCAGTGCGGAGTAGAGGTAACGGAGGTTTTTATACCAGCCGCGAGTGCCCGTTATGGCTTTCAATGCTTCCTTGGCAGGCTGCTCGTCCACTTCTTCCAGAAGTGCATTCCCAATGGTGAGTTTTCCGGCATTCTCCAGCTCGGAGAATGGCACCGGCAGCGGCTCACGACTGACCAGCCGTGAATACTCACAGTCGAACACCCATCGACCGGTCTTCACGTAATCGTCAGCATAAATCACGACACCGTTACCCAAATCCGTTTTGTATACGCTCATCATCACCTTGAACCCGTAGTAGCTCGCGACCAGTAGTAGCGGCAAGAAAATGGCTGTTGCAATCCAGAAGACCTTACTTCGGTAGAAACTCAAAGTAGCCTCCTGGTACGCCAATGGGGGTGTCGCCAGAAATCACTGGGTTAATTGCCCCCATGGTCTGGTAGGTGAACTTGAATTTTCGGTGATGCATACTTCTCTCATCCTTCAGTGTGTTCCACTTCCTGCACCACGGATTGTCCGACGTGCCAGTGCTAATGCCGCACAGCTTGCCTAACTGGCGCTCTTCAAACGAACCCCAGGTATTCTTGTAGTCCGAGCGCCGGATGAAAGCGCGTACCTTGATCTGTAAATGATCCGCCAGCAATTGCGCCAAACTCTCGTTGGTCTGCGGGAAAAACTGGATGCCATCTTCTATACGGTACTCGGAGAGGTTGCCCATGCCAGTTCGACAGGCATAGCTGTCAATTTGCGCCGCGCTGGAGAATGCCAGGACAGAAATATCTTTGTAATTCAGCACATCAAGAGACATCTGCGGGTCTTCGACGAGTTGATAGCCGAAGGCAATCCGTTGAGGCACGCCATGGCTAAACAGCGACAGGTGTTCGATGGGTGATTGATTCCGGTCTTTGCCGCGATTCAAGTATTCAATCAGCCCCTTGGCATTCGCCACGCTGACATAGCCCGCTCCATAGGCCTTGGCAGAGTTGCGTGCTGCGCTAAGCATCTCGGTGCTATATGACGGGGTGAACACTATCAGCGTCCGTGTCAGGTCGCTTTTGTTGCGTTTGAACCCGGCAAGTTCACTCACGGCCTGGCCGATAAACATCATCTTGTTGCCCGAGCCAGTGTCGTGCTGGCTGCCGGCAACGGCGATCAACTCTGGAGTCAAAGACTCCTTGGCGACTGTTGAGGATGATCTTCCCGGTTGTACCAGAGCGCCTGACAGCAAAGCACGCTGTTGTAGGTGCGGATCGGCCAGCAGTTCGGCCATTAGCTGATCATCCACAGAACCATCCGGGCGCACGGCTCCGAGCTTGGCAAAGTCAATGATGGCCTGAGCTGTCGTACCACCATACTGAAAGCCGCCGAAGGTATCTGAACTGCCTGAGATTATGGTGCCGCCATGGCTGGTGGGGCTGCCCAGATAAGCCAGCGGTCGATAGTCAACGATGATGGAGGCAAAGCCTGTAGTGATTACGGCACCGCAACCACAAACATCACCTACTCGGGCTGCACCCAGGAAGTTGATTCGGGTGTCGGGTGATGCAGAAACGATAGGCGATGTGCCGTGGCCCGGGATGGGACAGAGGTGCATATCGCCAAGACGAGCTGTTGGAGTCATACCATTCCTTGGTGACAGTCGAAGTGGGGCGAGACTATAACCGCTTTGAGTTGCGCAACTTTTTGCGCAGTCTGGCTGGAGGGCATGCCCCGCAAGGCGTAGAGGTCTTTTCAATAATAATGTGTTGGAGATTTTTCCAGCGAAATTACAAAACCTGCGCAATGCAGGTTTTGTAATCCACACATCAACGAACCGAAAGATCTTCCAGCGAACGATCAACCTCAGCCTTGGCCATCTCCACCAGATGGACGACAGACAAGGCCAGATGCCGATGCGAACCACTCAAGCGGTCGCCGCTCTCATAGGCTGTGGCAGCGGCACAACTCAATAGCTCGGAAGCACGCACGAGAGCATCTTCAAGGTAGCGAGGGGAGAGGTGACAGGGTGGATCAGGTGTGATCTTGAGCATCATGTAACTCCAGTCAGAAATGGAGCCGCCATGCTCGCGACTAAACGATGGGTGGCGGCCATGCGCAGGTTAGTCGACCGGAGACTGGTACCCGGCGCACCCGAAGGTGCCCTACGCACGGCCACCATAAAATGCAGGCCATAAAAAGCGCCTCGCAAAAGGTGGCGCAGTGCGCCAGTCATCCCGGGCGACTAAACCCGTTCGCTGAATATGCAGCGACGGAGGCAGAGTAGTGACCGGATTTCACGGGCGCAAGCGGCTGGGATTTTCTCGGAAATTTCGCTCAAGGGAAAGGGAGGCGTCTTGCTATTGGGGGCTTTGGGAGCTGATCTTTTGCCTGTGCTGTGAAGATTCGATCTAGTCTGTTCCGCATGCGCCAGTTTTATGAGGTCTACCGCACCGGGTGAAAAGTCGCACCACTGGCGCGACAATTGTCCTGATAGTACAACCTAATAATCTTCAACCAGAGGAAACGTCTGGAGCGCCAGTTCAAAGCTGCGCTGTTCTAGTGCCGAGAGCTTGCATGGTCCGGCACTTGGGAAAACCCGAGCATCCCCAAAACTGTTGCCCCGCTTTCGCACCCGACTTCACGGTACGAATCAGCAGCGCGTTACCGCATTTCGGGCACTGTCGCTCGGCAGTCGGGTCACTTCGTCGCTTGAGGTTCTGCACATGCTCACGGTGAGTCGCAAGAGCGGGAGCGCGGCGGCCTGTTTGCAGCGATTGCAGCATGGCGTCGACTTCAGCCTTGCTGAATACCGTCTGCTGGAACGACTTGATGTAACGGATAAATCCAATGCCTTGAGTGACATTGGCAGGCATTTCTGTTTTGAAGGTACTGCCGCCAACAAAGGTAATGACCGAGTGCAGATACTCAGGGCTAATGCCCAGCGTGGCTTCCAGAGCCTTGATGTGTTTGTAGTTCTGCCGCAGCGGGTTCTGGAATTTGAAAGTGCGCTTGTAGAGTTTCTGCGTCCACTGCGCCTGTTTCTCGCTGCCGAAAATCCAGCCGCTCATGTTCTTCGTTTCCAGCACGAAGATGCCGTAGATCGAGAGGAATACGTGATCGATCTGCGTGGTGCCGTCTGGCGTATTCAGGGTGACATTATGCACGCGACGGTAGATTTGCTCGTCCAGATGCCGATTAGCAGCGAAGCGTACGAGAAGTTCGCCGATATGCCCTTTGGCCCATGGTGATTTGAGCAGGGCAAGCAGAAGTGCGAACAGAATAAGCCAGCCCAACACGCCCGATACCTGAGCGATGACAGGGGTGAAGTCCATTTCTCAACCTTTCAGAAATCCTGTGTTCTGCGGATTTTATCGAAATCTGGAGTGGTGGCACGATAATGTTGCTGCGATTTGAGAGCGTGTTTAGATGAGATTTAGGTTGTAGCGATCTGATAGCGGGTGGTGCTGCGCTGTTCTT
The DNA here is from genome assembly GCF_057809175.1 of Pseudomonas sp. FG43. NCBI lineage: Bacteria > Pseudomonadati > Pseudomonadota > Gammaproteobacteria > Pseudomonadales > Pseudomonadaceae > Pseudomonas > Pseudomonas sp. FG43. Next base: position 81,244 of record NZ_JBMDJL010000013.1, read on the forward strand.
CTAGCAATGTCAGGGGGGCTGGTCAGCAGCTCGGTCAGTGTCAATCCACTTCCCACTGCCCGGATGCTGCTGAGTATTCAGTGCCTGAAGACATTGCTGAGCTGGCATCGTTTCTCTGTTGTTGGCGCAGTTTCCACAGCGCCGAAAGCCGCGTATGACCCGAATGCCAGACAAAAAAGACGTCCGTGGACGTCTTTGATTGATTATTTGGGCAGGGGTAATATGAATTAAATTGCCGACCTATTGTTTTTTATGATTAATATCGATTCTGATTTTTTGATGGAATATCATTTGGAGTACTAAAAAACCCAAAAGAGGCTTTTTGTATTTGGCTTAATGAAAGTAAGGCGCTCAGTCGGTGAGGCAGCAGCGCTTGGAGCCCGGAAAGTAAATCTGTCTCCTTCATCCCCAATCCTTTCGGCAGCTACCAAGGTTTCTTATGGCCTCACGCTGACCATCAAGCAGAGGCACTGCGGCATAGTGTTATGGCTCAGCATGATGAATCCTCGCGCTTTGCCCCGCCAAGCCCCGGCGGTTCATCGCAGAAATTTCCTGCTTCCATCCAGACTGGTTTAGGCAGTAATTTTCCAAAAATAGACCAATGTAGTCACGGCAGGCTCTTTACCTTCTAAGCTTAGCGCGCTAGCCTCATCCGTGATGGCGATGTGCCTAGTCAGGGATTCGATTTGTGGCTAAGACTACCTATAGAGTGGACGTGCCTTGCTTTTCGCTTAGAGCTGATTCTCGTCAGTTAGGGTTCGCTTTTCTTCCGCATTCCTTCTTTCTTATAATTCCAGACCCCATAAGATCCGCAGACTTTTGTGGCGTCCTTCCTATTTTTAGCCTGATTTTCAAGGAGGAATCTACATGACGATAACTTATGGTGGGATGCTTCCAGATTCTAGCTGGGGGTGTGAGTTCACCGAGGTATTCAATGCAAATGGAATTGACTTCGTAAAACTCTGCCATGTTCATGTGTCCCAGATATCAAAAATAGCCAAGGTGCTTTCCGAGTCTGTAGTGGATACTTCATGGATGATGACCTTGGATGCCGGCACCAGATCCTCCTATGAATACACTGTTCAAGAAACCGCACAGCTTCTCGTCGAAATATTTAAAGCTGCTGAAAGAGAAGACACTGTCGTTGAAGAATTTGGTGAGCTAATGGTCTCAATGGGAGCGGCCAAAGCTCTTGAGGTTGTTTTCAAACACACTCTCATACCCATCGCGGAGCTTTGGAAGCCTCAAGCTAAACAGAATGAGGGCTTCGATTTTCATAGTATATGCCCTAGCCATATCATAAATTTTGGAGAGGCGAAGTATTGCTCAAGTACTACTTCGTATGGGCGTGCGCTAAAACAAGCTGGAGATTTTGTTACGGTAAAAAAACACAAACGAGATAGGGTTCACTTAGTAAGTCTAGCTACAAGTGAAGGGATTTCTAATCTTGATAATAACGTTCATGGTGTTATTGCAGCGTTTTCGATTCATGCTGATGATCAGCTCACAGTATATAGAAATGCACTAAAGAAAGCTGCGGAGTTTTCTGAAAATCATAGCGTGAAATTTGTTTATATGATTGGTGTGACTCATGAAGGTTAGATTGATTAAAAATAGTTTAACTCCTTTTGAAGATATGGTTGGAGTACTTGATGAAGTTCATAGGGTGGGGCCGATTGATTCAGGTATATTAGAAACTTTATCTTTATATAGAGTGTTTCATCCGGATGTGTTTTCTCAGCTTGAAGAGCGAATAATCTCCGCGCTAGGACTTTTCTATAAGGTGATTAGGCCTGAGAATCTATACTCTTTGCTTCTATCTTCCATAGGTGAAGCTCATAAAAAATCCTACGGAGGGTACTTGACTCCCGTGCAGGCAAGTGTTAGTCGAGCTATTGATAGCAAGCAGTTTATATCAATATCGGCACCAACTAGTGCTGGGAAGTCCTATTCGATTCGGGATTTCATTGCTGAGCAAGAGGGTGATGCAGTTGTTGTTGTACCTTCTAGAGCCTTGATTGCTGAATATATAAATACTATGAAGGAAAGGTTTGATGGCGATAAGGGAGTAATGATTACTCCATTTGTTGACGCTATTTTTACAAGTCGAAATCCTCGTAGAATATTTGTGCTGACCCCTGAGCGAGCTAGAGATCTTTTTACAACTTCAGCAAAGCTGGATCTAAGAGTTTTTTTCTTTGATGAAGCACACGTTTCTGAAGATCGGTCGCGGGGTGTGATTTTTGATGTTTTAGTAAGGCGAATACAAAAAACATTTTCATCAGCAAAACTTATATTTGCTCATCCTTTTGTGGATAATCCTGACGCTCAGTTTAAGAAGCACGATATTCCTGAAGTTAATGGTTATGCTAGGTCTTACACTCACGGGACAGTTGGAAAAATTTGTGTCTTCCAGCATTCAAATGGCAACTGCTATATATTTTCACCTTTTGAAGAGAAAGGCAATCTTCTACGCAATTGTATAAAGTTTGAGGGGGGATTTGAATCTTTTGCTTTTAGTGGTGATCATTCAGTTTTGATTTATGTGTCCAAAGCATCTATTTATAATGGCTTCTTTCTAGAGGGGTATGAAGAGTATATAGAAAAGTTTCCTATCGTTACGCATCCTAAGGCCAGGCAGATAATAATTTCCGTCGAGAATTTGCTTGGCGCCAACAAAACTGACCACCGCTCAAGAATGGTTGAACTACTACAAAAAGGAGTAGTCATCCATCATGGGTCAGTTCCATTAGAAGTTCGATTTTTGGTCGAAGAATTCATTCGGGCAGGTTTTGCAAAAATTTGTTTTGCAACCAGTACCCTTGCTCAGGGTGTAAACATGCCCTTTGATATCGTTTGGCTAGACAATATGCGATTTCAAGGCGAGAGTGATGAAGAGAAGTCACTTTCATTTAAAAATTTGATTGGGCGAGCGGGACGGCTTTCAAAACAAGCGATATTTGATTACGGATATGTATTTACAAGAAGCGCTGATCTGTTCATTACTAGGATTAACGATAAATTTTTGTTGAACGAAAGCTCAGTCATAGATCAGCCGTATGATGAAAATAGTGATAACGCCGAGCTCTTAGACTCGATGAAAGATGGGACATTTGACGACGAACTCCATTTGCCCTCTACAAAAATTGATAGATTATCCTCTCCTGAAGTTATTGACGCTGCCAAAGAAATATTGGGTGTGCTTTATGGCTCAAATTTGACTATTAGAAGTGTCCTTCAGGGGGATGAAAATCGTGATACCCGAATTCGCTTGAACGACTATTTTTTAGTTATCTTTGAGCGTTCTTTGGACAGAGAGCTAGGCAAGGGAGAGATGAATGTCTTTGAAAGTGCAATCAGTATAATGCTTCAAACGTTTCAAGGACGATCATTTAAGGAGATTGTAGGGATTAGATATAGCCGTATATCACGTAGGAGCTTTGGACGCCGTGGCGCCGCTGAGTTCTCTCAGCCAGCTCATAAGTTGCCTCATAGTGGTCTTTATGTATATTCACTTCACAAGGATGGAACGCCCGCAACTGATGTCAGTTACGATGTGATCGTCTTTGATACATATGACTATCTAGATCAGGTCATATCTTTCTCCCTGTCGGACGTTTTTATGGCCGCTTTTAAAGTCTACAAAACGTTGACCGCTGATGCCCGTGCAGACAAGATGATTGAATTGTTAAGGTTTGGAACAAATAATTCGATGCATATGCTACTTATGCGTTACGGTTTTGCGCCTGAAGATATAGAAGAGATCACCAATTATGTGCAATCTATATCTGAGTCAAATATAGTATTTAAAAGCACTGTTTATGAAGCGCCTTATCATGTGCGAGGTATTATCGATTGGTACCTCCCGTAATGATAGGGGGGTATGGCTTGTCGTAAGCGCTACTGAATTTATTGTCGGCCTTGAGAACTCCATTGTTTGCTTTTTTAGATGCTATTAATGGCGTGGAATTTCAATTTTAACTAGAAAACAATGCAGGAAAGCTGGGGGCAGACCACCTTTAGGTGCAATGGGATACAAGCTGTTTATAAAATTAGTGGTCTGACCAAAAATTATTTGAAAGTGTTTGGGAAGGGCTTGTGACTCACCGAAAAATTAAAGGTCTGCTCGTAGTATAAACCTACCATGAAGGATACTCAGGTTTTTTTTCTCGAGCTATAGACACCCGTTGAACGACCTCATGACATTTGTCTTCATATATCTGTTCCTTTAATAGCGTCATGGCATATTGCTTTAATTCGGATTTATTAGAGAAGCCCTCGTCAGCAATTAGCTGGATTATTTTTTTAATATAGCAAAATATCGTCTCGGATACGTCGTCCGGATTGTCTGGGAGCTGGTAAAAATCTCTTCCTTCATGAACTAGTTTGTTTCGGATGTCGTTATATATGCGGTCAAATTCCTCAAGGATGGAGTGGAATTTGTTAGGGGAGCGTTCGCAAATAAGTGCGGCTATGTAACTCCGATGTTTCCATCCTGTCCATTTTTTTTCAGGATCGGCAAGGCCGTCGAGTGTAAATAAAAGATTTAAGAACTGTGACTCGCTACCAATCGAGTAAAACGACTGCCTGCACGAGCGTAATGATGAAGTTACGGATGAGGACATTTCGTTTGTGATTTCTTCATTGTAGATAGCGGCTAAGTAGTCAGTGCCTGGATAGAATAGGTCGTCGACTTGGGGGCCTAGCCAATTATTACTAACCGATAGTGGTTTTGATATTCCGCTAAGTTTCAGCGGTTTCAAGTGTGTTCTCTCAGATGGGATGATTTCGACATCATAAAAGCCATCGTCGCGCTGTCCAGCCGGATTTGGCGTAAATGCTTTATTTTTAAAGGAACTGTGGGAGTATCTAATGATGTCTAAAGCATGTTCTGCTAAAGATAAGCATTTATTTATAACGTAGTCGTTATGGTCTATGGTGCGATTGAGCCTTAGTAAGTCTCGATAGTTTAGTTTGCAGTTGAATTGTACGTACTCAGTTTCTAAATCGGATAGCCGCTCGTAGGGCTCTTGGTCGAATTCTTTGCGGCAGAAATATGTATACTTTCCCAAGGTTAAGGTTTTTTGTATGTGGATTTTTTCTAGAGGGATTATAATTGTGCAGTTTAATGTCCTGTTATCTTTCTCCAGTTCGGCTATTTCGGTATTGGAATCGTGAGACTGAGCTTGCTCAATATCAATCCAGTCGAAGCAGTTCCTGAAGTCTTCAAGTATATTTCTGTCGTCTTCGTCGGTAGTAAAGCTTGGTGCGCTAAATGTCACGCCGTCGCCTTCTGGAAATACACTTGCCCAGTACCCAAGGTTTCTCAGTTTTTTAAGTGAGCTTGATATTTCAGCATTTTTATTTAAGAACTCTTCTCTACACCATACGAGATTTCCATAATGCCCGACTCTAGGGGGCAAAAATCTGGCTTTCATTTGATATCCTTATTTGAGAGCAATCGTTTTGTCAATTGTTGAGGCTGGTGTGCCTTCTATCCAAGACGCATCCGTTTGTTTGCAGAAAAAGCAGCAGGGATTTCCAGTGTGGGCTGAGCCTGTCCACCTGCTGCCAGTGTGCCGGGCAGGCCAAGAGGGTGTTCTCCTAGTGTTGCAGCTGCGCCCCTTCCTAATGCAGTTGCTCAGTCAGCAGGGGCTAGGGGGCGACAGTGGCGACAACCCGCGTCGTTGCTGGTCTGACGCGTGGCGACAAGGTGGCGACATAAATCCAAAAAATAGCACCGAATGCCTTGGAATACAAAAAACGCTGGAACTCAAAAAACTGGAAAGCCCCCGCAGCCCTGAAAGCCCCCGCATTCATCGGATTCCAGACACAAAAAAAGACGCCCTAAGGCGTCTTCATTTGTCAGATTTGGTGGAGCCGGGGGGATTTGAACCCCCGTCCGCCAGTACTCCGCTGTCGGTACTACATGCTTAGCCGTGTCTATTAAGTTAACCCTCAGCGACCCGACGGGCAGGGTGCTTTGGGCGAGCTGTGTAAGTTTTAGTCGCGTCGGCCACAACGTCCTAAGCGACGATCCTGTTCTATATGACAATCATTTCGGGTTTACAGGCATCCCCTGATGATTGCTGGAGCCGAAGCTACCAGAAGAGCTAGTCGCGCCGCTTACGCAGCGAGAGCGTAGCCCTCGTAGTTTTCGTCATTGGCAACTATAGAAAGTTGCAACAGTGGATTTACGACTTCTGTTACCAAGTCGGCATGCACCTAAAGTTTCATCACCGGCGTCGAATCCTAATCGGCCCCGAGACTGCTTTCGCAGTCATTGGGCGGGAGTCTACGCCAATTGATGGGGCGCGTCGACCCGCGTCTTGCTTTGCCGACAAGGCCAGCGCGCTGGCTGGCCTTGTCAGGCGCTTTCTTACCGGTTGCCGCCTTCGCTGCCCGAGCCGAGGTTTTTCAGTTCGGTGATGGCTTGGGTGGTCAGTTCGATGCAGGTTTTTTTATCGCCTTTGGCCTGGGCGGCCCGTGCGTCGGTTTCGGTTTTTGCCAGGGACTGTTTCAGGTCGGGGCTCAGGTTCACGTTGGTGGAAACCTGGGCGTCCTTGATGGTCTGCAAGTTGCTGCCGCACAAGTCATCGGCGGCGAACACCGGGGAAGCCAGCATGACAGAGCTGAGGAGTAGTCCAGTCAGGGCGGTACGCTTCATATGTCTCTCCTTGATTACCGGTCGCTTGGGCTCTTTGCCCATGGGTTGGGGAAGCCCATTCAAATACGGGCTTACAAGGGTGGACTGTGCTGAAACGCAGGGGTTCTATTTATTTTCATGCCTGTAATGCCTGTTGCCATCATGCGGATTTCGCCTGCGTCACCCGGTCGATCAGGTAAACCAGCCCGTGATAGTCGATGCCGCTGTGCTGCGAGAGGCCGATTTCACAGGTGCGGCTGGTGGAGATGCCTTCGTTGCAGTACTGCACCGCACCCTGGAGAGAGCGTAAGGCGTGGGCGTTCAGTTCGGGCGTTGTGAAGCCTTTGTCTCCGGCGAATCCGCAACAATGTATGCCTTCCGGGATGACCACGTTGACGCTGCACAGGCGAGCCAGTTCGATCAGTGCCTGGCTTTCGCCAAGGTGCTGGGTGCTGCAGGTGACGTGAACGGCAATGGGTTCCTGTTGCGGGGTAAAGGTGAGTTTGTCCAGCAGGTGCGTGCGGATGAATCGCACCGGGTCGTAGAGATCCAGGCGTGTGTCCTTGAGGTCTTGTACCAGTCGCAGGGTGCAAGGGCTGGTGTCGCAATAGATCGGGTCCAGCCCGCCGCGGCTGGCTTTGATCAGCGCGGCCAGCAGTTCCTGGCGTTTCTCGTCGGCTTGCTGGTTGTAGCCCTTTGAGGCGAAAGGCTGGCCGCAGCACAGGCTGTCCTGATTGTCCGGGAAGACGACCTGATAACCGGCTTTTTCCAGCAGGCCACGGGTCTTGTCCAGCAGTGAGGTTTGCTCGCGATCAGTGGCCGCAGGCCCCATCACGCGAGAGACGCAGGCTGCCAGATAAACCACTCTGGGACGTTGGTCCTCGATGGGCGGGGTGAAGCGTATGGCCTGTTCCGGCTGTGGCATGGCCGGTGTCCATTGCGGGATGCGGCCGGCTGAAAGCTTGCTCAGTTTTGCTGACAGTTTTGCCAGTCGCGGCGCACCCAGCAGCATGCGCGCGCCGTTGGCGGCATGCAGGGTAAAGCGTGCGCCTTGTACCGCTGTCTTGAAGTTGTGCGCCAGCCAGTTGGCTGTCCTGGCATGGTGTGCTTCCTGATGGCGCAGCTTTTTGACCAGTTCGCCGGTGTTGATGCCAACCGGGCAGCGTTGGGCGCACAGGCCGGTGGCGGCGCAGGTGTCGATCCCTTGATAGTGGTAATCGCGCTCCAGTTTCTGGGTGTCGGTTCCGGCGCGTTTTTTCGCCTGAATGTCGCGCCAGATGACGATGCGTTGCCTCGGGCTCAAGGTCAGGCCTTTGGAAGGGCAGACCGGTTCACAGAAGCCGCACTCAATGCACTTGTCGACGATTTCGTCAGCAGCGGGCAGCGGTTTCAGGTGCTTCAAGTGGATCTGCGGGTCGTTGCTGAGCACCACGTCCGGGTTGAGAATGCCGTTGGGGTCGAGCAGGCGTTTGAGTTGCCACATCAATTGATAGGCGTCGCTGCCCCATTCCTTTTCGACGAAGGGTGCCATGTTGCGCCCGGTCCCGTGCTCGGCCTTGAGTGAACCGCCGAACTCCACGGCCACCAGCTCTGCAACGTCTTCCATGAAGGCCTGATAACGGGCGATTTCTTCGGGGTTGTTGAAGCCCTGGGTAAAGACGAAGTGCAGGTTGCCCTCCAGCGCATGGCCGAACAGGATGGCTTCGTCATAGTGATGTTTGTCGAACAGCGCGATCAGGCGGCGCACGCCAATGGCCAGTTGTTCGACCGGGAAGGTGACGTCTTCGATGATGACCGTGGTGCCGGTCTGGCGTACGGCTCCGACGGCGGGGAAGGTGTCTTTGCGAATGGCCCAGAGGCGTGCGTTTTCCAGCGGGTCTTCGGTGAAGTCGACCTGTTTCTCGACGGGGAAGGACGCCAGCGACGCCATGATTTGTGCCAGTTGTTCATGCAGCAAAACCCTGGATGCTGCCCGTGCTTCGATCAATAACGCGCAGGTGCTTTCCGAGAGTTCACGGACAAAGGCTGGCATGCCGGGTTTGTCCTGCACCGAGCGCATGCTGCGTCGGTCCAGCAGTTCGACGGCGGCGACCGGCTGGCTTTTTAGTACGGTGACGGCGTTGCAGCAGGTTTCCACGTCCGGGAAGACGATCAAGGCCGAGGCCTTGTGCGGATGGTCGGGCACGGTGTTGTAGGTCACGGCGCTGATGAAGCCCAGCGTGCCTTCGGAGCCGACCAGCAAATGGCTGAGGATATCCAGTGGCTCATCTAAATCCACCAGGGCGTTGAGTGACAGGCCCGTGGTGTTTTTCAGGCGGTATTTGTGGCGAATTCTGGCGGCCAGTTCGGTGTTGGCGCGGGTTTTTCGGCCCAAGTGGGCGAGTTGTTCCAGCAAGACGATATGGCTGGCGCGAAAGGCCTGCACGCTGGCCGGGTCTTCGGTATCCAGGCGTGTGCCATCAGCCAGCACCAGACGAATTCCTGCCAGCGTGTGGTAGGTGTTTTGCGCTGTACCGCAGCACATGCCGCTGGCGTTGTTGGCGACGATGCCGCCGATCTTGCAGGCGTTTATCGATGCCGGATCCGGCCCGATCTTGCGTCCGAACGGCGCCAGCCAGGCATTGGCCTGTGCGCCGATGACGCCGGGTTGCAGACGAATCTGCGCGCCCTGTTCGCGGACCTCGCGGCCGTTCCAGTTATCGCCCAGCACCAGCAATACCGAATCGCTGATGGCCTGGCCGGAAAGGCTGGTGCCTGCTGCGCGAAAGGTCACCGGGACTTTTTCGGTCTGGGCCAGCTTGAGCAGGGCCACCACTTCGTCTTCGGACTCGACCCGGATCACCAGCTTGGGGATCAGCCGATAGAAGCTGGCGTCGGTGCCGAAGGCCAGTGTCGAAAGAGGATCGTCGAAGCGGCGGTTTTCGGGGATCAGGCGTCGGGCTTCGCGGATGAAGTTTTCTGACAGGCTCATGCGTCTTCCACTATCAGGACCACAAGGTCTTTGGGGCCGTGGGCGCCGTAAGCCAGCACCTGTTCGATATCGGCAGTCTTGGAGGGGCCGGAAACCAGCAGGGCATTGGTCGGCATGCCGCCGGTCCAGTCCTGTTTGCGCTGGGCTTCGCAGAGGTTGTCGTAGATCTCGCTGGCCTTGAGCAGGGCGAAATGCACAGGCGGTACCAGGCTCATCAAGCGCGGCTCTTCGCGGGTCGGCCAGATGATCAGGCTGCCAGTCGCAGCAATCGCCCCGACGGTGCCGGTGAAACTGGCTGGTGTGTCATCGAACAGCTCTTTCTTCCATTGCTCGATGGGGCGGTCGTAAGTCTTGAGCGGTGGCAGTTCGGGGCGCGTCGCCCAGTGTCCGGCGACACGCTGCCCATGGACGGTGCCGGGTGCGATCAGCAGGCTGGGCAGTTGGCGATCATGCACCAGTTCGCCAAGCCTTCGGGGCCAGTCCGATTCCGTACACAGGTGGATTTCCGTATGCACGGCCTCCATCAGCTTGCGTAGCTGGGCGACCCGCTCTTCAGGAGCGTAGGTCCAGGGGGCTGTCACCAGGGCTTCATTGAAATTGTCAGTAATCGGCGTCGTTCCTGTCAGGCTCTGACGCAGTTTGGCGAGGATGTTTTGCTTGGCGCTCATCAGAGTTCTCCGGGCCGCTTTTTCAGATGCTCGCGTGCCATTTCATGCAGGGAGCGGGCTGCGGGCTTTGGGGCGCTATGGTTTTGTGTCCATGGCCCGACATCGCCAGGCATCAGGCTGCGTAAGCGTGTGGCGAGGTAAACGAATGCGCGATACAGGCCCGGCGAGGTATTGAGTTTCGACCAGGCATTCCAGATCAGGCGTTCCTTGCGCGAGTACTTGCGACCCTGATCGCGCATCACGCGGTCGGGTGCATCCGGTGCCTTGACGTTTTCTTCGCGCAGGCGGCGCAGCAAGGCGGGAATCGGGATCTTCACCGGGCAGACTTCGCCACATGCACCGCAGAGCGATGAGGCGCTGGGGTGATCTGGCACTTTGCTCAGGCCCGCCATGTGCGGCGTGATGATCTTGCCGATGGGGCCGGGATACACCTCGCCGTAGGTGTGGCCGCCGACGCGGGTATAGACCGGGCAATGATTCATGCATGCGCCGCAACGAATGCAGTTCAGGGTCTGGCGCAATTCGCTGTCGGCAAAGGCCTGGGTGCGGCCGTTGTCCAGCAGCACCAGATGCACTTCCTGCGGGCCATCCAGTTCGTGGGGCTTGCGCGGGCCGGAGATCATATTGACGTAGGTCGTGATCGGAATGCCCAGTGCCGAGCGGGTCAGCAGTGACAGCAAGGGGATGGTGTCGCGCAGGTTTTCGACGACTTTCTCGATGCCGGTCACGGCGATATGCACGGGTGGTACGCTGGTGACCATACGCCCGTTACCCTCGTTCTCGACGAGGAGCAAGGTGCCGGTTTCGGCTATCGCGAAGTTGACGCCGGAGACGCCGATATCCGCTTCAAAGAATTTCTGGCGCAGCACACGACGGCCGATCTGGATCAACTGGTCGACGTCGGTGGTGTAATCGACACCCAGCTTTTCATGGAACAGTTTTCCCACCTGACCGGCGTTCTTGTGGATGGCCGGCATGATGATGTGCGAGGGCTTTTCGTGGTCCATCTGCACGATGTATTCGCCCATGTCCGCTTCCAGACACTCGACGCCGCGCTCGCCCAGGAAGTCGTTCATTTCCATCTCTTCGCTGACCATCGACTTGCCTTTGATCACCTGTCTGGCTTCGTGGGCGTTGACGATGGAGAGCACGATGTCATTGGCCTGCTCGACGGTTTCGGCCCAATGCACCTTCACGCCGTTGCGGATCAGATTGCGTTCAAGCTGCTCCAGCAGATCCGGCAGCCTGGACAAGGCCCGTGCACGAATCGCATTGCCCAGTTCGCGTAGGTCTTCACGTTCTTCGGGGTCGCTGAAGGCTGCTGCACGCTTGGTCATCAGCGAGTCCATGGCGCGTCGGAAGTTGCCGCGCAACTGGGTGTCGCCAAGGGCCTGATGGGCGCGGGAGCGGAAGTCTGTCTCGACTTCCACGGCCGGAATCCGGGTTTGCGTGTTCATCGCTGTCCTCCGGTACGTTGCCACAAGAAGCTGGCCAGATGCAGGCCGCGCAGGGATTCGCGTTGTTTTTCCAGTGAGCCGTTGATGTTCATCAGGCAGCCGCAATCGGCGGTGAGAATCTGGTCTGCACCGGACTCCTTCAGGGCGCGTGTCTTGTCGGCCACCATCGCTCCGGAAATATCCGGCATGCGCACGCTGAATGTCCCACCGAAGCCGCAGCATTCGCTTTCATGATCGTGATCCACACGCTCGACATTGCCCAGTTGCGACAGCAGTTCGCGAGCATGCAGGTGGGTGTTCATTTCACGACGCGCCGAGCAGGAGGTGTGCAGGGCAATCTTGATCGGTTGGCCTTGATCGTTCAGTCGGGTCTTGCAGACGAACAGCAGGAATTCGGTCAGCTCATAGGTTCGTGCAGCCAGGGCGCGAACCTGCTCAAGGGTGTGAGGCTCGTCCTTGAACAGTTCGGGATAATGTTCGCGAAACATTCCGGCGCAAGAGCCAGAAGGCACGATGACCGGATCGTCCCCCGCGAACAGCGCCAGTTGAGCGCGTGCCACTTCCCGGGCCTGCTCGGTGTAGCCACTGGTGTAGGCCGGTTGTCCGCAGCAGCTTTGTTCTTGAGGGTAGTCGACCTGGATACCTTCGCGTTCGAGCAGGTGAATGGCGTCCATCCCGGCGTCAGGGAAAAACAGGTCGACCACGCAGGTGCCGAACAGGTAAACCCGCTGCGGTTTTTCAGTCGGGTATTGCCGTGGCCCATGACGCGGTGGCGCGACGCGGGTGGCATTGGGTGAGGCGTTGTAGAAAAGCTCGCTCATCAGGTGTTTCTCCGGGTGGGCCCGGTTATCCGCTCAGGGCATGAATGGCTGACGCCGGTGGTTGGGGCCGGCGTCAGGGCTTCGCGTCTTTTTGTAATCAGTGAACGATCATGCCGGTGAACCAGTAGGCCTGTGCATAAGTGATGCAGCCCACGATGGTGGCGAAAAACAGGCTGTGCTTGAGGGTGAAGCGGAACAGGTCCGATTCCCTGCCGACCAGCCCTGTCGCGGCGCAGGCCACGGCTATGGATTGCGGCGAAATCATCTTGCCGGTCACGCCACCGCTGGAGTTGGCGGCGACCATCAACACGTCACTGACGCCGATCTGGTGGGCAGTAGTGGCTTGCAGGGAACCGAACAAGGCATTGGCCGAAGTATCGGAGCCCGTCAGAAACACGCCCAGCCAGCCGAGGAACGGCGAGAAGAACGGGAACGCAGAGCCCGTGCCAGCCAGCACCAGCGCCAGTGTCGAGGACATGCCCGAGTAGTTCATGACGAAGGCGAAGGCCAGCACCATGCCAATGGAGACGATGGCCCAGCGCAGCTCGATCAGGGTTTCTTTAAAAGTGGTCAGACCAATCTTAGGGCTGATGCGCAAGACGATCATGGCCAGGATGGCCGAGAACAGAATCGCTGTGCCCGACGCGGCGATCAGGTCGAACTTGTAGACCGCTGGCATGGCGGTGGCCTTGGCAACGATGGGCGTGCCTTTGATCACCAATTGGTCCAGATACGGGACTGCGATGTTGATGGTCCAGGCTTGCAGAGCACCACCCGCCGCGAACATCGCTTTGAAGGGCTTGAGCGTCCAGACCGTGACCATGGCGGTCAGGATCAGGAAGGGCGACCAGGCCTTGATGATCTGGCCCAGGCTGTAGGGCGACTTGACGGTGGTGCGTGGCTGGCCGAAACCACCGGAGCTGCCCGCGACAGCTGCCGAGCCACCGCTGACGACGACCGCGTCCGAAGCACGTTGCGGCTGCCAGACTTTCAGGAACAGTGTCAGCGACACGATGCTGACCAGCGCCGAAGTGATGTCCGGCAACTCGGGGCCAATGAAGTTGGAGGTGAAATACTGGGTGACTGCAAAGCTGAAGCCGGCAATAAGTGCGGCAGGCCAGGTTTCTTTGACACCTCGTACGCCATCCATCATGAACATCAGCCAGAACGGCACGAACACTGACAGCAGCGGTAGCTGGCGGCCGGCCATGGCGCCGATCTTGAACGCATCGATCCCCGAAACCTGCCCGGCCACAATGATCGGAATGCCCAGAGCGCCAAAGGCTACGGGAGCAGTATTGGCGATCAGGCACAGGCCGGCGGCATACAGCGGGTTGAGCCCCAGCCCGACCAGCAAGGCTGCGGTAATCGCGACTGGCGCGCCGAAACCGGCTGCGCCTTCCAGGAAGGCACCGAAGCAGAAACCAATCAGCAGCACTTGCAGGCGCTGGTCATCGGTAATGGACATGACCGAACTGCGGATGATCTCGAACTGACCACTTTTGACTGTCAGTTTGTAGAGAAAGACCGCCGCGACGATGATCCATGCGATGGGCCACAAGCCATAGGCGAACCCGTAGCCAGCGGCGGCCGGAGCCATGTCGGCAGGCATCTGGAAGGCGAAGATCGCAACCAGAACCGACAGCGCCAGTGTGATGCTGCCCGCGACATGGCCTTTGAGCCTGAAGACGGCCAGTGCCAGAAAGAAGAAGACGATGGGGATGAGCGCAGCGGTGGCTGAAAGGCCCAGGCTGCCCAGAGGTGTATAGAGTTGTTGCCAAGTCTGCATGTAGGTGGCCCCTAATTGTTTTTGGTAAGGCCCGGTGTTCTGTGTCGTGCGCATGGTGGACGAATCGCACAGTTCACCAGCTCAAGCCTTTCTGATCGAAAGGTCTTGCGGCGTGATGGAGGTCAGCCATCGGACGCTGGCATTGGAAAATTGGTAATACCAATTTACAATGTCTGATCGCTAGGTTAGAAGCCTTGCTATTGATGTGTCAATTTGTCTCGTCAGGACTTTGGTCGGGTGCGCAGGAAAATGCGGTTAGCCTGCTGCATCTGGCTGATGCCTGAAGGCCTGCGATAAGCCAGAATGTGCGGTCCCGCTAATAGAGCTGGGTGTGAAGTGAGGGGTTATGGGTTTTGATCAGGTGCGTCAGCGCCGTTTGTCTGATGACATTGTCGAGCAGCTGGAACGAATGATTCTTGAAGGCACGCTCAAGTCAGGTGGACGCCTGCCAGCAGAGCGAGCCCTTGCCGAGCAGTTCGGTGTCTCGCGTCCTTCGCTGCGCGAAGCCATCCAGAAGCTGACGGCCAAGGGGCTGCTGGTGAGTCGTCAGGGTGGTGGTAACTATGTGGTCGAGAACCTGGGCTCGACCTTCAGCGATCCCTTGCTTCATCTATTGGAAAGCAGCCCTGATGCCCAGCGAGACCTGCTGGAGTTTCGCCACACCCTGGAAGCCTCTTGCGCCTACTACGCGGCCTTGCGTGCCACCGATGTGGATCGCGAGCGCCTGCGTGAAGCGTTCGATACGTTGCAGGATTGCTACACCAGCACTGACGAAGTGAGCCGGGCCGAGGAGGGCGCTGCCGATGCCAGTTTCCACCTGGCGATTGCCGAGGCCAGCCATAACACAGTGTTGCTGCATACTATTCGTGGTTTGTTCGACCTGCTCAAGCGCAATGTGGTGATCAATATCGGCGGCATGTACCAGCACCGCACTGAAACCCGCGACATGCTCATTCAGCAGCATCGTGAGTTGTATCTGGCGATTATCGAAGGGCGCGCCGAGGATGCGCGGGAGGTGTCCAGCCGCCACCTGACCTATGTGCAGGAAGTGCTGGAGGAAGTGCGGCAACAGGTTCAACGCACAGCGCGTGCGGAGCGCCGCAATAATATGTGATGGATCACCGTAGCGAATTCATCCGCGAATGAATTCGCTCACACACAAGGGGCTTGGATCAGTCGTCCTTGCCCTTGCTGCGCACAGCCCGTTGCAGCTCGCGATCCGAATCGCGCTCTCGCTCGGTATGGCGCTTGTCGTATTCCTTCTTGCCTTTACCCAGAGCAATTTCGCACTTGATCAAGTGCTGCTTCCAGTAAAGGGAAAGGGCTACGCAGGCATAACCTTTCTGCTGCACCGAGCTTGTGAGCTTTTCAAGCTCGCGCTGGTTCAGCAACAGTTTGCGGGTGCGTGTCGGGTCAGCGATGACGTGTGTGCTGGCGGTCTTGAGCGGCGTGATATGGCTGCCCATCAGCCAGGCCTCGCCATCCTTGAGCAGCACATAACTGTCGACCAGCTGTACCTTGTTGGCACGCAGGCTTTTTACTTCCCAGCCAGCCAGGACCAGACCGGCCTCGAACTTGTGTTCGATGAAGTAATCGTGACGCGCCTTTTTATTTTGCGCGATGGTCCCTGTGGGATGTTTCTTGAGCTTAGCCATAGGGGCGGCATTATAGGGAGTTGCTTCAATGTCGGCTACGGGAAAGCGTGCGCTTGAGCACGATGGATGAATCCCGGACAATGCTTACTCTTTGTTTGCCGCTCAGCTTTGGAAATGACGCTCACATGACTACGCATATTCAGCGCTCGGCTCTTTTGCCGTATCCGGCCCGGTTTCTGTACGACCTGGTCAATGATGTGGCTCGCTATCCCGAGTTTCTGCCCTGGTGTTCTTCGTCGGTGGTGCTTGAAGAAAGCGAGACGCTCATGCGCGCAAGTCTGGAGGTCGCCAAAGGTGGCCTTAGCCAGAAATTTGTAACGCGCAATGTGCTCGTGCCAGGAGAGTCCATTGTGATGGATCTGGTGGAAGGACCTTTCAACCAGTTACATGGCGTCTGGACATTCAAGCCGCTGGGTGAAAAGGCCTGCAAGATCAGCCTGGACCTTACCTTCGATTATGCTGGCTCCATTGTGCGTGCCACCTTGGGCCCGCTGTTCAATCAGGCCGCGAATACCCTTGTAGACGCCTTTTGCCAGCGAGCCAAAGAGCTTCATGTCTGATGAGATGATCGAGATCGAGGTGGTTTATGCCGCCGTCGATCATCAGGTGTTGCTCGCCGTTGCTGTGCCTGTTGGCTCATCGGTGCAGCAGGCTCTTGTCGTTTCGAGCATACAGAAGCAATTTCCTGAACTGGATCTGGCTCAATGCCCTGTGGGCATTTTTGGCAAGGTGGTGAAAGATCCTTCGGTGCGTGTGCTTGAGGCGGGTGATCGCATCGAGATCTATCGCCCGCTGCTGGCTGACCCGATGGAGGTGCGGCGCCTGCGTGCTGCAAAGGCACGCTTGAACAGAGATGCCATGCCCTGAGTTTTTCCAAACTCCAGACAGCAAAAAGCCCGGCATGCCGGGCTTTCTTGTTGAAACTGTTTCCGATTAATGCGGAGTTGTTTCCAGAGGTTCCTGCACAGGGACCGGAACAGTTTCGACGCTGTCCACATCCTTCTGGATCTGGTCCAGCAGCGAGCCTGGCTTGGCTGGTGCTTCGGGTGCCTGCTGTGGCTGGGCTTCAGCCGGGACTGTCTGGTTGCTGCGATTGCCAAGAATGGCTTCATCACGGCTCACGCCGGGCATGAAGTCTCCGGACAGGCTGACCAGTTGGTCATTGCCATTGAAGATCAGGCTGATGCGTTCCTGTTGGCGTTCACCGCCACCGGGCTGCAGACTGTACAGGTAGTCCCAGCGATCAGTGTGGAATGTGTCGGTCAGCAGGGGGTTGCCCATGATAAACCGTACTTGTCGCCGGGTCATTCCGGGACGTAACTGGTCTATCATATCCTGCGTAACGACATTTCCCTGTTGGATGTCGATTTTGTAAACCCCGGGGAATGAACAACCGGCGAGTGCGAGCAGTCCCACAAGGGTGAAACTGGTTAGCAAGAGCTTGGTGTTTTGCATCGGTGGGCGACTTCCACTATCTTGGCTGGGACAACGTAAACCCGGATCATACCTGCATTAAGAGAAGCTGCGAAGCAGCGTCTGCGAGAAAGCTGACCATGGTTGAAAATAGCGAACTACGTAAAGCAGGACTTAAGGTGACATTGCCTCGGGTCAAAATCCTTCAAATGCTCGATTCTGCCGAGCAGCGCCACATGAGTGCCGAAGATGTCTACAAGGCGCTGATGGAGGCTAGCGAGGATGTCGGTCTGGCCACGGTCTACCGTGTTCTGACTCAGTTTGAAGCTGCTGGATTGGTGGTTCGCCACAATTTCGACGGCGGTCATGCTGTGTTCGAGCTGGCTGATGGCGGCCACCACGACCATATGGTCAATGTGGAGTCCGGCGAGGTGATCGAGTTCTTCGACGAAGAGATCGAGAAGCTGCAGAAGGCAATCGTCGAGAGACACGGTTACGATCTGGTGGATCACAATCTTGTGCTCTACGTTCGTAACAAAAAGGCGTAAGCCAGCGACGACAAAGGCGACCTCAGGGTCGCCTTTGTGCTTTGTGGGGCATCAGTTTTTTGCGGTGATGACCATTTTCTTCGCGTGAGCCAGAGACTCCTTGGTCAGGTCGATGCCGCCGAGCATGCGCGCCACTTCTTCTATACGTTCGTTCTTGTTGAGTTTCGATACAGCGGTTCGTGTCGCATCGCTGCCTCTGACCTTGTGTACGAACAGATGCTGATGACCTTGTGCGGCGACCTGCGGCAGATGGGTGACGGTCATGACTTGCCCGCGCTCGCCCAGGCGGCGCAGTAGCTGGCCGACAATCTCGGCTGTCGGGCCGCCGATGCCCACGTCCACTTCGTCAAATACCAGAGTAGGCACGCGGGAGGTCTGTGCAGTGATCACCTGGATGGCCAGACTGATCCGTGACAACTCACCACCCGAGGCTACCTTGGCCAGTGCTTTCAGTGGCTGTCCAGGGTTGGCGCTGACCAGCAATTCGACTTGTTCCAGCCCGTGGGGAAGCAGGTCGTTGCCGGTATTGGGTTTCAACTCGATGGTGAATCGACCGCCGGGCATGCCCAGGCGCTGGATTTCTTCCTCGACTGCGCTGGCCAGTTCGGTTGATGCGCGTTGGCGCGAATCACTCAGCTCCCTGGCTTTTTCCTGATAGTGGCGGGCAAATGAAGCCAGTTCGTGCTCAAGCCGCTCGATGGATTCATCGTTGGCATTGAGTGTTTCGATCTCGTCCAGAAGCTTTTGCTGCAATGTGCTCAGTTCGGTCGGCTGAATGCGGTGTTTGCGGGCCAGCGTATAGATGCTGTCCAGGCGCTCTTCGAGTTGTTGCAGGCGGGCAGGGTCTGCGTCGAAATGGTCCAGGAAACGATTCAGTTCGCCAACGGCTTCTTCTATCTGTATCTGCGCGCTGGACAGCAGGCCGGTGGCTTCGCTCAGGGCTGTCGGTGAGTTGTTGATACTGCCGAGGCGATTCAGGCTGGCGGTCAGGGCGTTCAGGACATTGCCCGAGTCGCTCTCGCTGCACTGTTCGACGACCTGACGACAGATGCTCAGCAGGCTTTCTGCGTTGGTCAGGTTCTTGTGTTCCTGCTCAAGCTGTTCCAGCTCGTTCTCGCCCAGGCTCAGGCCTTCCAGCTCTTCCAGTTGATAGCTGAGCAACTGGTGTCTGGCACGCTGTTCGTCGCCGGAGTTGGAGAGTCGCTCCAGTTCCTGGCGGGTCTGGCGCCAGCGCTGGGCTGCCAGTTGAACCTGGCGTGCCAGTTCGGTCGCGCCGGCGTACTCGTCCAGCAGGCGTCTGTGGGTATCGGTTTTCAGGAGTGACTGGTGTTCATGCTGGCTGTGGATATCGATCAGCAGTTCGCCGAGTGCTTTCAGGTCGCCTTGGGGGCAGGGCGTGCCATTGATGTAGGAGCGCGAGCGCCCTTCGGCTGTTATGACCCGTCGCAGAATGCACGGGCCGTCGTTGTCCAGGTCGCGCTCTTTCAGCCAGGTTTGCGCTTCGGGAATATCGGACAGATCGAAGGTGGCCAGGATATCGGCCTTGTCGGCTCCGGGGCGGACGACGCCACTGTCGGCGCGATCGCCGAGCGTCAGGCCCAGGGCGTCGAGCATGATCGACTTGCCGGCACCGGTTTCGCCAGTGATTACGCTCATGCCTCGATCCAGTTCCAGATCAAGGTGTTCGACGATGGCGTAGTTATGTACGGAAAGGTGCACCAGCATGGAGTGGCTCCCAAGCGATTTGTCTGGTTATTTATACAGTGTTTTATTTGGTTCTGACAATGCTTGCACTTAGCTCGATTTGATCGGGTAACGAGCTTTTTTAGTCCTGGCAGTAATGAAAACTGGTCCGCTCAGCGCTTCGACGGCAGAGGAAAATTTTCAGGCAATGCACATATCCATCGTGTCGGGCCCTTGAAGCCTGAAAATACGTTCCCATATAGGGGGGCAGAAGCGCGAGATGGGTTCGCGGACGTTTTTGAGAGGAGAACACTATGGCTGACGAACAGAATCTGGATGCGCAAACCCAGGATCAGGCTGGCGAGACAGCTTCGAGTGATGATCTGGCAACTCGTGTGCAGGTGCTCGAAGAGCAATTGACTGCGGCACAAGACCAGTCCCTGCGTGTTGCTGCGGATCTGCAGAACGTACGTCGTCGTGCAGAACAGGATGTGGAAAAGGCTCACAAATTCGCTCTTGAAAAGTTCGCTGGCGATCTGCTGCCTATCGTGGACAGCCTGGAGCGTGGCCTGGACCTGTCCAGCCCGGACGACGAAAGCATTCGTCCGATGCGTGAAGGTATCGAGCTGACGCTCAAGATGTTCAACGACACCCTCAAGCGCTATCAACTGGAAGCAATCGACCCGCACGGCCAGCCATTCAATGCCGAACATCATCAGGCAATGGCGATGCAGGAAAGCGCGGATGTCGAACCAAACAGCGTTCTGAAAGTGTTCCAGAAGGGTTATCAGCTCAACGGTCGTCTGCTGCGTCCGGCCATGGTCGTGGTCAGCAAGGCACCGTCGCCTGTTTCGCCATCAATTGATGAGCAGGCTTGAAATCAGGTGTCTGGCCCCCATTTATAGGCCAAGCGTTTAAGAGCTACCGCAATTTGTAAACGCAGTTGCGGCAACCAAATCAAAAGTTTCGGGAGAGTCAAAGATGGGCAAGATTATCGGTATTGACCTGGGGACCACCAACTCCTGCGTCTCTATTCTGGAAAACGGCAACGTCAAGGTTATCGAGAACGCCGAAGGCGCTCGTACTACTCCTTCGATCATTGCCTACGCCAACGATGGTGAAATCCTGGTCGGCCAGTCCGCCAAGCGTCAGGCAGTAACCAACCCGCACAACACTCTGTACGCAGTAAAGCGTCTGATCGGCCGTCGCTTTGAAGAAGACGTCGTACAGAAAGACATCCAGATGGTTCCGTACAAGATCGCCAAGGCTGACAACGGCGACGCCTGGGTTGAAGTAAATGGCCAGAAGATGGCTCCTCCTCAGATTTCTGCCGAAATCCTGAAGAAAATGAAGAAGACCGCCGAAGACTACCTCGGCGAGACCGTCACCGAAGCGGTCATCACCGTTCCGGCCTACTTCAACGACAGCCAGCGTCAAGCCACCAAGGATGCCGGTCGCATCGCGGGTCTGGACGTCAAACGTATCATCAACGAACCAACCGCAGCCGCTCTGGCTTACGGCATGGACAAGGCGAAGGGCGACCACACTGTCATCGTTTATGACCTGGGTGGCGGTACTTTCGACGTTTCGGTCATCGAAATTGCTGAAGTTGACGGCGAGCACCAGTTCGAAGTGCTGGCAACCAACGGCGACACCTTCCTGGGTGGTGAGGACTTCGACATTCGTCTGATCGACTACCTCGTCGACGAATTCAAGAAAGAAAGCGGCATGAACCTCAAAGGTGACCCGCTGGCGATGCAGCGTCTGAAAGAAGCTGCTGAAAAAGCCAAGATCGAGCTGTCTTCCAGCATGCAGACCGACGTCAACCTGCCGTACATCACTGCAGACGCTACCGGTCCAAAGCACTTGAACGTGAAAATCTCGCGCTCCAAGCTGGAATCTCTGGTTGAAGACCTGGTTCAGCGCACTATCGAGCCATGCCGTATTGCTCTGAAAGATGCCGGCATCGACATCGGCGCGATCAACGACGTGATCCTGGTCGGTGGCCAGACTCGTATGCCGCTGGTCCAGAAGCTGGTGACAGAGTTCTTCGGTAAAGAAGCTCGTAAAGACGTCAACCCTGACGAAGCTGTTGCCATGGGTGCTGCTATCCAGGGCGCGGTACTGGCCGGTGACGTCAAGGATGTTCTGCTGCTGGACGTCAGCCCGCTGACTCTGGGTATCGAAACCATGGGCGGCGTGATGACTGCGCTGATCGAGAAAAACACCACGATTCCTACCAAGAAATCGCAAGTGTTCTCGACTGCCGATGACAACCAGAACGCTGTAACCATTCACGTGCTGCAAGGTGAGCGTAAGCAAGCCGGTCAGAACAAGTCCCTGGGCAAGTTCGACCTGGCCGAGATCCCGCCAGCTCCACGTGGCGTTCCACAGATCGAAGTTACCTTCGACATCGACGCCAACGGCATCCTGCACGTAGGCGCGAAAGACAAGGCGACTGGCAAGCAGCAGTCCATCGTGATCAAGGCCAACTCGGGTCTGTCGGACGAAGAAATCCAGCAGATGATCCGCGACGCTGAAGCCAACAGCGAAGAAGACCGCAAGTTCGAAGAGCTGGCATCTGCCCGTAACCAGGGTGATGCACTGGTTCACTCGACTCGCAAGATGATCAGCGATGCTGGCGACAAAGTGACCGCAGAAGAGAAGACTGCTGTCGAGGCTGCTCTGGTTGCTCTGGAAGCTGCCGTCAAAGGCGACGACAAGGCTGCTATCGAAGCCAGGATCGAAGAGCTGTCCAAGGTTTCCGCGCCAATCGCTCAGAAAATGTACGCTGAGCAGGCCGAGAACCCAGAGGCTGCTGCTCAGCCTGCTGAAGAGAAAGCCAAGGCTGATGACGTTGTCGATGCCGAGTTCGAAGAAGTGAAAGACCACAAGTAAGCACATGCTTGCTTGAAAGCCAGTTGACCCGTTCCGAGCGGTGGCTGGTAGGATGTCGCCGCGCGGGAGCTTGCTCCCGCGTTGGCGTGTCTGGAACAAGCAAAATTTCGGCGTGCGGATTTTTGTCCGCAGGCCATGTGGCAAGGTCGTGATGCTCCTGCGTGACGACTCGTTCTGCCGCTTTCTCAGCCAGGTAACTGGCTGTCGAATGAAGACCAGGATCGTTGAATTGACGTGAGTTGGGTCCGGGCCTGTATGGGGCTCAACGAGTTTGGCGAGGCTCAGGAGGGTCTTGCCGAACGTCCTCAAGAGTGCGGAAGAATTATGGCAAAGCGTGATTATTATGAAGTGTTGGGGGTGGAGCGAGGTGCCAGCGAGGCTGAGCTGAAGAAGGCTTATCGCCGCCTTGCGATGAAGCACCACCCGGACCGCAACCCTGATGACAAGGCTGCGGAAGAGCTGTTCAAAGAGGCCAATGAGGCCTATGAAGTCCTGTCCGATGCCAGCAAGCGTGCGGCGTACGATCAGTACGGCCATGCCGGCATAGACCCGAGCATGGGTGGCGGCGGTTTCGGTGGTGGTGCTGGCGGTGCGAACTTCTCCGATATTTTCGGTGATGTGTTCAGCGACTTCTTCGGCGGTGGCCGTGGTGGTGGCGGTCGTGGCGGCGCACAGCGCGGCAGCGATCTGCGCTATACCCTTGAGCTGGATCTTGAAGAAGCGGTTCGCGGTACGACCGTGAATATCCGTGTTCCGACACTGGTCAACTGCAAGCCTTGCGATGGCAGTGGCGCGAAGAAAGGCTCTTCGCCGGTCACTTGCCCGACGTGCGGCGGCATTGGTCAGGTGCGCATGCAGCAGGGGTTCTTCTCCGTGCAGCAAACCTGTCCTCGTTGCCATGGTCACGGCAAGATCATTTCCGATCCGTGCGATTCGTGCCATGGCGAAGGTCGTGTCGAAGAATCCAAGACCCTCTCGGTCAAGGTTCCGCCAGGTGTCGATACCGGTGACCGCATTCGCCTGTCCGGCGAAGGTGAGGTGGGTTCTCAGGGTGGGCCGACCGGCGACCTGTACGTTGTGATCAATGTGCGTGAACACGCCATTTTCCAGCGCGACGGCAAGCATCTGTACTGCGAAGTACCAATCAGCTTCACTGATGCGGCCCTGGGTGGCGAGCTTGAAGTGCCGACGCTGGATGGTCGGGTCAAGTTGAAGATCCCTGAGGGTACTCAGACCGGCAAGCAGTTCCGCTTGCGTGGCAAGGGTGTGGCTCCGGTGCGTGGCGGCGGCGCTGGCGACTTGATGTGTCGTGTCGCGGTTGAAACCCCGGTCAATCTCGGCAAGCGTCAACGTGAACTGCTCGAAGAGTTCCGTACCTCGCTTGAAGGCGACGACTCTCATTCTCCGAAGGCCAGTGGCTGGTTCGAGGGTGTGAAGCGTTTCTTCGGTGACTTGTAAGGGCTGATTCGGCAGGAGAAGGTTATGCGACGTATTGCTGTGGTGGGCGCCGCCGGGCGCATGGGTAAGACTTTGATTGAGGCGGTTCTGTCAGCGCCGGGCGCCGGGCTGACTGCTGCCATTGATCGTCCTGATAGCACGCTGGTGGGCGCTGATGCCGGAGAGCTGGCTGCGCTGGGTCGTATCGGCGTGCCGTTGTCGGGTGATGTTGCCCGGGTTGCCGATGAGTTCGATGTCTTGATCGACTTCACGCATCCTACTGTGACGCTCAAGAATCTGGCTTTCTGCCGCAAGGCGGGCAAGGCCATGATCATCGGCACCACGGGTTTCAGTGCTGAAGAGAAGCTGCAGCTGGTTGAGGCGGCGAAAGAGATCCCTATCGTTTTCGCTGCCAACTTCAGTGTGGGTGTGAACCTCTGCCTGAAGCTGCTGGATACGGCGGCTCGCGTGCTGGGTGATGATGTCGATATCGAAATCACCGAAGCTCACCATCGGCACAAGGTCGATGCCCCTTCGGGCACGGCATTGCGCATGGGGGAAGTGGTTGCCGAGGCGTTGGGTCGTGATCTGGAGAAGGTCGCTGTCCATAGTCGTGAAGGCCAGACTGGTGTCCGTGATCGTCAGACGATTGGTTTTGCGACCATCAGGGCTGGCGATATCGTGGGTGATCATACGGTCTTGTTCGCTGCCGATGGCGAGCGCGTGGAAATCACCCACAAGGCATCCAGCCGCATGACATTTGCCAAGGGTGCTGTGCGAGCTGCCATGTGGCTCGATGGCAAGGCTCCTGGTCTTTATGACATGCAGGATGTGCTGGAGCTGCGCTGATTGTGA
This sequence comes from Pseudomonas sp. FG43, assembly GCF_057809175.1. Taxonomy (NCBI): domain Bacteria; kingdom Pseudomonadati; phylum Pseudomonadota; class Gammaproteobacteria; order Pseudomonadales; family Pseudomonadaceae; genus Pseudomonas; species Pseudomonas sp. FG43. Next base: position 106,085 of record NZ_JBMDJL010000013.1, read on the forward strand.
GTACCGGATTTAGCCTTGTCGCATTCCGTGGGTTTTCGGGCTCATTGGTGGTAGACCAAAAAAGGCTTTTTCTGTAAGCTACAGCTTTAGTGTGTCCACTAAAAGCGCGCAGATGATTCGATAAGAAAGCGGGGTGACGTATCTACGTCATTCCGCTTTTTTGCAACCTGCGAACGCCCTTTCAGGCTTTATTTACGGGAGGTCTTCTTGACTAAGCCAGCCATACTTGCCCTTGCTGATGGCAGCATTTTTCGCGGCGAAGCCATTGGAGCCGACGGTCAGACCGTTGGTGAGGTGGTGTTCAACACCGCAATGACCGGCTATCAGGAAATCCTTACCGATCCTTCCTATGCCCAGCAAATCGTTACTCTGACCTACCCGCACATCGGCAACACAGGCACCACGCCTGAAGACGCCGAGTCCAATCGCGTATGGTCCGCAGGTCTGGTGATTCGTGACCTGCCACTGGTATCCAGCAACTGGCGTAACAAGCAGCCCCTGGACGAATACCTCAAGGCCAACAATGTCGTTGCCATCGCGGGTATCGATACTCGTCGCCTGACCCGCATCCTGCGTGAGAAAGGTGCTCAGAACGGCTGCATCATCGCCGGTGACAACATTTCCGAAGAGGCTGCAATCGAAGCGGCTCGCGGCTTCCCGGGCCTCAAAGGCATGGACCTGGCCAAAGTGGTCAGCACCAAGGAAAGCTACGAGTGGCGCTCCAGCGTCTGGAGCCTGAAGACCGACAGCCATCCTGAAATCGCTGCTGCCGAGCTGCCGTACCATGTCGTGGCCTACGACTATGGCGTCAAGGTCAACATCCTGCGCATGCTGGTCGAGCGCGGCTGCCGCGTCACCGTGGTTCCGGCGCAAACGCCTGCCAGCGATGTACTTGCCTACAGCCCGGACGGTGTTTTCCTGTCCAACGGCCCAGGCGATCCTGAGCCATGTGACTACGCCATCAAGGCCATCAAGGAAGTTCTGGAAACCGAGATTCCGGTTTTCGGTATCTGCCTGGGTCACCAGTTGCTGGCTCTGGCCTCCGGTGCCAAGACGATAAAAATGGGTCACGGCCACCACGGTGCCAACCACCCGGTCCAGGATCTGGATACCGGCGTCGTCATGATCACCAGCCAGAACCACGGTTTTGCGGTTGATGAATCGACTCTGCCGAGCAACGTTCGCGCCATCCACAAGTCGCTGTTTGACGGCACCCTGCAAGGTATCGAGCGCACGGACAAGAGCGCCTTCAGCTTCCAGGGTCACCCTGAAGCAAGCCCGGGTCCGAATGACGTGGCTCCCCTGTTTGACCGCTTTATCGAAGCCATGGCCAAGCGACGCTGACCGGCTGCCTTGAGAATGTAGTAAGCAGGTGCCCAGGGTGGCCCCGGACAGCGAGTCCGGTTGTCGCCACCCAGGTCACCGCAAAGAAATGTTCAAGACGGCTTGCCGACTGACCTACGGATTTGAGTGACAACCCCATGCCAAAACGTACAGATATTAAAAGCATCCTGATTCTCGGCGCCGGTCCTATCGTGATCGGTCAGGCCTGTGAATTCGACTACTCCGGCGCCCAGGCCTGCAAGGCTCTGCGCGAAGAGGGTTACCGCGTCATTCTGGTTAACTCCAACCCTGCGACCATCATGACCGACCCGGCCATGGCTGACGCCACTTACATCGAGCCGATCAAGTGGCAGACCGTTGCCAAGATCATCGAAAAAGAGCGCCCGGATGCAGTACTGCCTACCATGGGCGGCCAGACTGCACTGAACTGCGCACTGGATCTGGAGCGCGAAGGCGTTCTGGAGAAGTTCGGCGTTGAAATGATCGGTGCCAATGCCGACACCATCGACAAGGCCGAAGACCGTTCGCGTTTCGACAAGGCCATGAAATCCATCGGTCTGGAATGCCCGCGCTCCGGTATTGCCCACTCCATGGAGGAAGCCAACGCCGTTCTCGAGAAGCTGGGCTTCCCTTGCATCATCCGTCCGTCCTTCACCATGGGCGGCACCGGTGGCGGCATCGCTTACAACCGTGAAGAGTTCGAGGAAATCTGCGCCCGTGGTCTGGACCTTTCTCCGACCAAGGAGCTGCTGATCGACGAATCGCTGATCGGCTGGAAAGAGTACGAAATGGAAGTTGTCCGCGATAAAAAGGACAACTGCATCATCGTCTGCTCCATCGAAAACTTCGACCCGATGGGCGTGCACACCGGTGACTCGATCACTGTTGCGCCTGCACAGACCCTGACGGACAAGGAATACCAGATCCTGCGTAACGCCTCCCTGGCTGTACTGCGCGAGATCGGTGTCGAAACCGGCGGATCCAACGTGCAGTTCGGTATCTGCCCGGACACTGGCCGCATGGTCGTGATCGAGATGAACCCGCGTGTTTCGCGTTCCTCCGCTCTGGCTTCCAAGGCTACCGGTTTCCCGATTGCCAAGGTTGCTGCCAAGCTGGCAGTCGGCTACACCCTCGACGAATTGCAGAACGACATCACCGGTGGCAAGACCCCGGCGTCCTTCGAGCCGTCCATCGACTACGTTGTCACCAAGCTGCCACGCTTTGCTTTCGAGAAGTTCTCCAAGGCTGATGCCCGCCTGACTACCCAGATGAAGTCGGTCGGCGAAGTCATGGCCATCGGCCGTACCTTCCAGGAATCCCTGCAGAAAGCCCTGCGTGGTCTGGAAGTCGGTGTCTGCGGTCTTGATCCGAAGCTGGACCTGGCCGATCCGGACAGCATGAGCACGCTCAAGCGTGAGCTGACTGTTCCGGGTGCCGAGCGTATCTGGTACGTCGCCGATGCTTTCCGCGCAGGCCTGACTGTCGAAGAAATCTTCGGCATGAACATGATCGACCCTTGGTTCCTGGTGCAGATCGAAGATCTGATCAAGGAAGAAGAGAAGGTCAAGACACTGGGTCTTTCGGCTATCGACCGTGACCTGATGTTCCGCCTCAAGCGCAAAGGCTTCTCTGATGCGCGTCTGGCCAAGCTGCTGGGCGTTACCGAGAAGAACCTGCGCACTCATCGCCAGAAGCTGGAAGTGTTCCCGGTCTACAAGCGCGTCGATACTTGCGCTGCCGAGTTCGCCACCGACACTGCTTATCTGTACTCGACGTACGAAGAAGAGTGCGAGGCCAACCCGTCGACCCGCGACAAGATCATGATCCTGGGTGGCGGTCCTAACCGTATCGGTCAAGGCATCGAGTTCGACTACTGCTGCGTACACGCGGCTCTGGCGCTGCGCGAAGACGGGTACGAGACCATCATGGTCAACTGCAACCCGGAAACCGTATCGACCGACTACGACACCTCCGACCGTCTGTACTTCGAGCCTGTGACTCTGGAAGACGTTCTGGAAATCGTGCGCGTCGAGAAGCCTAAAGGCGTGATCGTCCAGTACGGCGGCCAGACTCCTCTGAAGCTGGCTCGTGCCCTGGAAGCTGCTGGCGTGCCGATCATCGGCACCAGCCCTGACGCTATCGACCGTGCAGAAGACCGTGAGCGCTTCCAGCAGATGGTTGAACGCCTGAACCTGCGTCAGCCGCCAAACGCGACTGTGCGCAGCGAAGACGAAGCCATTCGCGCTGCCGCAAAAATCGGTTACCCGCTGGTTGTGCGTCCGTCCTACGTACTGGGCGGCCGGGCGATGGAAATCGTCTACCAGGAAGAAGAACTCAAGCGTTACCTGCGTGAAGCCGTTCAGGTTTCCAACGACAGCCCGGTATTGCTGGACCACTTCCTGAACTGTGCAATCGAAATGGACGTCGATGCAGTCTGCGACGGAACCGATGTCGTCATCGGCGCGATCATGCAGCACATCGAGCAGGCAGGCGTTCACTCCGGTGACTCCGCATGTTCGCTGCCGCCTTACTCGCTGCCGGCTCACATCCAGGACGAGATGCGCGAGCAGGTCAAGAAGATGGCCCTTGAGCTGGGCGTTGTCGGCTTGATGAACGTTCAGTTGGCGCTGCAAGGCGAAGACATCTACGTCATCGAAGTGAACCCGCGTGCATCGCGTACCGTGCCTTTCGTGTCCAAGTGCATCGGTGTTTCCCTGGCCATGATCGCTGCCCGCGTCATGGCAGGCAAAACCCTGAAAGAGCTGGGTTTCACCAAGGAAATCATTCCGAACTTCTACAGCGTGAAAGAAGCGGTCTTCCCGTTCGCCAAGTTCCCGGGTGTTGACCCGATCCTCGGCCCAGAGATGAAGTCGACCGGTGAAGTCATGGGCGTGGGCGATACCTTCGGTGAAGCCTTTGCCAAGGCTCAGGTGGGCGCCAGCGAGATTCTGCCGACAGGCGGCACTGCGTTCATCAGCGTGCGCAATGACGACAAGCCACTGGTTGCTGGTGTTGCCCGCGATCTGATCAACCTCGGTTTCGAGATCGTGGCGACCGCCGGTACGGCGAAGCTGATCGAAGCTGCGGGCTTGAAGGTCCGTCGTGTCAACAAGGTGACTGAAGGCCGTCCTCACGTGGTCGACATGATCAAGAATGACGAAGTCACTCTGATCATCAACACCACCGAAGGCCGTCAGTCCATCGCCGATTCTTACTCCATTCGTCGTAACGCCTTGCAGCACAAGATTTACTGCACCACTACTATTGCTGCAGGCGAGGCCATCTGCGAAGCGCTCAAGTTCGGTCCTGAAAAGACCGTGCGGCGCTTGCAGGATCTACATGCAGGATTGAAGGCATGATCAAATACCCAATGACTGTCCAGGGCGCTCGCGCCCTGGAAGAAGAGTTGACGCATCTGACCAAGGTGGTTCGTCCCAAGCTCAGCCAGGACATCGGTACTGCGCGCGAGCTGGGCGACCTCAAGGAAAACGCCGAATACCATGCTGCCCGCGAGCAGCAGGGTATGGTTGAGGCGCGTATCCGGGATATCGAAGGCCGTATGCAGAATGCGGTCATCATCGATGTCACCACCATTCCTCATACAGGGAAGGTGATTTTCGGTACGACTGTCCAGATCGCCAACGTTGAAACCGACGAATCTGTTACCTATCAGATCGTTGGTGAGGATGAGGCCGATATCAAACTGGGCAAGATTTCCGTCGGTTCGCCTATCGCTCGCGCCTTGATTGCCAAGGAAGAGGGTGATGTGGTGGCGGTGAAAACGCCTAGCGGTGTGATCGAGTACGAGATCATTGAAGTCCGTCACGTTTGATGGGGTGCGCCCGTTTCCTGCGGGCGCAATTATCTGGCAGCTTGCCCAGACCTTGTGGGTAGGCGGGCTGGTCCTGCTGCATCTGGCGACATTGGCTGTGCTTGATCAGACAGGCCTTGCACCGTTGTTCATCGACCAGTTTGCCAATCGCGCCAGTGCTTTGCTGGTAAGTTTTGCAGCGGCCTGTGCGTTACTTCAATTGGTGCTTCTTGTCCGGTTCGAGCGGTTGGCAAGTGTCTGGCGGGATTTTCGCGGGCAATTGCTTTCGGTTGCATTGATGTCGTCAGCGGCTTATTACGTGCTCCGGCACTGGTTTGCCGATGCTCTGCATTGGCAGTTGCTGAGTTATCTGGTGTTGGCGTTGAGCGGCTTGTTGCTGGTCTTGCAGCCTGTACCGGGAAGGAGCATCAGGGCGCGCTGAAGGCGCCCTGGCTTTTTAAATCAGCTTGCGCGGTGGACGTTGGACAATTGCTTGTTTACCTTTGGGTTCTTGCGATAGATCAACGCCATTTTGCCGATGACCTGCACAAGGTCCGCTGAACCGGCCTTGCAGAGCTCTGCGATGGTCTGGAGGCGGCTTTCGCGATCGAGGATGTTGAGCTTGATCTTGATCAGCTCGTGATCGCTCAGTGCGCGTTCAAGTTCGGCGAGCACACCTTCAGTCAAACCATTGTCAGCCACGATCAATACTGGTTTCAGATGGTGGCCAATGGATTTGTATTGTTTCTTCTGCTCTTGAGTGAGCGGCATAATCTGACCCCTGCGTCTGATCTTGTAAAAAAGCGGCGGCCAGTTTACCCGAGCGAGTCCGGGACCGCCCAGTTAATCACGACTCGTTTTATTTTTGAGGTGCCCCGTGGCCCGTTCCAAGACAAGCCATAACTGGCTCAAAGAACACTTTGATGACAAATACGTCAAAATGGCGCAAAAGGACGGTTACCGTTCCCGTGCCAGCTACAAGCTTCTGGAGATCCAGGAGAAGGACAAGATCATCCGTCCAGGCATGACGGTCATTGACCTTGGGGCGGCTCCGGGGGGGTGGTCTCAGGTGACCAGTCGTCTGATTGGTGGTCAGGGTCGCCTGATCGCGTCCGATATCCTTGATATGGACAGCATCCCCGATGTGACCTTCATCAAAGGGGACTTCACCGAGGACGCGGTTCTCGCTCAAATCCTGGAAGCTGTCGGCAATACACAGGTAGACCTTGTGATTTCCGATATGGCCCCCAATATGAGTGGATTGAGTGCAGTGGACATGCCGCGTGCAATGTTCCTCTGCGAGTTGGCACTGGATCTTGCCGGTCGGGTCTTGCGACCGGGTGGTGATTTCCTGATCAAGGTCTTCCAGGGCGAGGGCTTTGATGTGTACCACAAGGATATCCGCAAGCTTTTCGACAAGGTGCAGATGCGCAAGCCGTTGTCGTCGCGAGACAGGTCTCGTGAGCAATACCTGCTGGCTCGCGGTTTTCGCGCAGTCGAAGGCGCTGCAAGCGATGAGCGTCTTTGAAGGTGGTCGATAGCTTTTTTCAAATGGCTATGCTGATGGCGCATGTATGACCATCATGCAGTCAAAGTTTCACAAAGGGTTACAGACGGTGCCTGCCACATCTGTAGGTTCTGTAGTAAGTTAGGCCGGTGAATATCATGCGAGGCACGCTTCCTGCGTGGAGCTTGCTTCAGAGGGTAGCTAATTGAACGATATGGCAAAGAATTTGATCCTGTGGTTGATCATCGCGGCTGTCCTGGTGACGGTGATGAACAACTTCTCCAGCCCGAACGAGCCGCAGACCCTCAACTACTCCGAGTTCATCCAGCAGGTCAAGGATGGCAAGGTCGAGAAGGTTTCCGTGGACGGCGCCGTGATCACGGGCAAGCGCAGTGATGGCGACACCTTCAAGACCATTCGTCCCGCCATTGCGGACAATGGTCTGATTGGTGATCTGGTCGATAACAATGTGGTTGTCGAAGGCAAGCAGCCTGAGCAGCAGAGCATCTGGACCCAGTTGCTGGTCGCCAGCTTCCCGATTCTGGTCATCATTGCCGTGTTCATGTTCTTCATGCGCCAGATGCAAGGTGGTGCGGGAGGCAAGGGCGGTCCGATGAGCTTCGGCAAGAGCAAGGCGCGCCTGCTTTCCGAAGATCAGGTCAAGACGACTCTGGCCGATGTGGCAGGTTGTGACGAGGCCAAGGAAGAAGTAGGCGAACTGGTCGAGTTCCTCCGCGATCCGGGTAAGTTCCAGCGTCTGGGCGGTCGTATTCCTCGCGGCGTGCTGATGGTCGGTCCTCCAGGTACTGGTAAGACCCTGCTTGCCAAGGCGATTGCCGGCGAAGCGAAAGTGCCATTCTTCACCATTTCCGGTTCCGACTTCGTGGAAATGTTCGTGGGTGTTGGTGCAAGCCGCGTCCGTGACATGTTCGAGCAGGCCAAGAAGCACGCGCCATGCATCATCTTCATCGACGAGATCGATGCCGTGGGTCGCCATCGTGGCGCCGGCATGGGTGGCGGTCATGATGAGCGTGAGCAGACCCTCAACCAGTTGCTGGTCGAGATGGATGGCTTTGAAATGAACGATGGCATCATTGTCATCGCCGCTACCAACCGTCCTGACGTACTGGATCCTGCATTGCTGCGTCCAGGCCGTTTCGACCGCCAGGTCGTTGTAGGTCTGCCGGATATTCGTGGTCGTGAGCAGATTCTCAAGGTTCACATGCGTAAAGTCCCGATGGGCGAGGATGTGAATCCTGCGGTCATCGCTCGTGGTACTCCGGGCTTCTCGGGTGCTGACCTTGCCAACCTGGTCAACGAGGCTTCCCTGTTCGCAGCCCGTGCCGGCAAGCGCATCGTTGAAATGAAAGAGTTCGAGCTGGCCAAAGACAAGATCATGATGGGCGCCGAGCGCAAGAGCATGGTCATGTCCGAGAAGGAAAAACAGAACACTGCCTATCACGAAGCGGGTCACGCTATCGTTGGTCGGCTGGTGCCTGAGCATGATCCGGTCTACAAGGTCTCGATCATTCCACGCGGTCGTGCCCTTGGTGTGACCATGTTCCTGCCGGAAGAAGATCGCTACAGCCTGTCCAAGCGCGCTCTGGTCAGCCAGATCTGCTCCTTGTACGGCGGTCGTATCGCTGAAGAAATGACGCTGGGCTTTGATGGTGTAACCACCGGTGCTTCCAACGACATCATGCGTGCAAGTCAGATTGCCCGGAACATGGTGACCAAGTGGGGGTTGTCGGAAAAGCTCGGTCCGTTGATGTATTCGGAAGATGAGGATTCAGGCTTCCTGGGCCGTGGTGCCAGCCAGAATTCGAGTTTCTCCGGTGATACAGCCAAGCTGATCGATCTGGAAGTTCGCAGTATCATCGATCACAGCTATAACACCGCCAAGCAGCTTCTCACCGATAACCGTGACAAGCTCGATGCGATGGCGGAGGCGCTCATGAAATATGAGACTATCGACGCCGACCAGATCGATGACATCATGGCGGGCCGACCTCCGCGTGAGCCGCGAGACTGGGAAGGCGGTTCGGGTACCAAGGGCACGCCTGTTACGGATGCCCGCCCGGAAGCCCCTATCGGCGGTCCTGCTGCTGAACATTAAGGTCTGACATGACATCTACGCTGTACCCGACCCGGTTGCCTTGCGGCAACCGGGTTCTTGATTTGGCCCGTACGCACGTGATGGGCATCCTCAATGCAACTCCAGATTCATTCTCGGATGGCGGCCGTTACAGCCAGCTTGATGCAGCCTTGCGTCATGCCGAGGGCATGGTTCTGGCGGGTGCGACTCTGATTGATGTCGGTGGCGAGTCAACTCGTCCTGGTGCGCCTCCTGTTTCTCCTGCTGAAGAGCTTGAACGGGTTGCGCCGGTGGTAGAAGCTATCGGCCGCGAACTGGACGTCATTGTTTCGGTTGATACCTCCACGCCTGAAGTCATGCTCGAAACGGCTCGTCTCGGTGCGGGGCTTATCAATGATGTGCGTTCGTTGGGTCGCCCTGGTGCCCTGGTGGCTGCCGCTCAGACAGGTCTGCCGGTCTGTCTGATGCACATGCTCGGCGAGCCGGGCAATATGCAGGATGACCCGCGTTACACCGACCTGCTGGGTGAGGTCAGCGCTTTTCTGCTTGAGCGGATGAATCAGTGTGCGGCGGCAGGTATCGAGCGTGACCGGATCATCCTTGATCCCGGCTTCGGTTTCGCCAAGACGCTGGATCACAACCTGAGTCTGTTCAAGCATATGCAGGCCCTGCATTCTCTTGGGCGACCGTTACTGGTCGGGGTTTCGCGCAAAAGCATGATCGGTGCCGTGCTGGAGCGTCCTGTCGGGGAGCGGTTGTATGGAGGCCTTGCATTGGCCGCTTTGGCGATGACCAAAGGGGCTCGAATTCTACGTGTGCACGACGTCGCCGAAACGGCTGATGTGGTGCGCATGATTGCAGCTGTCGAATCGGCTGAGTAAGAAACTGCGGAGCAGCATTTATGACTACAAGAAAGTATTTCGGAACTGACGGCATTCGTGGTCGGGTAGGACAGTTTCCAATCACGCCTGAGTTCATGCTCAAGCTCGGCTGGGCTGCCGGCATGGCATTTCGTCGAATGGGCGCCTGCAGGATTCTTGTCGGCAAGGACACGCGCATCTCCGGTTACATGTTCGAGTCTGCGCTGGAGGCCGGTATTTCGGCTGCCGGGGCGGATGTCATGCTGCTTGGTCCGATGCCTACACCGGCTATCGCGTATCTGACCCGCACCTTTCATGCTGAGGCGGGCATTGTTATCAGTGCCTCCCACAATCCGCATTACGACAACGGCATCAAGTTCTTCTCGGGCAAGGGCACCAAGCTGCCTGACGAGATCGAGAAGATGATTGAAGAGCTGCTGGATACGCCGATGACCGTCGCCGAATCCGAAAAGCTCGGCAAGGTTTCGCGTATCAACGATGCGGCCGGACGTTATATCGAATTCTGTAAAAGCAGTGTGCCGACCAGTACCAGTTTTGCCGGCCTTAAGCTGGTGATCGACTGCGCACACGGCGCTACCTATAAAGTGGCCCCCAACGTTTTCCGTGAATTGGGCGCGCAGGTCGTTGTGCTGTCGGCGCAACCTGATGGGCTCAATATCAACAAGGATTGCGGTTCCACCCACATGGAAGCGTTGCAGGCTGCCGTGGTGTCTGAAAAGGCTGATCTGGGGATCGCATTCGATGGCGATGGCGACCGGGTTCTGATGGTTGATCATACGGGGGCGATCGTCGATGGCGACGAGCTTCTGTACATCATTGCCTGTGATCTGCAGGAGCGTGGTCGTTTGCAGGGCGGCGTGGTCGGTACCCTGATGAGCAACCTGGGGCTTGAGCTGGCGCTTGCCGAGAAGAGCATTCCATTCGTTCGGGCCAATGTCGGTGACCGCTATGTGATTGCCGAGCTGCTGGAGCGCGACTGGCAGATCGGCGGTGAAAACTCCGGGCATATCGTCTGCTTCCAGCACACCACGACGGGGGATGCGATTATTGCTGCCTTGCAGGTGCTGCTTGCCTTGCGTCGTCGGGGTGTCAGTCTGTGCGAGATTCGTCAGGCGCTGCGCAAATGCCCTCAGGTATTGGTCAATGTGCGCTTTGGCGGTGGTGTAGATCCGGTTTCCCATCCGTCGGTACAGGAAGCCTGTGCCCGTGTTACGGCGGAAATGGCGGGGCGTGGTCGCGTCTTGCTGCGCAAGTCTGGCACCGAGCCATTGGTGCGGGTCATGGTCGAGGGTGAGGACGAAACTCAGGTCAGAAACTATGCCGATGAGCTGGCGAAGCTTGTTGCTGAAGTTTGCGCCTGATTTTGGCTTGCCAGTGTTGAAAGTGTTGGGTAACATCTGCGCCCACTTTGACCGACGAGGTGTAGCATGCGTCGCCCTATGGTAGCTGGTAACTGGAAGATGCACGGTACCCGCGCCAGCGTCGCTGAGCTGATCGACGGGCTTGCCGGGCAGGTTCTGCCAAGCGATGTTGATATCGCGGTTATGCCTCCGAGTCTCTACATCGCTCAGGCGGTTGAAGGGCTCAAGGGCCAGTCCATCGCCGTTGGTGCCCAGGATGCTGCGATACAGGCAGCACAAGGTGCGCTGACAGGCGAGATAGCGTCGAGTCAGCTTGCTGATTCGGGTTGCAGGTTTGTACTGGTTGGGCACTCCGAGCGCCGCCAATTGATTGGTGAGCAGGATGATGTTCTCAATCGCAAGTTTGCGGCGATTCAGGCGAGCGGTCTGATACCGGTGTTGTGTGTAGGGGAAACTCTCGAGCAGCGCGAGGCGGGTCAGACGCTGGAAGTTGTCGGGCAGCAGCTCGATAGCATCATCGCCGAGTTTGGCATCGGTGCATTTGTTGATGCGGTAATCGCTTACGAGCCGGTCTGGGCCATTGGTACCGGGCTGACAGCCTCGCCTCAGCAGGCGCAGGACGTGCACGCAGCTATTCGCGCGCAGCTGGCGAAAGAGAATTCCGAAGTCGCACAAGGCGTGCGTCTTCTTTATGGCGGCAGCGTGAAGGCGGCCAATGCGGTCGAGTTGTTCAGCATGCCGGATATCGATGGGGGGCTCATTGGTGGAGCTTCCCTGAATGCAGATGAGTTCGGTGCGATCTGTCGCGCCGCGGGAAACTGAAAAAATGCTGGAAACAGTCGTAGTCGTTTTTCATCTGCTGGGCGCTCTGGGCGTTGTTGTCCTGGTATTGCTGCAGCAGGGTAAAGGTGCGGACGCCGGTGCGTCTTTCGGAGCAGGTGCATCAAATACTGTGTTCGGAGGGCAAGGAACCTCTACCTTTCTTAGTAAGTTTACTGCTATACTCGCCGCAGCTTTTTTCATAACCAGCTTGGGGTTAGGTTACTTTGCTAAAGAGAAAGCTCAAGGGCTGACTGAAGTAGGTTTACCAAATCCAGCGGTATTGGAAGTGAAACAAAAACCGGCAGCAGATGATGTTCCGGTGCTCGAAGGGCAAAAGCCAGCGGTAGTTCCAGCTGACGTACCTCAAGCTCCAGAGCAGAAGTAAAAAAGAATTCGGCGATGTTTGTTGAGGTCGCCAAAAAGAGTTGTAATGCCGAGGTGGTGGAATTGGTAGACACGCAACCTTGAGGTGGTTGTGCCCATAGGGTGTAGGGGTTCGAGTCCCCTTCTCGGTACCAATTAAGCAGGATAGCCCGCACTAGCGGGCTTTCTTGTAGGTGGATGTTGGATTGACCCTTTAAGGGATCGGTCGTATACTTCCGCCCCAGCTTTGTCGCGGGGTGGAGCAGTCTGGTAGCTCGTCGGGCTCATAACCCGAAGGTCGTTGGTTCAAATCCAGCCCCCGCAACCAGTTTCGCGAAGCCCCTATTCTAGGGGCTTTTTGTTAGCTGGACAGTACATAACGCCGATGTTCAGCGGCGTTTTCATGATGGGCTTTAGCCCATTTTTTTATTTCTAAAGCATGCACGAGGGGGTTCAGGTGTCGAGCAAGCTAGAACAGTTGCAGGCCTTGTTGGCCCCGGTGGTCGAGGCTCTTGGCTATCAATGCTGGGGAATTGAATTTCTTTCCCAGGGCCGACATTCACTGCTGCGTATTTATATCGACAAAGAAGGCGGCGTTCTGGTGGAGGACTGCGAAATAGTCAGTCGCCAGGTCAGCGGTGTTTTGGATGTTGAAGATCCCATCAGTGCTGAATACACGCTTGAAGTGTCTTCTCCCGGCATGGATCGCCCGCTGTTCACTCTTGAACAGTTTGCTTTGCACGCTGGGGAACAAGTGAAAATAAAGCTGCGCTCGCCATTCGATGGTCGACGCAACTTTCAAGGCCTTCTCCGCGGGGTGGAGGAGCAGGATGTCGTGGTGCATGTAGAAGATCACGAGTACCTGTTGCCGATCGACTTGATCGACAAAGCCAACATTATTCCCACGTTTGACTGAGACGTGCCAGATACTGCGGATCCCGCGGATCCAATGGCTTGCGAAAGGCGAGGCGTACGATGAGCAAAGAAGTACTGCTGGTTGTTGAGTCGGTGTCCAATGAAAAGGGCGTTCCGGCAGGAGTGATTTTTGAAGCGTTGGAGCTGGCTCTTGCCACTGCTACCAAGAAGCGTTTTGAAGATGAAGTTGAGCTGCGTGTGGAAATCAACCGCCACACCGGGAACTACGAGACGTTCCGTCGCTGGACTGTGGTCGAAGACGAAGATCTGGACGATCCGGCCTACGAGTTGGCTGTAGACCAGGCCCAGGCTAAAAAGCCGGGTGCTGTCGCTGGCGATCTGATCGAAGAGAAGATCGAGTCCATCGAGTTCGGTCGTATTGCTGCGCAGACCGCCAAGCAAGTCATTGTGCAAAAGGTTCGTGAAGCCGAGCGTGCTCAGGTGGTCGATGCCTATCGCGAGCGTCTGGGCGAAATCATTTCCGGTACTGTTAAAAAGGTTACACGTGACAATGTCATCGTTGACCTGGGCAACAATGCCGAAGCATTGCTGGCTCGCGAAGACATCATCTCCCGGGAAACTTTCCGGGTAGGTGTGCGTCTGCGGGCTCTGCTGAAAGAAATCCGCACTGAAAACCGTGGCCCTCAGCTGATTCTGTCGCGTACTGCGCCAGAAATGCTGATCGAGCTTTTCCGTATCGAAGTACCGGAAATTGCCGAAGGTCTGATCGAGGTGATGGCTGCCTCCCGTGACCCGGGTTCTCGTGCAAAGATCGCTGTTCGCTCCAAGGACAAACGAATCGACCCGCAAGGCGCCTGCATCGGCATGCGCGGTTCGCGTGTTCAGGCCGTATCCGGCGAGTTGGGTGGCGAGCGTGTGGATATCGTGCTCTGGGACGATAACCCGGCGCAGTTCGTGATCAACGCAATGTCCCCTGCAGAAGTGGCGGCAATCATCGTCGATGAAGATGCCCATGCAATGGATATCGCTGTTGGTGCGGACAACCTGGCTCAGGCCATTGGTCGTGGCGGTCAGAACGTGCGTCTGGCGAGTCAGTTGACTGGCTGGACCCTGAACGTGATGACCGAATCGGACATCCAGGCCAAGCAGCAGGCAGAGACCGGTGACATTCTGCGCAACTTCATCGAAGAGCTGGAAGTCGACGAAGATCTGGCGCAGGTACTGGTTGATGAAGGCTTCACAAGCCTGGAAGAGATTGCCTACGTACCGCTGGAAGAAATGCTCAACATCGATGGCTTTGACGAAGAAACCGTCAACGAGCTTCGCGCTCGTGCCAAGGATCGCTTGTTGACTAAAGCCATCGCTACTGAGGAAAAGCTGGCAGACGCCCATCCGGCCGAAGACCTGCTCTCGCTTGAGGGTATGGACAAGGATTTGGCGATGGAACTGGCGGTGCGCGGCGTAATTACCCGCGAAGACCTGGCCGAGCAGTCTATAGATGACCTGCTCGACATCGACGGCATTGACGATGATCGTGCCGGCAAGTTGATCATGGCCGCCCGAGCCCATTGGTTCGAGTAACAGGCGCGGCCTGAGGAGAGAAGTGCATGACGCAAGTCACGGTGAAACAACTGGCCGATGAGGTCAAAACACCGGTAGAGCGCCTGCTGCAGCAGATGCGTGAGGCAGGTCTGCCGCACACCGCCGCCGAGGAACATGTGACCGACAGTGAAAAGCAATCGTTGCTGACTCACTTGAAAAGCAGCCACAAGGCTAAAGTGGAAGAGCCGCGCAAGATTACCTTGCAGCGCAAGACCACGAGCACCTTGCGCGTTGCTGGCAGCAAAAGCATCAGCGTTGAAGTGCGCAAGAAGAAAGTTTTCGTGCAACGCAGCCCGGAAGAAATCGAAGCCGAGCGCAAGCGTGAGCTGGACGAACGCCGTGCGGTAGAAAATGCCGCCCGTCAAAAGGCTGAAGAAGAAGCCAAGCGCCGCGCCGAAGAAGAAGCGCGTCGCCAGCCTGCTGCTCAACCGGTCGTTGCAGAAGCTGCCCCTGCGCCAGCCCCTGTGGCTGCTGCCGAGCCAGTACGTGAAGCCCCTGCTGCCCCTGCGGCACCTGCGCCAACATCCGCACCTGCTGCGCCTGTTGTCGAAGTTCGCAAGCGTGACGATCAGCGTCGTCCGGACAAGACCCGTGGCGATGATCGCAACTCTCGTGGCGGCGACGGCGAGCGCAAGAACGCCCCGCATCGTGCTTCGGTAAAAGAGAAGGCACCGGCTGTTCGCGTTGCTCCTCGTACTACCGACGAAGAAAGCGATGGTTTCCGTCGTGGTGGTCGTGGCAAGTCCAAGCTGAAGAAACGCAATGCCCACGGTTTCCAGAACCCTACCGGTCCGGTTATTCGTGACGTTGCCATCGGCGAGACGATCACTGTTGGCGAACTGTCGGCACAGATGTCCGTCAAGGCAGCTGAAGTCATCAAGTTCATGTTCAAGCTGGGCACTCCGGTGACCATCAACCAGGTACTGGATCAGGAAACTGCCCAGTTGATCGCCGAAGAGCTGGGCCACAAGGTCACGCTGGTCAGCGACAACGCCCTGGAAGACTCCCTGGCTGAATCGCTGAAATTCGTAGGTGAGACGTTCTCCCGTGCTCCGGTCGTGACCGTAATGGGCCACGTTGACCACGGTAAGACTTCCCTGCTCGACTATATCCGTCGTGCCAAGGTTGCTGCTGGCGAAGCCGGCGGTATCACCCAGCACATCGGTGCCTACCACGTTGAAACCGAACGCGGCATGGTCACCTTCCTCGACACCCCTGGTCACGCCGCGTTTACCGCAATGCGTGCCCGTGGTGCCAAGGCGACCGATATCGTCATCCTGGTTGTTGCAGCAGACGACGGCGTGATGCCGCAAACCATCGAAGCCGTTCAGCATGCCGTAGCTGCTGGCGTGCCGCTGGTTGTTGCAGTGAACAAGATTGACAAGCCGGGCGCTGACCTCGATCGCATCCGCAGCGAACTGTCGGTCCATGGCGTGACTTCCGAAGAGTGGGGCGGTGATACGCCTTTCGTTCCTGTTTCCGCGAAAATGGGTACCGGCGTCGACGAACTGCTCGAAGCGGTCCTGCTGCAGGCTGAAGTTCTGGAACTCAAGGCCACTCCATCGGCTCCTGGCCGTGGTGTTGTCGTTGAATCCCGTCTGGACAAAGGCCGCGGCCCGGTTGCGACCGTTCTGGTTCAGGACGGTACTCTGCGTCAGGGCGACATGGTTCTGGTCGGCTCGAACTTCGGTCGTATCCGCGCCATGCTCGACGAGAACGGCAAGCCTGTAAAAGAGGCTGGCCCGTCGATTCCGGTCGAGATCCTCGGTCTGGATGGCACGCCGGACGCTGGCGACGAGATGAGCGTACTGGCTGACGAGAAGAAGGCCCGTGAGGTCGCTCTGTTCCGTCAAGGCAAGTTCCGTGAAGTCAAACTGGCTCGCGCTCATGCTGGCAAGCTGGAAAACATCTTCGAGAACATGGGTCAGGAAGAGAAGAAGACGCTTAACATCGTCCTCAAATCCGACGTCCGTGGTTCGCTGGAAGCACTGCAGGGCGCCCTGGGCGGCCTGGGTAACGACGAAGTGCAAGTGCGTGTTGTCGGTGGCGGTGTCGGTGGTATCACCGAGAGCGACGCCAACCTGGCACTGGCCTCCAACGCTGTACTGTTCGGCTTCAACGTGCGTGCCGATGCCGGCGCTCGCAAGATCGTCGAGCAGGAAGGTCTGGATATGCGTTACTACAACGTGATCTACGACATCATCGAAGACGTCAAGAAAGCACTGACCGGTATGCTGGGCAGCGATGTTCGCGAGAACATCCTAGGTATCGCCGAAGTGCGTGACGTGTTCCGCTCGCCGAAGTTCGGCGCGATTGCAGGTTGTATGGTTATTGAAGGTGTCGTTCACCGTAACCGTCCAATCCGCGTTCTGCGCGACGACATCGTTATCTTCGAAGGCGAGCTGGAATCCCTGCGTCGCTTCAAGGACGATGCTTCTGAAGTTCGTGCCGGCATGGAATGCGGTATCGGCGTCAAGAGCTACAACGACGTCAAGGTCGGTGACAAGATCGAAGTCTTCGAGAAGGTCCAGGTTGCTCGCAGCCTTTAAGTCGCGAGCTGTAGGAGCCATGGCAGAACGAGGCATGCAAATGCCTCAGCCTCTGTCATGGGCTCTAAACGCAACGCCCGGTCTGGCAATTGTCAGGCCGGGCGTTTGCCGCTTTCAGACTGTCAGGGTTTGGTCCCGAGTCAGTAACAGGTAGCAAACCATGGCAAAAGAATATAGCCGTACCCAACGAATTGGCGATCAGATGCAGCGCGAACTGGCGCAGTTGATCCGCCGCGAAATCAAGGACCCACGTGTGGGTCTGGTCACCATCACTGCTGTCGATGTCAGTCGTGATGTCGGTCACGCCAAGATTTTCATGACCGTAATGGGCCAGGACAGCGCCGAGGAAATCGCGCAGAGCATCAAGGTGCTCAACTCCGCCGCAGGCTTTCTGCGCATGCAGCTGGCCCGTGAAATGAAACTGCGCAGCGTGCCGCAGTTGCACTTCCACTACGACGAAAGCGTGGCTCGTGGCGCACATCTCTCGGCATTGATCGAGCGTGCAGTGGCCGAAGACGGACAACATCAGGAAGGTTCCGCGCCACAAGGCGTGAAGCCGGACAGTACCGAGGAGTAAGGCGTGGCTCAGGTCAAGCGTATACGCCGAAACGTCAGCGGTATCATTCTGCTCGACAAGCCTCTGGGCTTTACTTCCAATGCGGCCCTGCAAAAGGTGCGCTGGTTGCTCAATGCCGAGAAGGCCGGGCATACCGGCAGCCTCGATCCTTTGGCGACAGGTGTGTTGCCGTTGTGCTTTGGTGAAGCCACCAAGTTCTCTCAGTACCTGCTCGATTCGGACAAGTCCTACGAGACGCTGATGCAACTGGGCAAGACCACCACCACGGCAGACTCTGAAGGCGAAGTGTTACAGACTCGCCCGGTGACCGTTGGTCGCGAAGATATCGAAGCGGTGTTGCCTGCTTTTCGCGGTCAAATCAGCCAGATACCTCCTATGTACTCGGCCCTCAAGCGTGATGGCCAGCCTCTTTACAAGTTGGCCCGTGCCGGGGAAGTAGTGGAGCGCGAGCCTCGTTCTGTTACTATTGCGCGCCTGGAATTGCTGGCTAGCGAGTCCGAGACTGCGCGTCTTTCGGTCGATTGCAGCAAAGGCACTTATATCCGGACCCTGGTCGAGGATATTGGTGAGAAACTGGGCTGTGGTGCCTATGTAGCCGAACTGCGTCGTACCCAGGCCGGGCCTTTCAACCTGAGCCAGACGGTCACGCTCGAAGAGCTTGAGCAGGTACACGCCGACGGTGGCAACGAAGCGGTCGACCGTTTTCTGATGCCATCGGACAGCGGTCTGCTACATTGGCCACTGCTGAAGTTTTCGGAACACAGTTCTTTCTACTGGCTGCATGGTCAGCCGGTAAGAGCACCGGATGCGCCGAAGTTCGGCATGGTTCGGGTGCAGGATCATGAAGGTCGCTTCATCGGTATCGGTGAAGTAAGCGAAGACGGGCGTATAGCGCCGCGTCGTCTGATTCGGTCAGAATGACCGGAACCAGGCTGTCTGCATGCAGGCAGGCTGGAACGAGGGTGGCTGTCAACAGGCACGGTCACATCTCATTTTTTAATACGGGGTTTGTCCCCGGCCTGTTGGAACCGTCTTCCCCGGAAGCGGCTCCTTTACTGAAGGATTGCCCACATGGCACTCAGCGTTGAAGAAAAAGCTCAGATCGTAACCGACTACCAGCAAGCTGTTGGTGACACTGGTTCGCCAGAAGTGCAAGTTGCACTGCTGACCGCCAACATCAACAAACTGCAAGGCCACTTCAAGGCCAACGGTAAGGACCACCACTCGCGTCGTGGTCTGATCCGTATGGTAAACCAGCGTCGCAAGCTGCTGGATTACCTGAAAGGTAAGGACGTTAGCCGTTACAGCGCCCTGATCGGTCGTCTGGGTCTGCGTCGCTAATAACGACGTTGCGAGAGGTTGGTTGTCTGTCACGATTCATCGGTATACCGATGGTTCTGGCAGGCTTCCAGCCTCTAGTTTTATCTGGACTGCCGAAGGGGCCGATTCCCCTCGCTGCCCAAGAATTCGCAAGAAACCAGTTCCCCAAGAGCCACAGAAAAGGTAGGAAACCGTGAACCCGGTAATCAAGAAATTTCAGTTCGGTCAATCGACCGTAACCCTGGAGACTGGCCGCATCGCCCGTCAGGCTTCCGGCGCAGTATTGGTCACCGTTGACGATGACGTCAGCGTATTGGTGACAGTGGTCGGCGCCAAGAACGCCGATGCAAGCAAAGGCTTCTTCCCGCTGTCCGTGCACTATCAGGAAAAAACCTACGCTGCCGGCAAGATCCCTGGTGGTTTCTTCAAGCGTGAAGGTCGTCCTTCCGAGAAAGAAACCCTGACTTCGCGTCTGATCGACCGTCCGATTCGTCCGTTGTTTCCAGAAGGCTTCATGAACGAAGTGCAGGTTGTCTGCACCGTGGTTTCCACCAGCAAGAAAACCGATCCGGACATCGCTGCGATGATCGGTACTTCGGCTGCCCTGGCCATCTCCGGCATTCCGTTCGACGGCCCTGTCGGCGCTGCCCGTGTTGCTTTCCACGAAAGCACCGGCTACCTGCTGAACCCGACTTACGAGCAACTGCAGGCTTCGAGCCTGGACATGGTTGTAGCCGGTACTTCCGAAGCCGTTCTGATGGTTGAGTCCGAAGCCCGTGAGCTGACCGAAGACCAGATGCTGGGTGCCGTTCTGTTCGCCCACGACGAATTCCAGGTCGTGATCAATGCCGTCAAGGAGCTGGCCGCCGAAGCCGCCAAGCCTGTCTGGGACTGGCAGCCAAAGCCTGAAGCCACTGACCTGCTGGGCGCGATCCGTTCCGAGTTCGGCGACGCGATCTCCCAGGCTTACACCATCACTGTCAAAGCCGACCGCTATGCGCGTCTGGGCGAGCTGCGTGACCAGGTCGTTGCCAAGCTGGCTGTTGAAGAAGGCAGCCCGTCTGCCGGTGAAGTCAAAGCCGCTTTCGGTGAAATCGAATACCGCACCGTGCGTGAGAACATCGTCAACGGCAAGCCTCGTATCGATGGCCGTGACACCCGCACCGTTCGTCCTCTGAACATCGAAGTGGGCGTTCTGCCGAAGACTCACGGTTCTGCACTGTTCACCCGTGGCGAAACCCAGGCTCTGGTCGTCGCTACTCTGGGTACTGCGCGTGACGCACAGCTGCTGGACACCCTTGAAGGCGAGAAGAAAGACCCCTTCATGCTGCACTACAACTTCCCTCCGTTCTCGGTAGGCGAGTGTGGCCGCATGGGTGGCGCTGGTCGTCGTGAAATCGGTCACGGCCGTCTGGCTCGTCGCAGCGTTCAGGCCATGCTGCCTGAGACTGACGTGTTCCCGTACACCATCCGTGTCGTATCGGAAATCACCGAGTCCAACGGTTCCAGCTCCATGGCTTCGGTCTGCGGTGCTTCCCTGGCTCTGATGGATGCCGGTGTGCCGATGAAGGCTCCTGTTGCCGGTATCGCCATGGGTCTGGTCAAGGAAGGCGAGAAATTCGCAGTTCTGACCGACATCCTGGGTGATGAAGATCACCTGGGCGACATGGACTTCAAGGTAGCCGGTACCTCCAAAGGTGTTACCGCGCTGCAGATGGACATCAAGATCAAAGGCATCACCGAAGAAATCATGGAGATCGCCCTGGGCCAGGCCCTGGAAGCTCGCCTGAACATCCTCGGCCAGATGAACCAGATCATTGGTCAGTCGCGTACCGAACTGTCGGCCAACGCTCCGACCATGATCGCCATGAAGATCGACACCGACAAGATCCGTGACGTCATCGGTAAAGGCGGCGCGACCATCCGTGCAATCTGTGAAGAGACCAAGGCTTCGATCGACATCGAAGACGACGGCTCGATCAAGATCTTCGGCGAAACCAAGGAAGCGGCTGAAGCAGCACGTCAGCGCGTTCTGGGTATCACCGCCGAGGCGGAAATCGGCAAGATCTACGTCGGTAAGGTTGAGCGTATCGTCGACTTCGGCGCATTCGTGAACATCCTGCCTGGCAAGGACGGTCTGGTTCACATCTCCATGCTGAGCGATGCTCGCGTAGAGAAAGTGACCGATATCCTGAAAGAAGGTCAGGAAGTTGAAGTTCTGGTACTGGACGTGGACAACCGCGGCCGTATCAAGCTGTCGATCAAAGACGTAGCCGCTGCAAAAGCGTCGGGCGTTTGATAGCTCGATAGGCTTCGCCAAAGAAAGGATCCTTCGGGATCCTTTTTTTATGAGCGTAAATAACGGCTTACGCAAAGCCTCTCAAAACGCCCGACGGGAACATGCATCTTGCAAGTGAGGTTTTTGGTCGAACGGGCAATCTGCACGATCGTGCAAAATAGATAAAAATATAACTCATTGAATTTAAACGATTTTATTTCTTGTGGCAGATTGGCACACCCCTTGCGATATACCTGATAACCCTGCAGCCAACGATGTGCTGCAGTTTCTGAGAAAAACAGGAGTTATCGTATGAAGAAGTTCGCTATCGCTGCTGCCACTGCAACTGCCCTGACTCTGACCATGGCTAACGCTGCATTCGCTCAGACCAACACCCAGGCTCCAATGATGCTGGCTGCCGGTGAAGTGACTGAGGCCAAGGAAGCGACTACCGATACCTGGATCACCACCAAGGTCAAAGCTGACTTGCTGACTGAAAAAGGCATCCCAGGCTCGGACATCAAGGTTGAAACCAACAAAGGCGTGGTTTCCCTGTCCTCCACCGTCGCGGTGACTGAAGCCCAGAAGAAAACTGCTGTGGCTATCACCAAGAAAATCAAAGGCGTTCAGGCTGTTTCGGCCGATGGCCTGAAGGCTGAATAACCCTTTGAAATGAGCATCTGACGTCGAGCCGATGACCCCGCAGGTTGTCGGCTGACAGGAAGTTCATGCGAGAGGCTACAAGGATGTGGCCATTACAGGCCCCGGTGTTCGCACTGGGGCCTGTTCTATTTTTCTGCCGCTCAATGTCCGCGTTTGCTGTCGATCCTGACCAGACGACCACCCTCGAAACGCAGGTATCGATACATCCCGTTATCGGGGCCGTAGACCCATTCCTCGACTCTCACTTCCTCGGACCTGCGGTAGTTGCTGCTGTAGGTTTCCTTGCTGCCCACAACTTCCTGGCTGACAGGTGCTCCGCACTTCTGCTGAACCTCGAAGATACGGTCCCCCGTACTGATCAACTGGCTGCCGCAACGCAAGGTCGAAGCCTGTGCGCTTGTCGCCGCCAGCGCTCCAGAGAGCGCCAGCAGGATGAAGCCGGCAAGTCTGATCGGGGTTCTCTTCAAGTCGTTTACTCGCTGTCCAGATGAAGTGGGCTGATAACCCGGCCATCTGCTTGCGCCTGACCCAGGTGTGCATCGACGAAATAGATACGTTCGTCTTCCAGTTGCCCCTTCTGTACCAGATAGTCCTTGATACTGCCAGCCCGGTCCTGACCCAGTTCACGCAACAGGACCTCGTTGCCGCTCCAGAACTTGAGCACTGCGGCACGCATTCTGTTCAGGCGCTCTTCCTTGCCCAGGTCCGTCCACTCTGCCGGTGGCTGCTGCTTGAGGCGGGCGCGATAGATGCCTTCGAGCATCGGGCCTTTCTCGTCGTCAGGGACTTGCAACAAGGCGGCTCTGGCCGGGACCTTGTCGCCACGGCGCTGCATGATCTTGTAGTAAGTGAACTGGTATTCACGCTCCAGGCGCTGCTGGGCGATCAGTGGGCCGTCGCTGCTGGCCGCGCTGGTGCCTTCGATCTCCAGGCGCAGGGCAGGGCGCTCCCTGAGTGCTGCTGCAAGTGTATCCAGAGCTTTTGTGGCGTCACTGCTCAACTCGCTGGAACCGGGCGCGAAACTCACATTGCCCAAATCTTCAGAGCCACCACCGCTGACCAGGCCGCCTAATAACTTGAAGGGCGCCTGGGCCGCGCGCAGCACAAGATTACGCAGGGTTTGCCAGACAATCGGCATGACGCTGAATTGCGGGTTGTTCAGGTCACCTTCGACCGGCAGCTCAAGTGCAATCCGGCCCTGAGTGTCCTTGAGCAAGGCGACCGCCAGACGAATCGGTAAGTCCACCGCGTCGGGGCTGTCGACTTTCTCGCCCAGTTGCAACTGCTCGACGAGCACCTTGTTTTCGGCCTTCAGCTTGCCCTGGGTGATCAGGTAATGCAGATCGAGATTAAGGCGGCCCTTGCGGATTCGGAACCCGGCGAACTTCCCGGAGTAGGGCGTCAGTGTGGTCAGCTCTACACGCTTGAAGCTGGTGGCGATATCGAGGCTGGCCATCGGATCGAACGGGTTGAGGCTGCCCTTGATGGTGACCGGGGCATAACGGTCCACCTTGCCCTCGACATTGACCGGTGCCGGTTTGGCCTGACGGTTATCGATGGTGCCAATACGGCCATTGAGCTGCTGCACGGCGGTGATGAAGTTGGGTGTCAGGGTAAAGTCGGCGAAGTTGGCCGAACCGTCCTTGATGTTGACCTCGCCGATATGAATACCCAGCGGTTTTTCATTGCCAGCTGTTTTGGGCGAGTCTTTGGCAGGCTGCTTGTCGGCAGGCTGGGGAATAAGCAGGTCGTCGATATTGGTGGTCCGGTCGTCATTGATCATGAAGCGTGCATAAGGCTGCTCCAGATTGACCTGGGTAATCGACAGGTTGTCGCCATGTTGATAGTTCAGGCCTTCAACCTCCAGGCGCTGCCACTTCATGAAGTCGCGCTGCTTGAGGGTGTCGAGCGTGTGCAGTTGATTGACCTGAGCCTTGCCGGTAACCCCCAGCGCCAGAGGCTCGGTACTTTTCAGGTCGAGCGCAATATCGCTGTCCAGCATCCCGCTGCGCATTTCCAGGCGAATGAACGGGCTGATATAGGCTTGAGCGAGACGCAGGTCGATGTCCCGTGTCGTGACCTTCAGGCGTGCGCTGACCGGGCTGAGATTGACGTCGCCCGCTGCTGTCAGCTTGCCTTGCTTGCCTAGCCCGGTATCGAGTTTGAGGGTAAAGGGCGATTTGTTCAGGCTGTCGAAGTTCTGCAGGTCCAGATTCAAGGGGCCGACGTCCAGTGCAACCGCTTCTGCAGGCACTCGGTCAGCCAGATGAACCTGATAGTCGCGCAGTTGCACGTCTCGTAGCAGCACCTGCCAGGGTTTCGCCGGAGGCGCGGGGCGAGCGGCAGTCTGGGGTTGGGCATCGGCGGAAAAGGCAGGCTCGGCAGCCTTGGCATCGATTTCCGGTTTTTTCGGTGCTGGTTTTGCCGGTTGGCTGGCAAACAGCTTCTGCCAGTCCAGTTGGCCATCCGCTTCACGGGCCGCCCAGGTTTCCAGCTTGTTGCTGCGGATCTTGCCGACAGTGACAAGCTGCTTGGCCAGATCCACCGAAGTCTCGCTGACCTCCAGACGCTGCAGGCGTACCAGTGGCCTCCCGTCAGGCGCATCGAGCGAGAACGGCGCGATGCTGGCCGCTGCGTTGCTGAGCTTGAGTTCGGTTTCCTTGCTCAGGTCGAGCGTGTAGGCGGTACTGAAGTTCAGCACACCGTCTTTCAATACGAGTGGCAGGGCATCGCGAACATACGGCCACCAGAGTTTCATCTTGCTGTCGGTGACTTTGAGCGTGCCCTCGGAGGTGATCGGCACGAGGCTGATGCGCCCCACCCAGTCGATCTGGCCGCCATCGGGGCCAGCGGCGACCAGTGTCATGTCTGCGTTGTCTTCAGGGAGCGTGCTGAGGTTCTTCAGCTCCAGGTTCAGCTTGTCGTAAAGGAACTCAATGGGCTCGCCGGGGCGCATGTCCTGAAAGTGTACATAGCCGTCGGCCAGCTTTATTTCATCGATACGCAGCGGGAAGGGTTTGCTTGCGGGCTCATCCTTGGCGGGTTCACTGGGCGGCAGCTTGAACAGTTGCGCCAGATTCAACTGGCCGGCCTTGTCGAACAGCAGCTCGGTTCTCGGAGTGCTCAGCTCTACCTTTTGCAGATGCAGCGCACCGCTCCAGAGGCTGTCGATCTGCAGGTTGGCATACAGCTTCTCGAAGGCAATCTGCTCTTTGCCTGGAATGCCGATGTTCAGGCCCCAGAGAGTCAGTTCAAGGCTGTAGGGATTGAGTTCCAGGCGTTCGAGCTTTGCCGGAACGGTGGAGTAGTTGCTCAACTGCTGGTTGGCGATACGCAGGGCAATGCCGGGCAGAATGAAAAAGCCCAGCAGGCTGTAAAGCACGAATACAGCCAGCAAAGTGCCAAGAGTACGTTTCAATCCTTTGGACATGTGGGGCTTTGTCTCTTTCTTTCGGAGCTCCTTGGAGTATGGCACGCCCATTGGGTTCAAAAGGCAAAGCCTCCCAGCGTCGTAGGAAATTTCCTTTAATACGAGGCGATATCAGAACTGCAGAATCAGCGTTTTGAGCGGAGGCTGATTGTCCTGTGAAGGGAAGTCTGCGGCAGGCTGAATGACCTGACAGTCACGTACCGGTCGGCCAGCTTTGGTTGCGCAACGCAGAACCTGCTCTCGCCAATCGTCCATGCTGACTTTTGCCAGGTTGTTGCAGCAGATCAGTACACCGTCTTCGGCTGTGCTCAGGAGTGCCGGTTTGAGCAGGCTCTGGTAGTCACGCAGGAGGTCGACCGTGCCGAAGGCGCTTTTCGCCCAGGCTGGCGGGTCGAGCAGCACCAGATCGTACTGACGTTGTTCAAGTCTTGTGTAGGCTGGAAGTTTTTGCCCGCGACGGGCACTGACCGGCAAGCCTGCCAGTTGCCGAATGGCCGGGAAATAATCCGACTGGATGAATTGCATCGGCGGCAAGTGCGGGTTGAGTGCTCCGTTTTCACGGCCCACGGCCAGATTGCTCTCGGCAAAGTCCAGATTGCAGACTTCACTCGCGCCACCGGCAGCAGCGCTCAAGCCGACGCCGCAGGTGTAGGAAAACAGGTTCAATACACTTTTGCCCTTGCTGTGCGCCTTGACCCAGCCGCGTGTATTGCGCAGGTCGAGAAACAGCAGCGGGTCCTGCCCGGTATGACGGCCGCGCACCCGATATTTCAGGCCCCACTCGTGACCGATCAGGTCCTCCAGCGCGGCCTCTTGAGGCTTGTAGACCGGGTCCTGGCGGTCGATGCGCGAGTTGCCCTGCGAGCGGTCGTTATAGACCAGCAAGGTTTCCAGACCCAACCGGGCATTGACCAGTGCATGCAGCCCAAGCAACGAGTCCAGATCCAGCGTGTTATGAAAGCTTTGTACCAGCAGTTGCGGGCCATAGCGGTCGATGGTCAAGCCGCTGGCACCTTCCTGGCTGCCGTGAAACAGGCGATAGCAGTCCGTCCCTTGCTGATGTAGCTCGGCCAGCAGGTTTTGACGGTTATCGAGGGCGACGCTGAGCGCCTGATTCAAGGAAGACATGCAGAGCGCCTTGGGCTGGAATTAGGCGCGGGAGTTTACCAGTTACAGGGCGAGGAGAGATTGCCGATCGCTCCCACAGGCATGAGAGCGATCGGCCAGACACCATAAATCAGCGAGCCAGCGCCAGTGCGACACCCTGACCGCCGCCAATGCAGAGCGTAGCCAGCCCTTTTTTGGCGTCGCGCTTGATCATTTCATGCAACAGCGTCACCAGCACGCGGCAGCCAGATGCGCCGATGGGATGACCCAGGGCGATGGCGCCGCCATTGACGTTGACCTTGTTCAGATCCAGGCCCAGTTCCTTGGCAACCGATAGCGACTGCGCGGCAAACGCTTCGTTGGCTTCGATCAGGTCCAGCTCTTCCAGTGCCCAGCCAGCCTTGTCCAGGCAGCGGCGTGTCGCGCTGACCGGGCCGATGCCCATGATGGCCGGGTCTACACCAGCATTGGCATAGCCGGCTATGCGCGCCAGCACCGGCAACCCCAGTTGTTCGGCTTTGGCAGCGCTCATCAGCATCACGGCCGCTGCGCCATCATTGATAGACGAGGCATTGCCAGCGGTGACTGTGCCGTCTTTCTTGAAGGCGGCCTTGAGCTTGCCCAGGGATTCGGCGGTGGTGCCGGCGCGTGGCTGTTCATCGGTATCGAAGCGCAGTGGGTCGCCTTTGCGCTGCGGAATCAGGATCGGGGTGATTTCATCCACGAAACGCCCGGCTTCGATGGCCGCGACCGCGTGCTGTTGCGAAGTGGCCGCGAATTCATCCTGGGCCTGGCGGCTGATTTCGTATTTGTCGGCGAGGTTTTCGGCCGTGATCCCCATGTGGTAATCGTTGAAGGCGTCCCACAGGCCGTCGCTGATCATGGTGTCCACCAGAGAAGCGTGGCCCATGCGCAGACCGGTGCGTGCGCCGGGCATCACGTAATTGGCCAGGCTCATGTTCTCCTGGCCACCGGCAATGATGATTTCGGCATCACCACAACGAATCGCCTGGGTTGCCAGATGCAGAGCCTTGAGGCCGGAGCCGCAGACCTTGTTCAGGGTCATGGCAGGCACGGCAAACGGCAACCCGGCCTTGATCGCAGCCTGACGTGCAGGGTTCTGGCCTGCACCAGCGGTCAGCACCTGGCCCATGATGACTTCATCGATCTGCCCGCCATCCACACCGGTCCGGGTCAGGAGTTGGCGAATAACCGCAGCGCCCAGTTCCACAGCGGGCACGCTGGCCAGTGAGCCCTGAAAGCTGCCCACTGCAGTCCGGGTGGCGGCAACGATAACGACGTCTTGCATGGTGCTGATCCTCATTGTTATTGGGGCTGAGCCGGGTAGCGGCTCTGTGTGATCAATCGGCTCATGTTGGCACATCTGCAAACCGGGGTTCCAACCGAGAACCCGGCAGTCACCTTATCCTGGCGCCATTCTTCGCTGTGCCCGATGAATGGAGCCGTTGCGCACGGCCCAGCGCAGTATCGGGGCGCTGCCATTGACTCCGGCGCGAATCATCTTGCGTCGCAGAGGGCCTTGTTCGACATCGAGCATCTCGCAGGCCCAGAGTGGAAGCAGGTCGATCCCGGCTTGCATCATCAGGGCGCCGAATGGTTTGACCATCCAGTTGGGGGCCGGCTCGTTGAGCAACAGACGTATCACCTCGCGGCTGCGCTCGTCGCACAGCAGTTGCCCGCGTACGTTCTCCAGATAGCTGGCAATTTCCTGGCGTGAGCCGGGTACATCACGGGCGCCCAGGCGTTCGGCGATAAGGGCTGTTTCAGCGTAGTAGGTGTCTTGATCGGCCAGTGTCAGGCCAGGGTCGAGATAGCGCAGATGTGCCGCGAGAAAGCTGCTGACTTCCGCCACATGCACCCAGGTCAGCAGCTCGGGATCGCTGGCGGCGTAAGGTCGGCCATCAGGCGCGGTTCCGGTGATCTGTAGATGGATGGTGCGGACCTTTTCGATCAGCCAGTTCGCATCGTGGGTGGCGCCAAAGGTTGTGCCAGCCAGAAACTGACCGGTGCGACGTAACCGACCGAGCATGTCCTGTCGGAAGTTGGAGTGATCCCAGATGCCGGACAATGCCAGGGGATGAAGCGCCTGCAACATCAAGGCGCTGATGCCGCCGATCAGCATGCTGGTGAAGTCGCCATGCACACGCCAGCAAATGGCCTGCGGGCCGAACAGACCGGGATCGCCCTTGGGATTTTCCAGATCCAGTTGGCCCAATGACAATCCGGTCAGGCTGATGACCTGGGTTTCGATACGACGACGAATGAATTCCATGTGCTCTCGTTTTGAAACAACGGGCAGCTTCTACAGAGTAGGAGCCTTGTCGCCTGCAAGCTGCCTCCTACAAGTTTTGTATCGGCATTACAGAGCAGGAGCGAATTCATTCGCGAGAGGCCGTCACATCCGACAGATATCTGTCGTGTTCAATACCGTCATCGCAAATGAATCTGCCCCTGTTTCGATCTCGATCAGCCGCGATGACGCCCGCGGAAGTAGTTGATCAGGCCTTGAGTCGAAGCATCTTCGGCAGGGTCTTCGATACCGCCGGTCAGGCGCTGATAAACACCTTTGCCCAGCTCTTTACCCAGCTCGACGCCCCACTGGTCGAAGGCGTTGATGCCCCAGATCACGCTCTGCACGAAGACCTTGTGTTCATACATGGCCACCAGCGCACCCAGACGGCGTGGGCTGATGCGTTCAACCACCAGCGTGTTGCTCGGGCGGTTGCCCGGAATGACCTTGTGCGGCGCAATCTGCTGCACCTGATCTTCCGGCAGGCCTTTTTCACGCAGCTCGGCTTCGGCTTCGGCGCGGGTCTTGCCCAGCATCAGTGCCTGGCTTTGCGACAGGCAGTTGGCGTACAGCCACTGGTGATGGTCGGAAACCGGGTTGAAGCTGACGATCGGCACGATGAAGTCAGCCGGAATCAGTTGGGTGCCTTGGTGCAGCAACTGGTGGTAAGCGTGCTGACCATTGCAGCCGACGCCACCCCAGATGACCGGGCCGGTATCGGTGGAAACCGGAGTACCGTCCTGGCGCACGCTCTTGCCGTTGGATTCCATGTCCAGCTGTTGCAAGTGCTTGGTGATGTTGCGCAGGTAGTGGTCGTAAGGCAGGATCGCGTGGCTCTGCGAGCCCCAGAAATTGCCATACCAGACGCCCAGCAGTGCCAGCAGAACCGGCATGTTCTTTTCAAAAGGCGCGCTCTGGAAGTGCTGGTCCATGGTGTAGGCACCGGACAGCAATTCCTTGAAGTTGGACATGCCGATGGCCAGCGCGATAGGCAGGCCGATGGCCGACCACAGCGAGTAACGTCCGCCAACCCAGTCCCACATCGGGAAGATGTTCTCTTCACGGATACCGAAGGCCACCGCAGCAGCGTTGTTGCTCGATACCGCGATGAAGTGGCGATACAGCTCGGCCTCGGAGCCCCCTTGAGCCAGATACCAGGCGCGTGCTGCCTGAGCGTTCTTCAGGGTTTCCAGCGTATTGAAGGATTTCGACGACACGATGAACAGCGTGGTTTCGGCGCGAATCTTCATCGACAGTTCGTGGAATTCACTGCCGTCGATATTGGCCAGGTAATGGCAGCGCACGCCTTTGTGGGCGTACGACAAGAGTGCTTCGGAGACCAGCTCCGGGCCGAGGAACGAGCCACCGATACCGATGTTCACCACGTCGGTGATGGGTTTCTCGGTGTAGCCGCGCCAGAGGCCATCGTGAATGCGCCCGACTAGTTCGGTGATCTGGTTGAGGACTTTGTGGACTTCCGGCATCACGTTGACGCCGTTGACCAGCAACTTGTCGCCAACCGGGCGGCGCAGCGCGGTATGCAGGGCCGGACGACCTTCTGAAGAGTTGACCAGTTCGCCGTCGTACTGCGCTTTGATAGCTTCTTTCAGGCCGACTTCATTGGCCAGATTGACCAGCAAATCCTGGGTTTC
Source organism: Pseudomonas sp. FG43 (assembly GCF_057809175.1). Lineage (NCBI taxonomy): Bacteria > Pseudomonadati > Pseudomonadota > Gammaproteobacteria > Pseudomonadales > Pseudomonadaceae > Pseudomonas > Pseudomonas sp. FG43. The sequence continues at coordinate 136,634 of NZ_JBMDJL010000013.1, forward strand.
GCCGGTAATCAGGTTTTTCGAGTAGTCGAGAAACAGGCCGCAACTGCTGAGGGTGAATTGGCTGAAGCGTTGCGGATCTGCATTGAACGCATCGCGCATGCTGAAATCCTGCATGGCTTGGCGGTGTTGACTCAGCGCTTGCCAGGCGGGCAGAGCGGTCACATCAGAAGGATTGCGGTAGTACGCCATCGCTGCGGGTTTCCTTTAACTTGAACTGCCTTGGAGGTTGAAAAGCCAGGTCGCAAACTCGAATGCTCGGCAACGTAACGGAGACTACCCTCCGCATGCCTGTTTGTCTGCGCTCTGTCTTACCTGAGCCCGGTACTATTTCACACATGTCAGTGACCGGGCTTTTAGCTATTCGGTGTATGGATTGCTTAAGCAACCTGTACCGGTATGGCATTACTTGTATGGCTAAGTTCATTGCCCGGCGCCATATAGAGCATGCGCGGCTTGAAATTGACCAGCTCGGCGTCGGAGTACTGAGCATAGGCGCAGATGATCACACGGTCGCCGACTTTTGCCTTGTGGGCCGCCGCGCCATTGACCGAAATCATGCGCGAACCTTCTTCGCCACGGATGGCGTAGGTGGTGAAACGCTCGCCATTGTCGATGTTGTAGATCTGGATCTGTTCGTACTCGCGAATGCCGGACAGGTCCAGCCACTCGCCATCGATGGCGCATGAGCCTTCGTAGTCGAGCACGGCGTGGGTGACTTCTGCGCGGTGCAGTTTGGCTTTGAGCATCACGGTTTGCATCTTGTTGTTATTCCTTGGTCAGGTGCAGATTGTCGATCAAGCGGGTCTTGCCCAGAAAGGCTGCAGCCAGAATGACCAGGTCCCGGTCTTGCCCGGTCGCAGGACGCAGGCTGGTCGCTTCGCGCACTTCCAGATAGTCGATACGGAAACCTTCGGCTTCCAGCGTCCTTTTGCCGATGTCGATCAGGACATTGATGTCTTCGTTGTTGCGAATGCCGTCGGCTACCGTACGGAGCACGCGATACAGCGCAGGCGCTTTGGCGCGTTGCTCTTCGCTCAGATAACCGTTACGCGATGACAGGGCCAGGCCATCGGCAGCGCGCACGGTCGGCTCGCCAATGATCTGGATCGGCATGTTCAGATCCCGGACCAGGGCACGAATCACAGCCAGTTGCTGGAAGTCTTTTTCGCCAAACACGGCCAGATCGGGCTGCACCATGTTGAACAGCTTGCTGACGACGGTGGCGACACCATCGAAATGGCCTGGACGGCTTGCACCGCACAGCCCTTCGGAAAGGTGCGGGACGCTGACCAGCGTCTGATCAGCCATGCCGTGCGGGTACATTTCTTCGACGCTGGGCGTGAACAGCAGGTTGCAACCTGCTTCCAGAAGTTTTTCCTGATCGGCAGCCAGAGTGCGCGGGTAACTCGCCAGGTCTTCGTTGGGGCCGAACTGCAACGGGTTGACGAAGATGGTGGCTACCACGAAGTCTGCACGCTGGGATGCACGAGTGACCAGTGCCGTATGCCCGCTGTGCAGGTTGCCCATCGTGGGCGTCAAGCCGATCCGTTTACCTTCGCTGCGGGCGCGAGCAACGGCTGCGCGCAGTTCCAGTACGGTTTTTACTGTGTTCATGCCGAGAATCCGTGTTCAGTTGCCGGGAAGCTGACGTTTTTCACTGCGCTGACGTAGGCCTGGATAGCGGACTGGATATCCGGCTGGCCGACCATGAAGTTCTTGACGAATTTCGGGACGCGACCGCTGATCGACAGGCCGAGCATGTCATGCAGCACCAGCACCTGGCCGTCGGTGGAGCTGCCAGCGCCTATGCCGATGACCGGGACTTTAACGGCCTGGGTGATTTCCTCGGCCAGTTCGCTCGGTACGCATTCCAGCAGGATCATGGCCGCACCGGCCTGCTCCAGAGTAATTGCGTCAGCGCGCATCTGGCGTGCCTGGGCTTCCAGGCGGCCCTGAACCTTGTAACCGCCCAGCACGTTCACAGCCTGCGGTGTCAGGCCCATGTGGGCACATACCGGAATCCCGCGTTCGGCGAGCAGGCGTATCGATTCGGCCAGCCACGCGGCACCTTCGACCTTGACCATGTGTGCGCCAGCCTGCATGAGTGCCGCGCTGTTGCTGAAGGTCTGCTCAAGGGTGGCGTTGGCCATGAACGGCAGGTCGGCGAGAATCAGCGCGCCCTGATTGCCGCGTTTGACGCAGGCAACGTGATAAGCCATTTCGGCAGTGGTAACAGGCAAGGTGCTGTCATGCCCTTGCAGGACCATGCCCAGCGAGTCGCCAACCAGCAACACTTCGACACCTGCCTGGCTGGCGGTGTGGGCGAAGGTCGCGTCGTAGCAGGTCAGCATGGTGATTTTTTCACCTTTCTGCTTGAGTGCCAGCAGCGACGTAACAGTTATATCAGGCATTTAAAGTCTCCATCAGGCGCTATGCACACTGCGGCGATTCATCTTGGAAAAGCAGGCACACCGTCGTGTCGCGGTGTTTCGCAAAGGCCTGTTTCACGCCCGTTCACCCGTGGGTTGGCGGCGGGAGGCCTATCTTCGTGAGGAGGGGGCATGAAGTCAATTGCAGGTGTTACCCGTTTTCATCATCGGTTACAGATGCGGCGTAACGGGTGACACAACAGCGTTACGCCTGAGCGGACAAACGCTCCAGACCCGCGAATGGACAGTCGGCCAATAACTGGCTCAGGGCGCGTCCGTCTGCCAGATGCAGTCGGGGGGCGAGTTCTGCCAAAGGGTAGAGCACGAAGGGCCGGGCGTGCATGTGATAGTGCGGCACTTTCAGGCGTGGCTCGTCGATAAGTCGCTCGCCGAACAGCAGGATATCCAGGTCCAGCGTGCGTGGCCCCCAGCGTTCATGGCGTTCGCGGCCTTGATCCAGCTCGATGCCTTGCAATGCATCGAGCAGTTCAAGCGGTGCCAGTGATGTATCCAGCGCTGCTACCGCATTGGTATAGCGGGGCTGGCCGGGCAGCAGGGAGTCGCTGACGTAAAAGGACGAGACGCCTGCCAGTTGGCTCTGTGGCAGTTGCGCTATTGCATCGAGGGCCTGACGCAATTGCTCGGCCGGGTCAGCAAGATTGCTGCCCAGGCCGATATAGACACGTTCGAGGGTCGACTGCTTACTCACCCGACGCCTCGGCGTCTGAGCGCTTGCGTTTGGCGCCGCTGCTGCGACGACGCTTGCGTGGACCGGTGCCGGCCGCTTCAGGCTTGTTGCTCAGGTCACGAATCATGTCGCGGCGTTCGCTGTCGTTGCTGTCCTGATAATCGGTCCACCACTCGCCCAGGCCGTCGGTCTGCTCGCCAGCGGTTTCGCGCAGCAGCAGGAAGTCGTAACCGGCACGGAAGCGCGGGTTGTCGAGCAGCAGGTCGGCGCGCTTGCCGGAGCGGCGCGGCAGACGTTCCTGCATGTCCCAGATCTCGCGGATCGGCATGGTGAAACGCTTGGGGATCGCGATGCGCTGGCATTGCTCGATGATCAGCTCGTGGGCGGCTTCCTGCATGGCAGCAATCGGCGGCATGCCGCGCTCTTGCAGGCGCAGTACCTTGGCTGGCAGTGCCGGCCAGAGCAGGGCAGCGAACAGGAATGCCGGAGTGACCGGCTTGTTCTGCTTGATGCGCAGGTCGGTGTTGATCAAGGCCTGGCTGATCAGGGTATGGGTGTAGGTCGGGTTGTATTCCAGGGCCTTGGAGCTGGCCGGGAACAGTGGCTCGAACAGCTCCAGGTCCACCAGCATTTCAAAGGTGGGCTCGGCGTGGCCGGATAGGAACAGCTTGAGCACTTCTTCAAACAGACGGGCCGACGGGATATCACGCAGCATCGGGGCCAGCGGGCGAATCGGCAGGGTGCTGTGTTTTTCGATGCCGAAATCCAGCTTGGCTGCGAAGCGCACGGCCCGCAGCATGCGCACCGGGTCTTCCTTGTAGCGTTGCTCCGGGTCGCCAATCAGGCGGATCAGGCGGTTGCGAATGTCGTGTACGCCGTTGGCGTAATCGAGAACCCGCTCGCTGACCGGATCGTAATACAGCGCGTTGATCGTGAAGTCACGGCGCTGGGCGTCTTCTTCCAGCGTGCCATAGACGTTGTCACGCAGGATGCGGCCGCTTTCATTGCGCGAAGACTGGTTGCTGTCCTCTTCGTCCTCATCCTGAGGATGATTGGCACGAAAGGTCGCGACTTCGATGATTTCCCGGCCAAAATGGATATGGACCAGCTTGAAGCGGCGGCCGATGATCCGGGCGTTACGGAATTCTGCACGTACCTGCTCGGGAGTGGCGCTGGTCGCCACGTCGAAGTCCTTTGGCTCGATATTGAGCATCAGGTCGCGTACACAACCGCCGACCAGATAGGCCTGGTAGCCAGCGTTTTGCAGGCGTTCGACGATATTGACGGCATGACGGCTGAACTGGCTGCGTTGCAGCGAGTGCTGGCTGCTATTGAGCACTTCAGGCGTGGTGCGCGTGTGTTGCTGCGGTTTACGCAGTGGGGAACGGAATGACTGGAACAGCTTCTTCAGCATGGGATGCACTGTTTGAAGGAATATTCGGCCAAAATGAAGAATGGCCGCACGATGGGCGGGGATTCTAGCATTTAGTCGGGGGATGGTGTAGGACGCTGCGCATCGGCATCAAGAGGAAGAGATGTAAAAGCTCTGGAAGCTACTGGGGGAGCCGAAGCTCCCCCAAAGTGCGTGCTCTTTATTTTTATTGTCTTTTTGGGCTTCTTGTTTTTGTTGAGTGCCCATTCACAGGGTTTCGCCTGTGAAATCTCCCAATCGGGAGTCAAGAGCAAACGGATTGCTTTGGTCGCTGCGTTGCAATGATCATTCGATCCAACCAGTTCAGGCGCTACCTAAGGGTAGTTTTTATTGTTCTCGGCCTGGTTGCGGGGCAAGCCCCAAATACAACTCCTCTCCAAAAGAATCAGTTAGCTGCGCCTCCGCCGTGTTGTTCTTGTTATGCGTGAGTCGATTCGTCTTATTTTTATTATGGGTGTCGTACTGCTTGTTGTTCTTCTTGTACTAAGCATATAGCAGAAGGTGTGCCAACTTTTGCTAACCCAGTAAAACCGGGGCTTTGCGGGTATCCGGCTTTTGGGTCAGGTACAAAAAAGCCGGGCTTCGTTACCGTAAGACCCGGCTTTTGTTACGGAGGAGGTACGAAGGTAACAGTTTTGTTAACTGACCTGCGCACCCCGACGCAGAGCCTTCTCAGGTTTCGTTGGCGACCCCTTTGCGGCGTGGAATGCCCAGGCGCTGGCGGCGTTCCCACAGGCATTTGCGGCTGACGCCCAGTTTGCGCGCCAGTTCGGTCTCGGTCATGTGGTCCTGATGCTCCAGAACGAAATGCTGGAAGTAGTCTTCCAGTGAGAGGTCTTCGGTAGGCTCGTTGTTGGTCGAGTTCGCGGAAGCGCTCAGTGGGGCCAGCCCCATGTATTCGTCTTCGTCCAGGCCGTCCAGTTCTATATCGATGCCCAGCAGGTCGGCAGAGATTTCCGGGCTTTCGCACAGGATCACCGAACGCTCCACTGCGTTTTCCAGTTCCCGCACGTTACCCGGCCAGCTGTAATGACGGATCGCCTGTTCAGCGTCGAGGGCAAACTTCAGGTCGTTGCGGCCGGCCTTGGCGCTCTGGCGTACCAGAAAGGCGCGGGCGATTTCGAGTACATCGTTACCGCGTTCGCGCAGTGCCGGCAGTTTCAGCGCAATCACGTGCAAGCGGTAATAAAGGTCTTCACGGAACTCGCCATTCTTGGCCAGGGTCTTGAGGTCCCGGTGGGTTGCGGCGATCAGGCGAACATCGACCTTCTGTGACTGCACGGAGCCCACGCGACGAATCTCGCCTTCCTGCAGTACCCGCAAGAGTCGGGCCTGCGCTTCCAGAGGCAGTTCGCCGATTTCATCGAGAAACAGGGTCCCGCCATCGGCGGCTTCCACCAGGCCTGCGCGACCTGCGCTGGCTCCGGTGAAGGCACCTTTTTCATGGCCGAAGAGTTCGGACTCGATCAGGGATTCGGGAATCGCTGCGCAGTTCACGGATATCATCGGTGCCTTGGCGCGGCGCGAAAGATTGTGCAGAGCGCGGGCGACCAGTTCCTTGCCGGTACCGGACTCGCCCTGGACCAGAACGTTGGAGTCGGTCGGCGCGACTTTACGGATCTTGCTGTAAAGATCGAGCATGGGCGGGCAGGAGCCGATGATGCCGATTTCGCCGTTGTGCGTGGCGCCCTTGTCGGCACCATTGGCTTTGGCGGGGGCACTGCGTTCTGCCTGCTGGCTTGAGCTGGTCTGGCGATCACGCAGGATACGTGCGACAGCCTGGAGCATTTCATCGTGGTCGAAGGGTTTGGCGATGTAATCCACTGCGCCCATTTTCATGGAATCAACGGCCGAGCGCAGGCTGGCATAGCTGGTCATGATAAGGACAGGCTTACCTTCGCCAAGCTTGATCAGTTCGGTGCCAGGAGCGCCAGGCAGTCGCAGGTCGCTGACGATCAGGTCAAACGACGAAATATTGAAACGCTCCTGAGCCTCGGGTACCGATCCTGCTTCGCTGACTTCGTACTGGTTGCGCTCAAGCAGACGACGCAGGGCAGAGCGGATAATGGTTTCGTCTTCGACGATCAAAATATGCGGCATCGATTCAGTTCTCTCGACGGTCTCAGTTCACGGCGGACGTCGCTTCGACATGGCGCGGCAAGGTTACCCTGATACGGGTGCCTCGTTGCTGCTCGGGGTCAGCCGGGCTGTCGATGGTGATTTGTCCATAATGCTCTTCAACGATGGAATAGACCAGTGCAAGACCTAGCCCGGTTCCTTCTCCCGGTTCCTTGGTCGTGAAGAATGGTTCAAACAATCGATCCATGATTGCCTTCGGAATTCCACTGCCTTCGTCTTCGACGATCAGATCTACAGTGTGTTCGGATGCTTCGCTCTTGACCCTGACAGCGCTGCCGGACGGCGAGGCGTCGCGGGCGTTGGAGAGCAGATTGATCAACACCTGTGCCAGCCGTTGCGGGTCGCCATCGACCTTGTGCTGAGGGTTGCACAGGTTATAGAACTGGACTTCGAAATTGCGGCGGTTCAGTGCCAGCAGACCAATGGCATCCTGAGCGACCTCGGCCAGACAGACGGCTTCGTCGTTATGCTGATGAGCGCCTGCGTGGGCGAAGCTCATCAAGGATTGCACGATGCGCGAGACACGCTTGGTCTGCTCAAGGATCTGACTGCTGATTTCCTTGATTTCACCGTCTTCCTCGCGCTCTTCGCGCAGGTTCTGCGCAAGGCAGGCGATGCCGGTGATCGGGTTGCCGATCTCATGGGCAACGCCGGCCGCCAGACGCCCGATACTTGCCAGTCGTTCCGAGTGGACCAGCTTGTCTTCCAGCATCTGGGTTTCGGTCAGGTCTTCGACCAGCACCACCAGGCCGCTGCTGCCGGGGGCCAGCGGCTCGTCGATAGCGGCCTTGTGCAGGTTGAGCCAGCGGGTCTGTCCGTCCAGAGCGAGCTTCTGCTTGTGCAAGTGCTCGTCCGGTACATTGATAAAGCCTGTCAGCAGGCCTTTCCATGGTTCTGTGATGGTTTCCAGGCGCGAGCCCACCACGCGCTGAGCGGCAATGCCGGTCAGCTCTTCCATGGCCCGGTTCCACATGAGGATTTCCTGATCCTTGGCCAGCGAGCAGACACCCATGGGCAGTTCCTGAAGGGTCTGACGGTGATAGCGGCGCAAGGCATCGAGTTCGGCGGCAAGGCCGGTCAGGCGCGAGTGATAGTCCTCAAGGCGGCTCTCGATGAAGTGAATGTCTTCAGTGACGTATTTCTCGCTGCCGGACTTGTAGGGCAGGAAGGTTTCCACCATGTCCTGGGCCACGCTTGGCCCCATCAGGCCGGACAGGTTGGCCTCGATTCGGTCGCGCAGACGGCGCAGGGCATAAGGGCGGCGCTCGTCAAACGGCAGATACAGATCGCGCAGCGCCTGCTCGACTTCCTTCTGCGCAGCCTTGGCACCCAGCGGCTTGGCCAGTTGAGTGGCGAATTCCTGTGGCGACACTGCATACAGCTCGCGGCGCTGCGGGCGACGTACATTGTCGACGGCACAGGCCTCGGCAGCACTGACTTCTTCGGGGCTAGCATTGGTGAACAGCGAAATCAGAGTGAACAACAGCACGTTGGCTGCCAGCGAGGCGATGGCCGCCATGTGCCAGCTTGTGTCATCCAGCACGTAGATCATGTTCAGCAGCGGAATATAGAAACCCTGCAGGTTACCGATCAGCGGTAACAGCATGCCCACAACCCAGACAGCCGTTCCGGCAAGCAGGCCAGCGATGAAACCGCGCCGGTTGGCGGTTGGCCAATACAGCACCGACAGCACACCGGGGAGAAATTGCAGGGTCGCAACGAAGGCGACGATGCCCAGGTTGGCCAGGTCCTGTTGCGCACCAAGCATCAGGTAGAAGCAATAGCCTGCGGTGATGATCGCCACGATCAGGCCGCGCCGGGTCCATTTCAGCCAGCGATAGATATTGCCTTCGGCCGGAGGCTGATAAAGCGGCAGCACCAGATGGTTGAGCGCCATACCCGAAAGCGCCAGGGTGGTGACGATAATCAGGCCGCTGGCAGCCGCCAGCCCGCCCACATACGCCAGCAAGGCCAGCGGCTTGCTGTTGGCGGCGATGCCGATCCCCAGGGTGAAATATTCAGGGCTGGTGGTGGCGCCCAGCTTGAGCCCGGCCCACAGAATCAGTGGCACAGCCAGACTGATCAGCAGCAGGAACAGCGGCAACCCCCAGCTGGCGCTGACCAACGAGCGCGGGTTGAGGTTTTCAGTGAAGGTCATGTGATACATGTGCGGCATCACGATGGCTGAAGCGAAAAACACTAACAGCAATGTGCGCCATGGACCTTCCTGCAACGGCGTATGCAACGAGGCCAGAGCCGTCTGGTTTTGCAGCAGCCAAAGCTCCAGGTTCTGCGGGCCGTCGAATACGCCATACAAGGCATAAAGCCCGACGCCGCCCAGGGCAATCAGCTTGATCAGTGACTCGAAAGCAACGGCGAACACCAGCCCTTCATGTTTTTCCCGCGTTGCGATATGCCGTGAGCCGAAGAAGATGGTGAAGAGCGTGATCAACGCACAGAACGCTACGGCGACCCGATCCTGTACCGGCTCACGGGTCAGGATGCTGATGGAATCGGCCACGGCCTGAATCTGCAATGCCAGAAGCGGCAGCACGCCAATCAGCATGAAAACCGTGGTCAGCGCGCCAGCCCAGGTGCTTCTGAAACGAAAGGCAAACAGGTCGGCCAGGGACGAAAGCTGGTAGGTGCGGGTGATCTTGAGAATGGGGTAAAGCAACACCGGGGCCAGCAGAAATGCCCCGGAAACCCCGAGGTAGCTGGACAGGAAGCCATAGCCATACTGATACGCCAGGCCGACAGAACCATAGAACGCCCATGCACTGGCATACACGCCCAGCGACAAGGTGTAGGTCAGGGGGTGACGAATGATCCAGCGTGGAATGACGCCACGTTCACTGATCCAGGCAATGCCGAACAGGAACAGCAGATATCCGGCGCTGACCAGCAGCATCTGCGTCAGGCTAAAGCTCATCGGCATCTCGCTGGCTCTGAAGAATGAAGGTCACCACAATCAGGATCAGCCACAGCATATAGGGGCGATACCAGGCACCTGTCGCGTCGATCCACCAGTCCATGATGGCCGGGGAGAAGAGGTAGATGCCTACTACCAGGAGTAAGACCAGCCGGTAAATATACATAGGGTCTCCCTAGTAAGGAGCGGCATGGTAACGGATGCCGTACAACCTGCAAGTCTACTTATGTACGAGTTTTCCGCGACCGCTCTAGCTCAGTCTATTCGGGCTTCCTCAATTGTGCTCGTGCGCGGTATTGCCGCTGCATCCCAGTGCGCGATGCCCCAGTCGAGCACTTCACGGGCGCTGCCGTAGACCAGGTCGCTGGTCGTGGGCTGGCCGAGCGCTCGTAATGCCCGCAGCAATAAAGGTGTCGCCTGATCGGCGGGCAGTGGTGGCGAGCGATAGGATTTGCCCAGCTTGTGGCCATCGGGCTGAGTGATCAGCGGCACATGCAGGTAACGCGGCTGCGGCAGCCCCAGCAACTCTTGAAGGTAGAGCTGGCGAGGCGTTGAGTCCAGCAAGTCGGCACCGCGCACGATATCGGTAACGCCCTGCCAGGCATCATCGATCACCACGGCCAGTTGATAGGCATACAGGCCGTCGCGCCGTCGAATGACAAAGTCCCCGGATTCGCGGCCCAGATGCTGCTTGAAGGCACCCTGCACCCGATCGATGAAGCGGTACTCCAGCTCCGGTACGCGGATACGTATCGCGGCATCTTCGGTTGCATGCCCGGCGTTGCGGCAAAAACCGGGGTAGATGCCCTCGAAACCTTCCAGTTGTTTGCGCGAACAGGTGCAGGCATATGCCAGGCCGTGACTGAACCAGCGATTCAGGACTTCGGCATAGGCATCATGGCGCAGGCTCTGGCGGACCAGTTCACCATCCCATTCAAAGCCGTAGCGCTCAAGGGTGTCGAGAATCGCAGCTTGCGCCCCGGCGACCTCCCGAGGCGGGTCCAGGTCTTCCATGCGCATCAACCATTTGCCGCCTGCGGCACGGGCGTCGAGATAGGACGCGAGCGCTGCGACCAATGAGCCGAAGTGCAGGTAACCGCTTGGAGTTGGCGCAAAGCGTCCGATGTAAACCGGGTTTTTCATGGTTGCATCCAAACCAGGAAGTGGACTCATGAAACCAAAAAAGACGCCGAAGCGTCTTTTTGTTCAAGGTGGTCGTCAGATCACTTGCCGACCTGTTTTTCCTTGATTTCTGCCAGTGTCTTGCAGTCGATGCAAAGGTCGGCAGTCGGGCGTGCTTCAAGGCGACGAAGGCCGATTTCCACACCGCAGGATTCACACCAGCCGTATTCTTCGTCCAGGATCAGTTGCAGCGTCTTGTCGATCTTCTTGATCAGCTTGCGCTCACGATCACGGGCACGAAGTTCCAGGCTGAATTCTTCTTCCTGACTGGCACGGTCTGCTGGGTCGGGGAAGTTTGCAGCTTCGTCCTTCATGTGGTCTACCGTGCGGTCGACCTCTTGCATCAGATCCTGTTTCCACTTGTTCAGGATCTTGGTGAAGTGCGCGCGCATGGGCTCGCCCATATACTCTTCACCCGCTTTTTCCACGTAGGGTTCAAAGCCGCTGATTAGATGATTCTGTTGCTTTTCTGGGGTGGGCATGTATGGACCGCCTCTCACTCTTCTAATCTATTGCGCAGGATTGTTCCATCACCGACCCCTGTCGGCCCTGCAGCTGCAAGCGGGCGAACTTACCAGATCAAATCGTGGTGCGCTACTCCCGGTTGTCGAGCATCGTCTCGCTTCTCTACAGAACAGGACGCTTGTAACGCAAGCACACAGTCATCAAGGCGTGCAGCTGTCCCGGTCTTTTTATTTTCTGTTCAACAAGTACTGGCGTTTCATGATTTAAAGTACGGCACGGCAAACGCTTGGTTAGAATCTAGCCGAATGGTCATGACCGTTATGTTTCTGATTCGTGTTTCATTTAAGGAAGAAAAATGGCCCAGCCTTACAGTGAGCGTAGTCGCGCCATCGAACCTTTTCATGTCATGGCGCTTTTGGCGCGGGCCAATGAGTTGCAGGCGGCGGGCCACGATGTCATTCATCTGGAGATCGGAGAGCCCGATTTCACCACGGCAGAGCCCATCATTGCGGCTGGGCAGGCGGCGCTTGCAGAGGGTAAAACCCGTTATACCGCAGCCCGCGGCCTGCCGGAGTTGCGCCAGGCTATCGCCGGTTTCTACGCTCAGCGCTATCGACTGGATATCGACCCGGAGCGGATTCTTGTCACGCCCGGTGGTTCAGGTGCATTGCTGCTGGCCAGCAGTCTTCTGGTCGATCCCGGCAAACACTGGTTGCTGGCCGATCCGGGTTATCCGTGCAATCGGCATTTTCTGCGTCTGGTGGAAGGCGCCGCGCAACTGGTGCCGGTCGGGCCGCAAGAGCGTTACCAATTGACTCCAGAACTGGTAGCGCAGCACTGGAATCAAGACAGCGTCGGTGCCTTGGTCGCATCCCCGGCCAACCCGACAGGCACGCTTCTGCATGTGGATGAGCTGGCCGCGTTGTCGCAGACGCTCAAGGCGCGCAACGGTCATCTGGTCGTGGATGAGATCTATCACGGACTGACTTACGGCGTTGACGCGAGCAGCGTGCTGGAAGTCGATAACGATGCGTTCGTCCTCAATAGTTTTTCAAAGTATTTCGGCATGACGGGCTGGCGTCTGGGGTGGCTGGTGGCGCCTCCCGAAGCCGTTGCCGATCTGGAGAAGCTGGCGCAGAACCTCTACATCAGCGCTCCGAGCATGGCCCAATATGCCGCGCTGGCCTGTTTCGAGCCGCAGACCATCGAGATTTTCGAGCAGCGCCGCGCCGAATTCGGTCGCCGCCGCGACTTCCTGCTGCCTGCCTTGCGCGAGCTGGGTTTCGGTATTGCGGTCGAGCCGCAAGGGGCTTTCTATCTGTATGCCGATATCAGCGCCTTCGGTGGCGATGCCTTTGAGTTTTGTCGGCACTTCCTTGAAACCGAGCACGTCGCGTTCACGCCTGGGCTGGATTTCGGACGCTTTCAGGCGGGGCATCATGTGCGCTTTGCTTATACCCAAAGCCTGCCAAGGCTTGAAGAGGCGGTCGAGCGGATTGCCCGTGGCTTGCGGAGCTGGAAAAGCTGATGCGTTTCTCTCCTGAACTTGAGCAAGGTCGCTTGCTGATTCGCTACAAACGCTTCCTGGCTGATATCGAGACCGATAGCGGCGAGTTGCTGACCATTCATTGCCCCAATACCGGCTCGATGCTCAATTGCATGCTGCCAGGAGGACGAGTCTGGTTCAGTCGCTCCAATGATCCCAAGCGCAAGCTGCCCGGGACTTGGGAGATCAGCGAAACGCCTCAGGGACGCATTGCCTGCATCAATACCGGGCGCGCCAATACGCTGGTCGAGGAAGCACTGCGCGCCGGGGTTATCATCGAACTCAATGGCTTTACGGCACTCAAGCGCGAGGTGGCTTACGGGCAGGAAAAAAGCCGGGTGGATTTTCGCCTCGAATACCCCGAAGGCTATGCCTATGTGGAGGTCAAGAGCGTCACGCTGGGCTTTGATGATTCAACTGTTGCGGCCTTTCCCGACGCGGTCACTCAGCGTGGTGCCCGGCATTTGCGTGAGCTGGCGGCACTGGCTCGCGATGGCGTGCGTGCCGTCTTGCTGTATTGCGTGAACCTCAGCGGCATAGATGCGGTTCGCCCGGCAGAGGAAATCGACCCGGCTTATGCCGCTGCGCTGCGTGAAGCTGTGGCGGCGGGTGTCGAGGTGTTGGCTTATGGGGTTCAACTGACGCCGGAAGAGGTACGCATCGACAGGCGTTTGCAGGTTCAGGGTTTGGGCTGAACTATTGCTCCTCATCCGGCAGCATGACCCAGATCCCTTCGGCGTCCTCCCGGCAGGCAATGGCGCTCAGCGATTGTCCTTCGCAAGGCCCCGCAACACATTCGCCATTCTCGACAAGAAACAGTGCGCCATGGCTGGCGCACTGGATCAGGCTGGCGCTGTCATCCAGAAACCGGTCCGCCTCCCACTCCAGCGCAATGCCGCGATGGGGGCAACGATTCCTGTAGACGAACACTTGACCCTGGCGACGTACTGCCAGCAGCTTCAGCCCACCACTTTCAAACCCGCGGCTTTCTGCCTCGGGAAGATCGGCTGCGGCACATAGACGCTTCATGAGGTTTTCCATTCGGTCTGATATTCAAACGCAAACTATCAATCAGCCGGGCCAGCGTTCGGATTGGTGACTACAGGGATGGGATTGTATATCACTGTACGGTTTTTCATTACGAGCACTCTTGTGGAGTACTCGTAATGAGAAATGATCTATCAGCCACTAAACGGATGACAGTTTAGACTCCCAGCGGATGGAGTTGAGAATAGATGTTTCGAGAATGGTAGAAGGGCTCCAGCCAAGCAGTTCGCGCGCTAGCTTGCTGGATGCATAGCCACCAATGATATCTCCTGAACGACGACCAACCAGTTCCACGATCAGGTCGGATGTCGTAGCTTTTGTGAAAACAGAGACAAACTCTTTGACTGTGACACCTTGCTCCGAGCCCAGGTTTATGATGGGAAGACCAAAGGTATTGAGTGGAACAGACAAGTTATCTTTGCCAAATACTTCGGCTGCCAGAACGTGCGCGTCCGCAAGGTCGCGTACGTCCACGAAGTCTCTAATGGTCGAGCCATCACGAGTATCCCAGTCGACACCATTGAGCTGAAACGGCTTATTGAGGGTTGCACATTGGATCAGCGAGTTCAAAAGGCTGCTCTTGTTGCTCCCCCGGAAACCCGTTCTTAGTTCTTTGTCGCTTCCAATCGGGTTGAAATACCTGAAGATGACGAACTGAAAGTCTCTTGCTCTCGCAATGTCACTGAGAGCGAGTTCCAGGAAGTATTTGGACCGGGCATAAGGGCTGGTTGGGTTGGGGGGTGCATTTTCATCGAAGCTATAAGCAACTTCTGAGTTGTACAACGAAGCCGTACCGCTGAGTATCAGCTTTTTAACACCGAGGTCAATCAAGTGATTAACCATGGCAACGGATTTCGAGAAGTTATTGGTGTAGTACAGTTCTGGTTCCAGGGTCGACTCGGACACATCAATCTTGGCCGCACAGTGAATAACCAATTGTATTTCAGGGTGCGCTTCAACGATGGCTGTCAGCAGCGCTTTGTCTGCAATGTCACCTTGATAGTAGTCAAAAGAGGTAAATGTCTCATGAGCCTGAGCAGGTTGTTCATCGAGAATGATCGGGTGATAGCCGGCATCAGCCAACGCAAAGGCAATGGTATTGCCAATATATCCAGCGCCGCCAGTAACAAGAATTTTCATTTAGAACTTCCAAACAAACTTAACATTGTGTTGGTTGCATTTTTTAGTTGATCTGTCGGGCAGGAGAAATTTAATCTTATCCAGCCGGGGGACCCAAACTCATGGCCGTCCGATACTGCAATGCCCCTGTGTAAAAGCTTCTCGAAAATGTTGTCACCTGCTTCTCTAGCATCAATCCACGCGAGATATGTCGCATCTGAAGGGCTATACCGTAGCGATGTGTGCAGCAAATCGTTGCGCAGTATAGCTTGGTTTTCCTTCAGGTGCACGACAAGCTTGTCAAGCCATTTTGCACAATGAAGATAAGCGTGCTCTAGCGCCACGAGTCCCAATGCGTTGATTCCCGTAGAGTAAAACTCTTTAGTCGATATAAACTTTTCCCGAAGTGACCGCGACGGAATCACTGCATAGGCTACGGATATACCCGCCAGATTGAACGTTTTACTGGGGGATAAGATTGTTATGGATCTATTCTCCAGGCCCTTTACTGAGCCCGCCGGGATATGGTAGCGCTCCCCGAGAATGAAATCTGCATGAGCTTCGTCGGAAATGATGACCGTGTCCAGATCCTGAATGCAGTTAGCCATGGCTTCTAATTGTTCCCGGCTGGACACGATTCCGGTCGGATTCGTAGGGTTACATAAAACCACTGCTGATGGTCGGGCACGTTTTATCTCAAGAAAATCGTTAGCGTAAAATGGCGTGCCTGCCATGGCTGGATTTATGATCCTGGATTCAACGTCGAAACCACTGCTTAGATTCAGCAGCTTGCTGTAATTAGGCCGTTGAAAGAAAAGAGGGCCTTTCTCGCAGACACTTTTAACGCCGGTCCTTACACCAGACATGGTATTTGGGACGATAACAATCCACTCACGATCAATATCCCACTGGTAACGGGTTTTGCACCAGTGTTGAATGGCGTCGTATAAAGTATCCGGTGTGTTGGGGTAGGAAAAGTGCCCTTCTGCAACTCTATCCTTTATTGCGGATAGTACAGGCTCAGGTGTTGCAAAAGACATGTCGGCGACCCAGTGCGGCTGGGCTTCCGGGTATTTGGCAAGTGCTAAAGTGTGCTTCGCCTGACGATGGATAACACGTAATTCATTCATCTGAAAAGCTCGCACATTGAAGTGAAATCCAGATCGTTGTAGTGCTGGGCTCCGTCTTTCTCCAGTAGGGAAAGTAAGTGTTTGGATAAGTCCAGGTTGTAATCTCTGAATTCATCCAAGGCGTATCGTATATCTTTTGTTGCGTATTTTAGTTTGCAGTGAACATCGTCATACTGTTGAGACAGGCTTTGATGAAGTTTCTGTCTGGCGATGGTATTCATCCAGAATCCTTCATGGGAGGTGAGGATTTCGGATATTAACTCCGCTTGGGGCAAAGAGCGCATGATTTGAAGCATTTGCCCCATCAGGCCAAGAGAGGTGAGCCCCCAGAGGTTATAAAATAATTTGAACTGTGTCGGGGTGCCGATATTCTGGAAGTTGTATATTTTTGAAGAAGTGCTTTTAAGAAAGACATCGTGTTCGGGTGACGCAATGTCCGAGGCTGCAAAGTAAATAAGGCTTCCATTTAAGGCGCCTGTTTTACTGCCCGTAAAAGGGGCTTCGATAAAGGTAAAGTGTTCACGACAGAAGTCGGCATTTATGTTTTTAATCGTTTCACATGTCAGTGTGGATATTTCAATAAATACGGTCTTGTGTGCCTTGCTAGCCACCGCTGAAATTAAAATATCGTCCCATACTGTTTTTGCAGTTTCTGCATCAGGCAGGCAGGAGACGACGTAGTCATACAGTGAAAGGTCGCAGGTGTTTAAATTCCCCTCTTCCCTGTGGTGATGACTGACCTTCCACGCGCAGCTGTCCAGATGTTTGCCCAGCGATGTCGTGATGATTCCTTTTCCGATAAAGAGGACTTTAGACATAGCTGGCACCCAGCACGGTGAAGGAGTCGGAAATCATCCCGACTTTGTAGGGGCTCAGTGGCGTAATTCCGCACTGCTCGAGAAATGGAAAATCCACAGCCAGGGATGTGCATTTTGAAATGGGTGAGGCGATGTGATCTGTAATGTCGATCACCGATAGCCCTTTGGCTTCAAAGTCAGGGGTCCGATAGTGTCGATAGGTCAGATGCGGGAGGAGGGATATCTCTTCGATTTCCGAGGGGGACATATCGAATTGAATGAAATTGTCGACCCCTTCCATATGGAAATGACTGAGTGAATTACCAAATTTAACCTCCCCGATGTGTTTTGCATATCCGAGAAAGGCACCTCTTGTAATAGAGTGGGGGGCATCAACAATGGCCAGTATCGGGTAATAGTACAGCACAGAGTCTAGCTCAATCATCACTTTCATAATGACTTCATGGCTGACGATGAAATCGTTGTCGCTATAACAGGTTGAGTGCATTTTTGAAATCGTCAAGAGCATTCTTTGACTGATCGTTGCTTCCTTCGGTAAAAAAGAAAGGGCGTCGGAAATTTTAAGAGATAGACGTTCATGGCAAAAGGCTGCGTCAAATTGGATGTGTAGGTTTTCACACTTGAACTTCCATGGCGCTATCATTTAAAGAGTCCTTGTTGTAGTTGAATCAATGCGGGAATTAATGTTTTTAGGGGCGAGGGCTAATCATTCGTGTCATGATTTTAGCGGGAAGGCCTCAGGTGCTTGAGGCATGGCAGAAAAAGTAGTGCGGTGGCGCTGCATGTTAGAAATACCAGCTCTATACCGCCGGATTTATATAGAAGAGGCCCCAGCAGATACCCGGTAGTCATTCCCGTAAATGTATATAGACCACGTATGCCGTTGAGCCTGGCTGTCAAACCATGAGGGATCTTGCGTTGAAACTGGTTGTGAGATCTTAAAAACATGATTTGAAAGGAAAAGCCGATCAGGAATGAGAGTGTGCTGATAAGCAATTTCGACTCTGCCAGGATGAAAGCAAGCTCTGAAAGTGCGATGATTGTAATGAGGATGCTGTATCGTTTGAAACGCTCGCCAAAAAAACGCTCAAACAGTATGTTGGCTATAATAAGGCCGACCATTTGCGACAATATGATATGCGCATAAAGTCGGTCTGGTTGATCTGAAATGCTTTTGCAGTATATAAGTAGAGTGCTGATGAATAAGCCGGAAAGTAGCATTCCAATAAATATGAAGTTGTTTGCGAAACCCAGTTCTCTGGATTCGTCCCGGTCGGGGGGGGCTGATTTTGAGGTTTTTGAGATCAAGGACGTGGATGTGGACGACGTGCAGGCGCTAAAAACGATGCAGATCGATAGCATGACAATGGCGAAACTCAGATAGTTGCCGGGAGCAATAAGGGTCAGGCACAGGGGGGCAATGGCCATGGCAACTGTTATTGAAAGTTGCATACGGGTATGGGCGCGCGAGAGTTCGCTTTTAATAACTTCGCTATTTATTACTGAGAGACGACGAAGGTTTATAATGCGAAGCGCTGCGCCGATGCAGAACATCAGGAAACACCCCCATCCCAGCGCTCGGGTATAGCCAAACATGAAAAAGGACAAGACCGCTACAGCGCCAAGAAAGCCCATAAGCCCCAGGAAATATCTTCTGTTATAGGCATCGACATAAGGAGCAATGACGACGCTTGTAAAGACAGTCGATGCCGCCATTGCACTGAGAAATAATGACATCTCAATGCTGCTCAACCCCAGGTGATCGACAATCAGAGGAATGGATGCTTGGGTAAAACGTTCCGTGAGGGAAATGCCAAAGCACAGTAATATAATGACGTGGTTTTTTAAGGTATTCATCACTAGGCTCCTTTGACCAGGTACTGGTATCGCCCAGGTGAAAAGGCGTTTTATAAAAATTGTGCTTTGGGAGGGGCACATGTTTTATGATGAGGTGTTTCTCATTCGGTATAAACACCACACCATTGTGGGGTTGAATTGAGCTTTGATACAGGCACGGTCAGACTCTTCATTTGTGAGGCAAGTGCTTGCGATCACTGCGGATGCTTTTCCTTGGGCAAATAACTGGTAGGCCTCCACCTTCGATCTGGTGTAGTTGACATGTTCGTATCTTTCTAGCTCAGGTACCAATGATGATGTCGAGGGGTGAATGGCGATTGAATGATAGGATTTATGGAGTAGAACCATTGGCATTGTTTTTTCAAACCAGACCTTTTCAAGTTCAATCGTCCCAATATTTTCAAAGTGGAAGTCCACCCAGGAGAATGGCTTGCCGTCGCGGTTTTCTCTGAAGCCTGCGGGCACTAAAAGTTTTGTGCCATGAGTTTTTGCATGTTCAACCGCTGCGTGGAAAGTGTCATGTAATGACACACGGGCTCCAAGCTGTTCAGCTTGCTTGTGTGAATCGGTTCCGACTGGACCCAATGTGGCGATTGTCTCACACATTTAGGCTGCCCTTATAAATAGAGCGTCTGATCTTTTCAGCTTGTTGTTTTCTAAAAACACGGCCTCGATGATGTGCGCTGAGCACGTTTCCTTGTCGGATAAATAGAGTTTCGTCGACGTCAGAACACTGGCTGCCTTGACTATCAGTGGGCACTGTATTACCAGTTTTTCCAAGTGCTCCGCTGCACGCTGCAGTGGCTCATCTGGTAATTCTCTATTGATGATGCTGTGGACAAGCACTTCGTCAACGTTCGTAAAGTTATGTTGCTTCACTTCACTTTCATAAATGAAGCTTCTTTTATCTGAATGGTCCGCCAGGTAAAGCAGTTTCAAACAGGTTATCGCGACCTTGCTGTACAGTCGTCTTTTCAAGGCGGGTGTCGAATGGCGTAAGTTTGAGGTGTAGTAAGCCAGCGGTTGGAGTTGATAGGCTATGAATTCTGCCGCGTTTACGTCGTCGAAAAGTGGTTGTGATAAATGAAGGTCGTTGATTATAAGTGAGTCAAATGCAATGGACAGGACGGCATTCGATGGATGATTTAAAGCCTCCGAACTCATTAAAATTAGCGACGTGGACTCGCTGCATTTTTCTTTGCATGACAATGCCGCTGCAATATCGCTGGGGGCCAGGATGCAAAGTATGTCTGTATCAGAATTGTAATCATAGGGGCTTGAGTTGCTGCGTAACTCGCCTCTCGCAGTTGACCCCGTTAATGCCAGTGTGTAAGGAATTCTGGACTCCTTTAAGCTGTCGACAAAACTCTTGATTTCAACCAGGTTGTACATGTATTGATTTCCCTATTCTTCAATATCCTCGCAAGAAAACTCGGTTTTAAGGCAAGGGTATTTTTTAAAGATTTCCACTCTTCAAGGCTGGTCCGTTGAGTGTCAGCCAAAGGCCCCGGTTACCATATTGTTGAACATGGTGTAGGCGGATTGCACCTCGCTGATGTATTGATCTGCTGGCGCATCAAGCGGTGTTATGTTTGAGGAAATTGTTTCAATCTTGTTCGTTTCCGGATTTTGTCGGTAGTTGACGGCCACTGAAATTGCGTAGTTGGTTTCGCAGACGCTGAAGCAGACATTCATGTATTCGGGGTGCATCAGCGGTCGGTTATTGAATATCGAATAGATCGCCAGAGCACAGACTCTTGCCTGGCAAGTTGCTGCGAACGCAGATTTCGGCAGGCTTGGGGCCTCAGCAGCATCACCAATCACATGGATGCCAGGAATCTTCAGCGATTCAAGTGTTTGCGTATTTACCGGGCACCATCCGTGATCACCGGTCAACCCGTTAGCGGCGGTGAAGAGGTCAGCCTTCTGCCGGGGAATAATATTGATCACGTCGCCTTTGAATGTACCTGCCGCGCAGATCAGCTCGCGCGTATCTGCTCTCAGTTCAGTTACCGTGCCTCCTTGTTTTGCACCGATCCACTGGATGTAACTCTTGTCGGTTCCATAACCATAAAGCCGTGTCCATGCCAGTTCGAATTGAGCCTGTTTGGGAAAACGCTCTTTGGAGTCCAGAAAAATCAGCTTTGAATTTGGCTTGTGTTGCTTAAGATATTCTGCGATCAGGCTGACTCGCTCGTAGGGGCCGGGAGGGCACCTGTACTCTGTATTGGGGGCAGACATAAGGATGGTGCCGCCATCTGGCATTTCATGCAGTTGCTTTTTTAAGAGCGTCATCTGCTTTCCGCCTTGCCAGGCATGTGGAAATGCTTCAGTGAGCTCTTGGCTATAACCCTTGATATGCTCGAAATCGAAACTGATACCTGCGGCGACAACGCACCGATCATAGGGATAGCTCGAGCTACGGGTTTCTACCCGTTTTTTCTCGGTGTCGATGTTGACCGCACGGTCATACACCATATTGATTCCTTCAGAGGCGAGCTTTTTGTAGTTAAAAGTTAATGTGCTCTCATCTCGTTTGTCGACCAGGTATTCCGCACTCAGTGGCCCGCTGCGATATTCAGGGTTTGCTTCGATTAAGGTGATATTTACCTTTGGATCAAGGCGTCGCAGTGTGCGTGCAAATGTGGCACCTGCAAATCCGCCTCCGATGACCACAACGTTAAACTCCTTGGCATAAGCGGCGTTTATCGCAGGCCCTGCCACCGCGTCCAGCGCTGCAAGCCCGGCGCCCGTTGCTAGCCATTTAAGAAGCGTTCTACGTTCGTCAATCATCCTGCTTTTCCGTTATTCGAGTTTCAAATGATTAATTGAAATCAAAGGCTCTGTTTGTATGCCTATTTATCAAATGATCTTGATGCAGTGGCTCATGTCGTTGAGTGTGACAACTCAGTGTTTTCCACCTGCGTCGGGTGATGCCTTTAGAGGCTACTCCGTTCGAGCCAGTCGAAACGCTGCATGGAGAGGTTCCATGGCTGGATCCTTTGACGCCTGCCCTGTGCAGCAGGTTAAACGTCGAATGAGGACGGGATAATCATAATGGTGATCACCACGTACTTTGGTGTCGAATGGCCCAGCTGTTTTTAATTCTGAAGCTCATTGGCTTATGCAATGCATACACAGGTTGTCTCATGCGCTGAGGAGCAATCCAGAGAATGAGGATTCATATTGCTTTTTAGCGCTATGCTTGCACAGGCATTAATCGGAGGAAAATCAAAACGTACCCAACAGGGTCGAGTACTGTTTCTCATGCAGAGCCTCCAGACTAATGCGTGCGTCTCTGTTAAATAGAAGCCTCTCATTCATCAGAGGCTTTATATTTTAGTTGGGGACGTCAGCAAAGTAGGACTGTGAGTTCTGGAGGTATATCTTCGGTATATTGAGGTCGCCGTACTTTTCAGAGTGCTTGCCTACATAGGCCCCTCTGTTTTCGCGAGGGCCGAAGGCTTTGTAGGTTTCCTCAAAACGTGCTTTGTCCGAGAAGATGGTAATATGAATTAACGGCTCCCCTAACTTTGTAGGAATCACGTTGATGGATTCCGTCCCTTTCTTTTGAGCATGGGAGTGGGCTTTGAAGTTGGCGGTTTGCTCTTTTACAAACGACTCCAGGAACTCTTTCTCCATTCCTTTGGGTGGGTTGAAAAGTATGACCACGGCTTTTCGGTCTTCTGTTTTTTGTGCGGCTTCATCCGCCAGGGCCGAGACGCTATTGAATCCAATAGAGAGTGACAGCAATGACAGCAGAATGGTCTTTTTCATGGAGGTCCCTGTTATTTCCTTGGGCGTCTGATCAGGTTTGGTTTATCACGTGTTGCTTGGCCCGAGAGGGAGGGCTCACGAGCTATTTATTTTTATTTGGCTTGATTGTATGTGTTTTGCTATTTTCAAGTTGTACTTGTAAATGGCAGGTCTGTATATTTTTTGTGTTGGCGGTCGGGCTGATTGGTAATGTTGGGCCATTATTAGTCAGGTGCGATTTAAAGTAAAGTGCCGCCTATGGCCATTTGTCGACTGTTATATCTTTCGCGTTTTCTGTCGACAAGTCAGCAAGTGTAACAAAATGTGTTTATATGTCGAGTCCAATGTAGTGGTGTACGGAAGAGGAAAAGCACTGTGGAATTTCAGACTTTCCGCCGCTTCATTTTTTGAATAGTAAATGCTGTGCTTCTTTGGTTTTTTGCGTTTAGCTGCGTCCTTGACGCAGCGTGTTTTCCCGAGATACGATTAAGGAAAAATCGTTACCGTGCAGTCATTAGCCCAAAAAATCACTACCCAATGAAATGCTTCGTCATTGCCAGAACAGCGTAAATATCACTAAAGGTGCTATTTATGTGTTCCGAGAAGCTGTCGAGGTCTCTGCCGGCGTGCCTCTTCGTTTGTTCAAACAGCGTGCCGCATGGCTTGGTTTCTGTGGCGTGCGGGTTGTTAAAAAAATATAAGGATATGGTTTGATGAGGGGTCTTGTTGGTCTTGTTGCGGTGCCATTTTTTTTTATGTCCAGCCTCGCTTTTGCTGAAAGTGATGTGGCTGGTGTGATGGCAACTAATGGTTGTGTGAATTGTCACGGGTTCGAGGGGCGAGGTACCAGGGATGGCAATATTCCCGCTTTGGCAGGGCGCCCAAAAGAGTTTCTTGTCACCGTGATGGAGGGGTATAAGAAAGGTACTTTACAGGGGACGGTAATGAATCGCGTCCTGAAGGACTTTGATGAGCAGAAAATAGAGTTTCTGGCAAACTACTTTAGTTCGATAAAATGACTTTCGAATCGTTGTGATTGCATCTTAATAAAACTTAATCCAGGCCTGTTGCTCAAGACGGCTGCATGCCTTTTCATGAAATGCCCTGCGCGGGGTGACCGTTTGCTCTATATTAGGGCTGGTGTTGCTTACCTGAGCGTGGCAACACTGTCTCGGGTATCTACCTGATCACGGCATCATGGATCTCTGTGCTTGCCAAGCGCCGCTCTTGTTGCCGAATATGCCGTCCTCGCAGAGCCCGGACGGGCATGAGCATTTGGATTTAGGCATGATTCGTGACAACAGGAGTGGGCAGTTGCTGACCGCGCAGCAGCTCGCTCAGCGTCTGGCAATTGCTCCGCGTATTCTGGTTGGCGAGCAACACGACAACCCCGATCACCATGCATTACAGCTATGGCTTATGCAGGTACTGGCTGCCCGACGCCCGCAAGGCAGTCTGTTGCTTGAGATGCTGACCCCCGATCAGCAGGCCAGGGTCAGTGCGGTTCAGGCCGATCTGGCTGAGGAAAAATACCCGGCCGATCTGCCAACTGCGTTGCATTGGCAAAAGGCCTGGGACTGGTCGCTGTATGGTCCGCTCATGCGTTATGTGTTGGCTCAGCCTTATCCGGTGCTGTCCGCCAATCTCGATGCCCATGAGGTCATGTCGATTTACAGGCAACTCCCTGAATCAAGCGGTACTCGCTCTACGGCTCCAGCAGTGCGTGAGCGGTTATTGGCGCAGATTCGTGATGCTCATTGCGGTCGGCTGCCCGAAGAGCAACTGCCAGCGATGCTGGCGGTCCAGCAGCAGCGTGATCGACGAATGGCCCAGAGCCTGCTGGCCGCTCCAGTCCCGGCTGTGCTGTTTGCCGGTGCCTGGCATGTGCGCAAGGATGTGGGAGTGCCTTTGCATCTGGCGGATCTGGGTGTTACCGAGCCTGTGGCTGTGCTGCTTCTGGCGCAGGAGGGAGAAGAGGTCGAACCGCAGAGTGCCGATTACGTCTGGTACACAGCAGCGATTCCTGGCAAGGATTACTGCGCTCAGTTTCGTCAGCGATCACCAGATACTTGATCTCGCCGACTCAGGCTTTTCTCTTCTTTTGGTAGTCCTTTTCTCTGACTGAGCTGCGTCCATCTCAGGCGAAGGCCACTCGTATATCGTCCTGCTCATATTTTTCGGAGCGGGACGTATGAAAGAAATGACCGCAGATGATGAGCGACTGGCTCTCCAGATTTTGAGCCTGCTTGATCTGTTCGCCTTTAGCAGTGATGACACCGAGCAGCGGATTGTCAGTATGTGTCAGCGCGCAGTGACACCTTTGGGAGCGGTGGCGGCTGTGTGCGTGTCCCCGCGTTTTGTCTGTCTGGCGCGCACTACGCTTGATCGTCTGTTTGCCCCGAAGGTCCGGGTGGTGGCGCTTGTGAATTTTCCCTACGGTGGCCCTGGCATTGAGCCTGTTCTGGCCGAGGTGCGTGCAGCTGTGATGTCGGGAGCTGACGAGATCGATGTCGTCTATCCGTTTCACGCCCTCTTGTCCGGCGACCAACAAACCGGCATGGATATGATTACGGCCTGCAAGGCCGAGTGCGGCAGCCGCGTGGTGCTGACCGTTACCCTGGAAACCGGTGGGTTGCGCGACCCGCAAATCATTCTTCACGCTTGTCGCAGCTCGATTCTGTTCGGCGCCGATTTCCTCAAGACCGGAACCGGTAAAGGTGTGGTCAGTACAACGCCGCAAGCCGCACGCATCATGCTTGAGTCGATTGCCGAGGTAGGCGGGCAGGTTGGCCTCAAGGTTGCGGGAGGAGTCCGTACCTTCAACGATGCAAGAGGCTTCATGGACATGGCGCGTTCCCGTTTCGGACCGCACTGGCTCAATGTCGACAGGCTGCGTCTGGGGGCTTCGAGCCTGCTGGATGACTTGCTGGTGAGGTTGGGTGTGCAGGAGCCCGACATCAATAGACCCTGAAAAACAGGCAAAAAAAGACCCGGCAAAAAGCCGGGTCAAAAACCGTGATTAGCCTGATGAGGAGATAATCCTGAAAGTCCGAACCAAGGTCTTTCAGGCTATCGGCCAGTCTCGCGACCGGTTGTGATAATCATAACGATTCTCATTTCTAAGTCAACAGTTCTTTTTTCGCACGTCAATGCCGCACCGAATCCGACAGGAACGAACTCATTCGCGAAGAAGGTATGAAGAGAAAGACATCAAAAAAATCAACGCAACACAAAGCCCGCATGCATTGCGCACGCAGGCTTGATGGATGTGTTGCTTAGCGCGTGTTGTAGCGCATCCGGGTCCCGAAGGTCACCGACATCCGGATCTCATCCGCCGACAGTTCTGGCGGGAAGAACGCTCCCGAGATTTGTGCGTGCGCGATGCTTGCGCCTTCCATCGGGGTGTGGCGCAGGTCCAGGCCGCGAAGGTCGGCAGAGCGGAAGTAGGCGTCAGTAAAGTCGATGCCTGTTGGATCAAGAGCGCGCAAGTCCAGGCCCCTGAAATCCCCACCGACCATATCGATCGTGCCTGTTTTGGGCTTCTCTTGATTGAAGCCTTCGACATCATCTCTACGTAACAGCATGTAAAGCGGCGAATCGAGCTGCTTGGGCTGGCTCATGGGTGCCTCTGGGGTTCGTTGGAATTATGGCGCCATTATATCGCCATCATTGTCGGGCCGTGAAGCACTAGCTGCCAAACGGCTCAACGTTCATTTCACAGTCCTGGCAGGCGCTGGCGAAGGTTTTCGACAAGCTCATCCAGGTCGCTGCTTTTATGGGTCTCAACGTGCTTGCTACGCAGGCGTTCGTCCGCTGTTAGTGGCTCGCGACTTGCCTGTTGAGCTTCGATGACCTCCAGAGTGGCGTCCGAAGGATCGTTATTCTGTTCCTGGCGCTGCTTGAGCCAGCTGGCAATGACGGCCTGTGGCGCTTCACAATCAAGAATCAGAAAAGGCACACCTGTTGTTTCGGCAGCTTTGGCCGCAGCATTACGTTGTTCTTGCTTGAGGTAAGTCGCATCGATGACTACCGAGAAGCCAGCACGCAGAATGGTTTCGGCCAGTTCGTGCAGGCGGTCATAGGTAGCCTTGCTGGCTTCAGCGTTGTAAAGCTCGGAGCTCTCTGAGAAAAGGCGTTTGCGCTCGACATCCGAGCGCAGGCGAATGGCGCCCAGCGACTCGACCAGACGCATCGCCACATGGCTTTTACCCACGGCAGAGACACCATGGGTAATGGCCAGGAAGCTGGAGGGGATAGCGCTGTAGCTCTCGGCCAGATTGGCGTAGTTGCGATAGCGGCGCAGTGTGGCAGCCCGCTGTACACCGTCGGCGTCTGCCGGCTGGCTGAACAGTGCGACCTTGGCGCGAACCAGAGCGCGATAGGCTTTATAGAAGTTGAGCAGTTCCAGGCCCTGATAGTCGCCGGTCTGTTCCAGGTATTGGCTGATGAGACGGCGCGACAGGGATTTCAGGCCGCGGTCTTCAAGGTCCATGGCCAGGAAGCCGATGTCTGCGTAGACGTCGGTCATGCGGAAGGGCTCATTGAATTCGATGCAGTCGAAAATCACTACCTTGCCGTCGATCACCGTAGCGTTGCCCAGGTGAATGTCACCATGGCACTCGCGGATGAAGCCGTCTGCCTTGCGCTGGGCAAGCAGGGGCTTGAGGCGCTCGAAACTGGATTCGGCCCAGGCTTGCAGGGAATCAAGTTGTAACAGGTCGGCCTTTTCACTGAGGAGCGGGCGAATCTGCTCGAAGTTCTGCACGACCGGTGCCATGACGCTGTCAGGAGAGCCCAGCTCATTCTCGGTGGTGACTGTCGGCACACTGAGGTGGGCGTCGGCAATCTGCTTGGCCAGCTCGTCGATGTGCCCGACCGTCAGCTCGCCATTGGCTTGTAGGGAACTGAGCAAACCTTCCTGCGAGAACTGACGCATCTTGAGGGCGTATTCGAGGACTTCACCGCTGCCACCCAGTTGTGGCGCTTCTGCCGGGCCGGTGACCGGGATGACTTCCAGGTAGAGGCCTTCGGTCAGGCGCTGATTGAGGCGCAGTTCTTCATTACAGAAGTGTTCACGAGCGGCGAGGGTGGTGAAATCCAGAAAGCCGAAATTGACCGGCTTCTTGAATTTGTAGGCATAGGTGCCGGTGAGCAGAACCCATGAAATGTGTGTCTCGATGACCCGGAAGTTCTCTACCGGATGGGGGAAGAGGGCGGGATTCTGCAGGGCTGCAATCAATGACTGGCTCACGGGCGATCCTTCAAGAGTTGATTCAGAATGTAAGTGCTCATGGCCGCCATTATGGCCGCTTGGCGCGAGGCTGCAAACCGCTTGCTCGGGCGTCTGTCGGTCGTTGGCAAAGTGCGTATAATCCGCGGCCATGACTCGATCTCGCACTTCTCGTACTTCCAAAAAACCAGCACCCCGTGGCCTTCCCAAGTGGTTGGGCTGGGTGCTGAAGCTCAGTATCGTCGGCTTTGTGGCGCTGGCTTGCGTTGCCGTTTACCTGGACGCCGTGGTCCAGGAGAAGTTTTCCGGCAAGCGCTGGACCATTCCGGCCAAGGTCTACGCACGCCCTCTGGAGCTGTTCGTAGGCCAGAAACTGAGCCGTGATGACTTCCTCATAGAGCTCGACGCTCTGGGCTATCGCCGCGAAAGCGTGGCCAACGGCCCGGGCGCGGCAGCGGTCAATGGCAATACGGTCGATCTCAACACTCGTGGTTTTCAATTCTACGAAGGCACTGATCCTGCGCAGCAGGTCCGCGTGCGTTTTTCCGGCGACTATGTGGCGGACCTGACCTCTGGCAGCAGTGGTGCAAAACTGGCGGTGGCCCGTCTCGAACCGCTGATGATCGGCGGCCTGTATCCGAAAAATCTGGAAGACCGGATCCTGATCAAGCTCGATCAGGCACCTCCGTATCTGCTCGATGCCCTGGTTGCAGTCGAGGATCGTGATTTCTACAGCCATATGGGTGTATCGCCCAAATCCATTGCCCGTGCTGTCTGGGTCAATACCTCGCAGGGGCAGATGCGTCAGGGCGGCAGTACGCTGACCCAGCAGTTGGTCAAGAACTTCTACCTGACCAACGAGCGCAGCCTCACGCGCAAGCTGACCGAAGCCATGATGTCGGTGTTGCTGGAGCTGCATTACAGCAAGCAGGAAATTCTTGAGGCTTACCTCAATGAGGTGTTCGTCGGTCAGGATGGCCAGCGTGCGGTGCATGGTTTCGGTCTGGCCAGCCAGTATTTCTTCAGCCAGCCTCTGTCTGAACTGAAGATTCATCAGGTGGCATTGCTGGTAGGGCTGGTCAAAGGGCCTTCCTATTACAACCCTCGTCGCAACCCTGAGCGGGCGCTGGAGCGTCGCAATCTGGTTCTCGACCTGCTGGAGCAGCAGGGCGTTGCAACGGCGCAAGTCGTCGAGGCGGCCAAGAAAATGCCTTTGGGTGTGACCAAGACCGGCAGCCTTGCAGACAGCTCGTTCCCGGCGTTCCTGGATCTGGTCAAGCGTCAGTTGCGTGAAGACTATCGCGACGAAGACTTGACCGAAGAGGGGCTGCGGATTTTCACCAGTTTCGATCCGATCCTGCAGATGAAATCCCAGGCGGCCATGGACGATACGTTCAAGCGGCTGGCCGGGCGCAAAGGCTCGGACGAAGTGGAAGCGGCCATGGTCGTGACCAATCCCGAGACCGGCGAAGTGCAGGCTTTGCTGGGCAGTCGTCAGGCCGGGTTTGCTGGCTTCAACCGCGCCATCGATGCCGTGCGGCCGATTGGCTCTCTGGTCAAGCCGGCAATCTATCTTACTGCGCTTGAGCGCCCGAGCCAGTACACCCTGACCAGTTGGGTGGCCGACGAGCCGTTTCAGGTCAAGGGTGCGGATGGCCAGATCTGGAAGCCGCAGAATTACGATCGCAAGGCGCACGGAAACATTTTCCTGTACCAAGGCCTGGCGCATTCCTACAACCTGTCGACGGCCAAGCTGGGGCTTGAGCTGGGTGTGCCCAACGTCTTCAAGACCCTTGCCAAGCTGGGCGTGACACGCGAGTGGCCGGCTTATCCGTCCATGTTGCTGGGGGCTGGCGGCTTGAGTCCGATGGAAGTTGCCACCATGTATCAGACGATTGCCAGCGGGGGCTTCAATACCCCAATGCGCGGTATTCGTAGCGTGTTGACTGCCGAGGGTGAGCCGCTCAAGCGCTATCCGTTCCAGATCGAGCAGCGCTTCGATCCGGGTTCCATCTATCTGGTGCAGAACGCAATGCAGCGAGTGATGCGCGAGGGCACTGCCAAGTCGGTCTACAGCGTATTGCCATCGACCTTGAATCTGGCGGGCAAGACCGGCACCAGTAACGATTCGCGCGACAGTTGGTTCGCAGGTTTCAGTCAGGATCTGCTGGCAGTGGTGTGGATGGGCCGTGACGATAACGGCAAGACGCCGTTCACCGGAGCCAGTGGCGCCTTGCAGGTCTGGACCAGTTTCATGCGCAAGGCCGACCCGCTGCCGCTGGACATGGCAACGCCGGATAACGTGGTCCAGGCGTGGGTCAATGCGCAGACTGGTCAAGGGTCGGATGCCAACTGCCCGAATGCCGTGCAGATGCCGTATATTCGCGGCAGTGAACCTCAGCCCGGTGCAACATGTAGCGGTAGCCCGGCACCCGCCACTGAAGTGCTGGATTGGGTCAAGGGTTGGTTGAATTAAGCAATGAGGGTGTGACGTGAATAAATGGTTGATTCCGGCTGTAACGACCCTGGCGTTGCTCAGTGGTTGTTCCAGCGTGCAGCGTGGCTCGATCCCGGTCGTGGATTCGGGCTCAAAGGTTTCTAACAGTGAGCGTGTTTCGGCTTCGCGCAATACAGCGTATCGGGCCAATACCGTTCAGGCTCCTCAAGCGCAGGCCGTGCCACAGGATTCCGGTGTGGTCGTGATGGTTCCAGGTGGCGGTGCTGGTGCGGGCCAGACTTTTTCTGCGCCTGCGGCCTCGTCATCGTTCAGCATCGATACGCCGCCGGTCAATCAGCAGCCGATCAATTCGGCTCCGGTGAGCAACTACAGCATGCCGGCAGCCTCGGCGCCGAGCGGTATTCCTTCCAGTTCGTCCGGCCTGTCGGCTGACGAACAGCTTGATGGACCGGTATTGGCGCTGCTGACCACCGCTCAGCAGCAGCAAGGCAGCGGCGACCTCAATGGCGCATCGTCGAGTCTTGAGCGTGCCCAGCGTGTAGCTCCGCGTGAGCCGCAAGTGCTTTATCGTCTGGCCCAGGTCCGTCTGGCTCAGGGCGATGCCGCTCAGGCTGAGCAACTGGCTCGTCGTGGCCTGACTTATGCCAATGGCCGTGCAAGCCTTCAGGGAAGCCTTTGGGAATTGATCGCCCAGTCTCGTGAAAAACAGGGTGATTCGGCTGGCGCTGCACTGGCTCGTCAAAAAGCCCGGACCAATTTCTGATGGACCAGCGTCTGCCTGAAGTAGCCGAACAACTGCTGCTGATCGAACGTGAGTTGAGGGTGCTGGGTTGGTGGAGTGACACACCTCCCAGCGAAGAAGCGCTTTCCAGTACCGAGCCGTTCAGTGTCGATACCCTGGAGTTCGAGCAGTGGCTGCAATGGATTTTCCTGCCCCGCATGAAAATCATTCTGGAGAGGGATCTTCCATTGCCCAACTCGTCGGGGATTCTGGAGATGGCCGAGATGGTCTACGCCAGTCGCCAGGGTGAAGCCCGTAAGCTGCAGGAACTACTGGCTCAGTTCGACCGGTTGATCAGTCAGTCTTAACGGCAGTATTCAGCGATAGTCCTTTCCGTTTCGGCAACGCGCGCCTTGCGTTGATCATCCGTAAGGCGCTTTGTCCCACCTTCTGTCTGCTCGCGCACTCGCGGATTGTTCTGCAGTTGCGCGAGGTTGTTGCGCAGGACTTCGCAGTTGTCAGCCATTCTGGCTTCCTGAGCCCTTACCTGTTTCTTGACCCTGGCATCGATCTCCTGCTGTTGAGGGTCTGCCTGGCTGGCTGTTGGCGCGGCAGTAGTGGGTGGTGGCTTTTGCACATTGATTTCTTCTACCTGCTGGCCTGCCGGTGGCTGTGCATCGAAATGCGTGACCCCTTGGGCGTCGACCCATTTGTAGATTGGGGCGGCCTGGCTGGTGCTGCTGATCGCCATTGATAGTGCTGCCGCGAGAATCATCCAGCGCATGGTACTTCCTTGAAAATTCTGTGCGTCGCAAAACTACCATATACAACGGTCTTGAGTCCGAATCTGTCCCCCTTATCGGGTGCTGCCCGGAAGAAAGCTCA
Organism: Pseudomonas sp. FG43; assembly: GCF_057809175.1. Lineage (NCBI taxonomy): Bacteria > Pseudomonadati > Pseudomonadota > Gammaproteobacteria > Pseudomonadales > Pseudomonadaceae > Pseudomonas > Pseudomonas sp. FG43. The sequence continues at coordinate 168,468 of NZ_JBMDJL010000013.1, forward strand.
CGGATTGCTTGACTTGAGGGGGGCGAATCACAACAATTCAAAGTTCGCTGTAGAAGGACTGCCAGAAGCAGACCGTCTCGGTAGATCATGAGGCGCACACCCGCGCCGACCTGTAACACCCGCAACGCGTTACCTCGCGCTGGGTGGGAATGTCCCGCAACACTCAGGGACATCCCAATACTTGCTCAGTCAGTGCTGACGTAGTCGGCGACCACCGTCGCTCATGCTCTGCTTGGCAGTAAACCTAATAAGACCCGTTCCGGAGTGAACGGTATTCTGGCGTTTTAGAGGTGAACAACGTGGAGCTTTTATCTGGCGCTGAAATGGTCGTCCGCTTCCTGCGTGACGAAGGCGTTAAGTACATTTACGGGTACCCGGGTGGCGCCCTTCTGCATGTCTACGACGCACTGTTCAAAGAACCGGCTGTGAACCATATCCTTGTTCGTCATGAACAGGCGGCTACGCACATGGCTGACGGTTACGCTCGTGCGACCGGCAAGGCTGGTGTGGTTCTGGTGACATCCGGTCCGGGTGCGACCAACGCCATCACCGGTATCGCCACTGCCTACATGGACTCCATTCCAATGGTGGTGTTGTCCGGTCAGGTTGCCAGCACGCTGGTCGGTACCGATGCGTTCCAGGAGACCGACATGATCGGTATCTCCCGTCCAATCGTGAAGCACAGCTTCATGATCAAGCATCCTTCGGAAATTCCGGAAGTCCTGAAGAAGGCCTTCTACCTGGCGCAGTCCGGTCGTCCGGGTCCTGTGGTCGTCGATATTCCGAAAGACATGACCAACCCGGCCGAGAAATACGAATACGTATTCCCGAAAAAAGCCAAGCTGCGCTCCTACAGCCCGGCCGTTCGCGGTCATTCGGGTCAGATCCGCAAGGCAGTTGAAATGCTGCTGGCTGCCAAGCGTCCTATCATCTATGCCGGTGGCGGCGTGGTCATGGGCAACGGTTCCGAGCCTTTGACCGAACTGGCCAGACAGCTCAACGCTCCTGTCACCAACACCTTGATGGGGCTTGGCAGCTATCCGGGCACCGACCGTCAGTTCGTCGGCATGCTGGGTATGCACGGCAGCTACACCGCCAACCTGGCCATGCACCATACCGATGTGATCCTGGCCGTGGGCGCACGCTTCGATGACCGCGTCATCAATGGCGCGAGCAAGTTCAGCCCGAACGCCAAGATCATCCACATCGATATCGACCCGGCTTCGATCTCCAAGACCATCAAGGCCGATGTGCCTATCGTTGGGCCGGTTGAGAGCGTGTTGACCGAAATGGTCGCGACCCTCAAGGATATCGGCGAGACCCCGAACAAGGAGTCCGTTGCTGCCTGGTGGAAGCAGATCGATGAATGGCGCGCCGGTGGCGACCTGTTCCCTTACAACCGTGGCGATGGCAGTGTCATCAAGCCGCAGACGGTCATCGAAACACTGTGCGAAGTGACCAAGGGCGAGGCTTACGTTTCCTCCGACGTGGGTCAGCACCAGATGTTCGCGGCTCAGTACTACCGCTTCAACAAGCCTAATCGCTGGATCAACTCCGGTGGTCTGGGCACCATGGGCTTCGGTTTCCCGGCGGCCATGGGCGTCAAACTGAGCTTCCCGGACGCAGATGTTGCGTGTGTGACCGGCGAAGGCAGCATCCAGATGAACATCCAGGAGCTGTCGACCTGTCTGCAATACGGTCTTCCCGTGAAGATCATCCTGCTCAACAACGGCGTGCTTGGTATGGTCCGTCAGTGGCAGGACATGAGCTACGGCGCTCGTCACTCCCATTCCTACATGGAGTCGTTGCCTGACTTCGTGAAGCTGGTCGAAGCTTATGGCCATGTCGGCATTCGGGTCACCGATCTGAAAGACCTGAAGCCGAAAATGGAAGAAGCCTTTGCCATGAAGGATCGCCTGGTGTTCCTCGACATCCAGGTCGATGTGACCGAGCACGTCTACCCGATGCAAATCAAGGACGGCTCCATGCGCGATATGTGGTTGAGCAAGACGGAGCGTACATAATCATGCGGCACATCATTTCCCTTTTGCTGGAAAACGAACCGGGTGCATTGTCTCGTGTCGTCGGCCTCTTTTCGCAGCGCAACTACAACATCGAAAGCCTGACTGTGGCGCCAACCGAAGATCCGACCCTGTCGCGTCTGACGCTGACTACCGTCGGGCACGATGAAGTGATCGAGCAGATCACCAAGAACCTCAACAAGCTGGTCGAAGTGGTCAAGCTGGTCGATCTGTCCGAGAGCGCTCACATCGAGCGTGAACTGATGCTGGTCAAGGTCAAGGCCACCGGCGCCCAGCGCGCCGAGATCAAACGCACGACGGATATCTTCCGTGGGCAGATCGTTGACGTGACGGCCAGCGTCTACACCGTGCAGTTGAGCGGTACAAGCGACAAACTGGACAGCTTCATTCAGGCCATCGGCACCGCCGCTATCCTGGAAACAGTACGCAGTGGCGTGACGGGCATTGCCCGTGGCGACAAAGTGCTGAGCATTTAATTAACTCAATTAGCAAATGGCCTGAAGGCCTAGATAGATAACAGGGGAATTCCATGAAAGTTTTTTACGACAAAGACTGTGACCTTTCGATCATCCAGGGCAAAAAAGTCGCCATCATCGGTTACGGTTCCCAGGGCCACGCTCAAGCGTGCAACCTGAAAGACTCCGGTGTTGACGTCACTGTTGGCCTGCGCAAAGGTTCGGCTACTGTCGCCAAAGCTGAAGCTCATGGCCTGAAAGTAACTGACGTTGCTTCTGCCGTTGCTGCTGCCGATCTGGTCATGATCCTGACCCCGGATGAATTCCAGGCTCAGCTGTACAAGAATGAAGTCGAGCCGAACCTGAAGAAGGGCGCAACCCTGGCTTTTTCCCACGGCTTCGCGATTCACTACAACCAGGTCGTGCCACGCGCTGACCTGGACGTGATCATGATCGCGCCAAAGGCTCCAGGCCATACCGTACGTACCGAGTTCGTCAAAGGCGGCGGCATCCCTGACCTGATCGCTGTTTACCAGGACGCTTCGGGCAACGCCAAGAACGTCGCTCTGTCCTACGCTTCGGGCGTTGGTGGCGGCCGTACCGGCATCATCGAAACCACGTTCAAGGACGAAACCGAAACCGACCTGTTCGGCGAACAAGCCGTTCTGTGCGGTGGTACCGTTGAACTGGTCAAGGCTGGCTTCGAGACTCTGGTAGAAGCTGGCTACGCTCCGGAAATGGCTTACTTCGAGTGCCTGCACGAACTGAAGCTGATCGTTGACCTCATGTACGAAGGCGGTATCGCCAACATGAACTACTCGATCTCCAACAACGCCGAATACGGCGAGTACGTGACCGGTCCGGAAGTCATCAACGCTGAATCCCGTCAGGCCATGCGCAACGCTCTGAAGCGCATCCAGGATGGCGAATACGCGAAGATGTTCATCAGCGAAGGCGCTACCGGCTACCCATCGATGACCGCCAAGCGTCGTAACAACGCTGCTCACGGTATCGAAATCATCGGCGAGCAACTGCGTTCCATGATGCCTTGGATCGCGGCGAACAAAATCGTCGACAAGAACAAGAACTAAGTTCTTCCGTTCTGAAAGGACGCGGCCAATCGGCCGCGTTTTTTCGTTATGGGATCAGTGTCTGGTATAAAGCTGCATCGTTTGTCGACGAACCCTCGTCGCAGACACCCGTCGAATCTTTTCAAACCGCTGCAAGGTAATGTCCATGAGCGAACGTCCTGAAGAGCCAAACAAGGCCTCTGACGCCGAAAGTCTGCTACCTATCGATGAACATGTTGAAGAAGGGCACGACGCCGAAGGGCGCAAGGTCCGTCATCGCGGGATCTATCTCCTGCCTAACCTGTTCACCACTGCGAACCTGTTTGCAGGTTTTTACTCGATCATCAGTTCCATGAGTGCCCAGAGCGCCTTGAGTGCGGGTGATTCGGCTGCGGCGAGCAAGTACTTCGCTTTCGCCGCCATCGCCATCTTTGTCGCGATGGTCCTCGATGGTCTCGATGGTCGTGTGGCGCGCATGACCAATACTCAGAGCGCTTTTGGCGCCGAATATGACTCGTTGTCGGATATGGTCGCCTTTGGCGTTGCGCCGGCACTGCTGGCATTCGGCTGGGCGCTGGGCGATATGGGCAAGGTCGGCTGGATGGTCGCCTTCATCTATGTGGCCGGCGCAGCGTTGCGACTCGCCCGTTTCAACACCCAGGTGGGCAAGGCGGACAAGCGCTACTTCATCGGTCTCGCCAGCCCGGCTGCTGCGGGCGTGGTTGCCGGTACGGTCTGGGCTTTCAGTGACTTCGGAATCCAGGGGTCGAAGCTGTCTTTCCTGGTGGCCTTGCTGGTCGCTGCGGCGGGCATGTTGATGGTCAGTAATATCAAGTACAACAGCTTCAAGGAGCTGGACTTGAGAGGCCGAGTGCCGTTCGTTGCGATTCTGGTGGTTGTATTGGTGTTTGCAGTGGTGTTCAGCGACCCACCGCGCATTTTGCTGCTGATATTCCTCGGTTATGCGCTATCCGGCCCGGTTCAATACCTGTTACATCTTCGTCGCCACAAGTCCGCCGACTGATCGGATATCCCTCATACTTCGTAGACTATAGGTGCATAAGCTCACCAGGTTTACGGAGTTGCCATGCTGATCAAGTTGCCTTCGACGTCCGACTCCAAAGAGTCGGACGTTACGCCTGAAAAAATCTATCTCTCACGTCGCGCGCTACTGGCCAGCTCACTTGCTGGTCTGGCGGTTACGGCTATGCCGCGTCTGGCGAGTGCGCAGGATCCATCGCGATACGCCGATGTCGAGGCCGGGAAAGCGCCTGCCTGGTTTTCCGAAAAGCTGCCAGGCACGCAATGGCAGGCCGTCAACGTCAAGGATGAGGCGATCACGCCCTTCAAGGATGCGACCCATTACAACAACTTCTATGAGTTTGGAACCGACAAGGGTGATCCTGCTCGCAATGCGGCGTCACTGAAGACTGAGCCGTGGAGTGTGGTCATTGATGGTGAGGTCGCCAGGCCGGGGCGCTATGCCCTGGAAGACTTCATGAAACCCTACCAGTTGGAGGAGAGGATCTACCGGCTTCGCTGTGTAGAGGCGTGGTCGATGGTCATCCCCTGGATCGGTTTCCCTATCTCGGCATTGCTCAAACAGGTGGAGCCTACTTCCAAGGCCAGATACATCCGTTTTGAAACGCTTCAGGATCCTCAATCCATGCCGGGGCAACGCTCCGATTTTGCATTGATCGACTGGCCTTATGTAGAAGGGCTGCGCCTGGATGAAGCCATGAATCCGCTGGCCATTCTTGCGGTCGGCATGTACGGGCGGGAGTTGCCTAACCAGAATGGCGCGCCGTTGCGATTGGTCGTGCCCTGGAAGTACGGTTTCAAAAGCGTGAAATCCATCGTGCGCATCAGTCTGGTCAGTGAGCAACCGAAGACCACCTGGCAAAGCATCGCTGCCAATGAATATGGTTTCTATGCCAACGTAAACCCTGAGGTCGATCACCCGCGCTGGACCCAGGCCCGTGAGCGTCGGCTGCCGAGCGGGTTGTTCAGCCCCAATGTTCGTCAGACCGAGATGTTCAACGGGTATGCCGAAGAGGTTGCTTCTTTATATGCCGGCATGGATCTGAGGAAGGACTATTGATGCGATATCCGTTTTGGCGTGTTGGGGTTTTTCTGGCTGCCTGCGTTGCTCCTGTCCTCTGGCTGTATCAGGCCTGGATCTTTGCCCTGGGGCCGGACCCGGGCAAGGTTCTGGTTGATCGCCTTGGATTGGGAACGCTGATCCTGTTGCTGATTACTCTGGCGATGACGCCTTTGCAGCGAGTGACGGGCTGGGCAGGGTGGATTGCAGTGCGCAGGCAGTTGGGGTTGTGGTGTTTTGCCTATGTCATCTTGCACATGACGATGTATGCACTGTTTATCCTCGGGCTGGATTGGGGGCAGTTGGGGGTAGAGCTGGTCAAGCGGCCTTACATCATTGTCGGCAGCCTGGGCTTTCTCGGGTTGTTGGCTCTGGCCGTGACGTCCAATCGCTATAGTCAGCGGCGGTTGGGGATGCGCTGGAAGAAACTGCACCGGCTTGTTTATGTGATTCTGGGGCTGGGGTTGTTGCATATGCTCTGGATCGTCAGGGCTGATCTCAAGGAATGGGCTTTATATGCTTCGATTGGTTCGGTGTTGTTAATCCTGAGAGTCCCAATGATTGCGAAGCGAATTCCCCGGTTCGGCACCCGGAAAGCAGCGGGTTCGATAAAAAGCTGAAATTAAGTGTTGACGGGCGATTTAATGTCTCTATAATTCGCCCCACTTCCGGCGCAGACGGAGCTGAAAAAGCCTTGTAGATCAATAGTTTACAAGTGTTTATCAGGTTCTGGAGTGGCTTTGGAAGTGCTTCGGTCGCAGCCTGATCGATAGCGGTTCGAGAAAGAGTTTGACACTGCCTCCGGGTGCTGTAGAATCCGCCTCCCGCTAACGAGCAACGCGAAGTTGATCGAAGCGCAAGTGGTTGAAGTTG
>NZ_JBMDJL010000014.1:0-164622 GCF_057809175.1 Pseudomonas sp. FG43
GTGGGAGGCAGCTTGCTGGCGACTTCACGTACAGACGCAGAATATCTGCCGGTTTCACAGGCCTTTTCGCCAGCAAGCTGCCTCCCACGAGGTTGTGTTGTGCCTTAAGTGATCGGCATGAGTTAGAGGAGGGCAGGATCACTGAGGGTGAGTGATCCTGCCTTTTTCATTCAGGAAGGTTCTTTGTTTCTTTCGACCATCGCAATGATGGTTTCCAGCAGTTCGGCCTTTGCCTGGGCTGAGGTGATCTCTGCGCTCGCAGCGGCATTGGACAAGGCTTCTGCAGCGCCAAGCATCGCTCGCAGGCCAGCCTGTGAAATGACGCCTGAGGGTGAAAACGGAGCCAGGGCATTTCGGCACTTTTCCAGAAAGACGGCCTCGTACTCCCGCTTTACCTTCTCAAGCTCCGGTGAGCTGGCCAGTGCGGCGACGACACCGGATATCTCGCCCCCGTGCAAAACGACGCAGTCCACATAGGACGATGCAATGATATCGGCCTTGTTGATCAGGGTCGCATCGCTTGTCTGAAAGGCCGCGTCCATAAGGGCTGTCTGGCGTTCATCGAAGTCCTTGTAGAGCGTTGCCAGCAATCCGGCACGGGTGCCGAAATGGTCATAGACCACGGGCTTGGTCACGCCTGCCTGTTCGGCGAGCCGCCCCAGCGTCAGCGCTTCGGTCCCTTCCTCGCGCACCAGTTGCCATGCCACGTCGAGCAATTGGCGGTGTCGGTCATCTCGCGATAACCGACGGCGCGGTTGCGGGTCCGGGGTCTGTGCTGGCGTGTCAGTGCTTGACATGGAAACCTACCAAAAGCAACTTAATGGCGTAACTTACTAAAAGTATATAAGTGTCGTCTTTTATCCGCAATCAGCAGGAGTGTTCGCTATGCATGCGCTCATCGTGGTCGCTCACCATGACCCCCAGTCACTCACCCATAGCCTTGCGGCACAGGTCGCAGAAGGGCTGATGCTTGCCGACCCCGGACATACGTTTGAAATCGCGGATCTGTTTGCCGAGTCATTCGATCCGAGATTCAACATGGCCGATCACGCTGTTCATCGCGAAAAGGCTTCGCCACCTGCCGATGTGCTCGCAGAACAGGCCAGGATCGATCGGGCGGATGCCTTGGTACTGGTTTATCCGGTCTATTGGTGGTCGATGCCGGCGATCCTCAAAGGCTGGATTGACCGGGTATTTTCCAATGGCTGGGCGTTTGACTTCAGCTCCGATGCCACACTGGTGAAGAAGCTTGGCCATTTGAATGTCCACCTGATGGGGGGCGCCGGTGCCGATGCGGGTACTTTCACGAAGCATGGTTATCTGAATGCGATGAAGACCCAGATCGATCACGGCATTTTCGATTATTGCGGTGCCCGTGTCGTAACCTCTGAACTCTTGCCGGATTCCGAAACCCGGGATGCGGCTGCTCATCTTGATACAGCACGTACAATAGGGCGCCGGATTTTTGATACCGAGTTACTGGGTGAGCCTGTTTGAGCAAGGTGTAGCGTTGTATGCAGATTCAGAAAATTCAGGATGATATCGGCGAGCACCGAAAGTTGTTCGTACGTTTGCCGTTCGCACGTCTGTTCAGGAAGCGCGAGTATGCAGTCACCTCAGGTTACCTGCTGATCATTTCCATCTTCATGCTGTACAGGATCGGCAGCGATGGTGTGGACGGATTTGTCGATACCATCGCATGGATGTCGTACTGCATGGCGGTGTTGATGATCGCTCTTATGCGCTGTGTGGATGTGATCGCCATTACCCGCTCCGACGTCATCGAGCGGGTGGCGGGTATCGCCAGACCTCAGGACTGCACGGTGCATATCGGCCTGCAGGTTCAGGAGCAGCAGTGGTTTCGTCAGCGTTACCAGTGCGCAAATGAGCAACTGGCCAATGAGGCTTTGGCGCTGGAGGAGCAGTGGTGCAGTTGGCAGCGCATCTGTTCAAAGGCCGGTGATGATCAGGCCAGTGACTTCAAACGGTTTTATTTCAGCTTTCCGGAATCCGGGCGTTTCATGACGCTGCTGGTGGGTTTCTTTGCGATTGTCGCCACGCTCATCATTACTCTGGGGGCGACCCCGACGGCTTATTTCGAGTTACTGGACGATTGGCGCGGATATGTTGGTTTTGTCATTCAGGTAACGATGTTACTGGCCTATGCCGCGTTGCCTTTGCTGGGGGCAAAGGTCATGTTGAAAGAGATGTTCCTGACCTTGCTGGATTACATCAACGCCATGCAAGTCACTGATCGAAGCTTCTATCGATATATTCGCCAGATGATCTGGAGTGCCGGGGTCATGTCCGGGCCGCCGCGCTCTCGCAGCCAGGTCCCGGTTGCCATCGATGGGGCGCTGGCTTTTTTCTCGCTTTCGCCCTTTGCAGCGCTACGGGCCTCCGGTCATTTTCCGGGCTGGTACATCCGCAAGGTTCCTTTCGTCCTGAACTTTGTCTTTGGCTTCATGGTGTTGTGGCTTTGTTCATGAGGCCATCGGGCGTAGGCGAATTCATTCGCGACCGGCTGCTTAGCAGTCGCAGGTTTTGCGAGCGCTTCGCACTCGGTTGTCGCAATGCCGCCCGGAACAAGCATGTCGTCCGCTCATTCGTGAACAGGTCGCCACGGCTTCAGCCACAACGCCAGCCCGACCATCAGCGCGGCGCTATAGGCGCAGCCAAGTGCCAGTTGAGTCCAGATATCCTGCAAGGGATGCAGCAACAGGGCTGCCAGTAACATGAACAGTGTGGCTAGCAGCCAATGACTGCGCCACGGGACGACCGCAAGCAAGGATTGGCGACGCATCAATAGCAGGCCGGTGACCAGCGCGCCGCCCAGTGCCGCGATGGCGATACCGGTCAAACCCAGGAAGAACGGCAGTGTGCCCAGCAGCAAGGCATTGCACAGGCTGCCGATCAACTCGCAGTTCAATGGCAAGCGGGTGTCGCCGTCCGCATAGGCATAGCGAGCCAGCAGGGCATTCCAGGCACCGAACATCAAGGGCACTGAAAACCAGGCCAATAATTGTGGCAGTGGCCCATCGTGGGTCTGATTGGGCAGCAACAGCACCACCAGCGCGCCTGCAGCGCCGATCAGGCCGGTGACTGCCGGCAGTGTCAGCAATGTGGCGCTGCCCAGTCCACGGCGCAGCAGCGACAGGCGTTGGGTGTTCGCGCTGCCGCTCATCAAGCCCAGCAGTACCTGGTTCAGGCTCATCAGGGCAATCAATGGCAGATTGATGAGTTTGCGCGCCAGATTGATCCAGGTCACTGCGCCTTCACCCAGCAACGAGGCGACCATTCGCTCTAGAAGCGCCAGGCCTTGGCTGGCCAGATTGCTGCTCAGCAGTGGGCCGATCCGTTGCAGCAATTCACGCACCGCGCCCTGTTCGGTCTGCCATTGCCATGGACGCCAGCCCGAGCGATAGAGTGTCGGCAGCAGCACGCCCGGCATCAGCAGGCTGCCCAGCACACAGGCAAAGGCCAGACCCGCAGGCGTCGCCGAGTGGCTGAGCACGGCGAGGTAAATCACCGGCGGCAGGTTGAACAGCAGCGAGCCAAGCCCGGCCAGTACAAAACGTGAACGCGCTTGCAGTGGAATACACAGCAAGCCATGCAGCAGAAAACCCGGCGCACACCATGCCAGCCAGTGCAGACCGCTGCCTGCCTGTGCGTAACCGTCGCTGTCGAGCCCAGGCCCGATCAGGCGAACCCACAGCCCGGCACCGAAACTCAGCACCAGGCTGAGCAACACCCCGAAAATCAGCAGACGTGGTGTCAGTGCCTGAAGCCAGCGCTGTTGCTGTTCAGGAGAGCGTTGTTGATACAGAGGCAAGGCCGCCGCACTCAGCAGACCGGCTGCAAGTGACATGCGCAAGGCTTCGGGCAGAAACATCGATACCAGAAACGCATCGCTCTGGCTGCCCGCACCCCAGGCGGCGACCAGCAGCCACTCGCGGGCAAATCCGGCCGCCAGGCCAGTCAGCGTGGCCAGCGTCAGCCACAAGGTCGAACCGAGCATTGTGCAGGCGGCTTAATGGAACAAAGTGAACAGGCCTTTGCCGCCCACTTTGTACTTGAGGTTACGGGCGCGCTCGCCTTTGATTTCCGCGTTCGGTCCGCTGACGATGGCGTAGTCCGGGATCGGCTTGGACACTACGCTGCCGCCACCGACCACGGCACCTTCGCCGATATCGGCACCGAACGAGAGCAGGGCGCGGCTACAGATCCAGGCATAGTCGCGAATGAATACCGGGCCGCCCACTGCCCAGAATTCGGGTTCGTTCAGGTCGTGTCCGCCCGCGATGATCAGCACGTGGGAAGCGATGGTCACATGGTCACCGATCACCAGACCGCCACGGGCATCCAGTTGGCAGTGCCAGCCGACGGTGGAGTCGTTGCCGATGCGCAGGCTGTCCACGCCCAGCACCTCGGTATTGCGCCAGACCGTTGAACCCTTGCCGATCTTTGCTCCGCCGATGCGCAGCCAGAGCAGGCGCAATGTGTGGCTGGGAATCTTGCAGATCAGAATGTTGTAGATCTGCTCCCAGGTACGCAGCATGCGGTCGCGCAGGGTTGGCCAGTTGATTCCATACAAGGGAATCAGCGCGCCCAGGGTTTCGCTGGCCAGCAGGCGATAGAAGCGTCGGGCCAGAGGGTTTTCGATTCTCGGCTCGATATTCAGGTAGCAGATGAAGGACAGGGTGGTGTTCTTGATCCGGGTTTCGAAGCACACCTCGTTGTCCAGCATCCACTGGTAGGTGGCCTGCAATTCTTCCAGGTCTACGCCCATCTTGCGGGCGTAGTCGGGAAGAGCCTCTCTGAGGTTATGCGAATGCATCATGCGGTGTTTCATCGAGCGGTTCCCTGGTCGGTTGGGGCGGCGGGGGATTTCAAGGTCTTTGCAGCCTTGGCGCGCAGGCGCTTGGCTTCGTGCAGGCTGATGCCGACGAATAGCCAGAACAGTGCGACCAGCACGCTGGTGAAGCTGAAGTAGTGATCGAACAGGCCGCTGAACAGTGCCGCCAGAACACCGACGGTACAGCCCAGGCCAATGGCGTTGTCATGGGTCAGGATGATCGGGCCTGGAGCAGGGCGCACCTCTCTCCACCAGCTTACGGTCACGGCAATGAACAGCAGCATGCCGGGAATGCCCATCTTGTAGATGAAGTTCAGCCACAGGTTGGAAATACCGAACTGTGTGTAGCCCGGCACGGGAGGATCGATCTTGAAGCCGATGCCAAACGGAAACAGGGCCATGGCCTGCGGGAAGTGCGTGTATTCCAGAAAGCGAATGGCGGTACTGGTGTCATCGTTGCTGAACAGGCCCAGCAGACGGTCCTGCAAGGGCGGATAGAACATCAGCAGCAACACGCCCGCTATCGCGCCGCCCACCAGCAGACGGCCCAGATACGGCAGACGCCGACGCGCCATCCAGAGCATGATTGCCAGCAGACTCACCAGAGCGCCCCGCGAGCCGGTCAGCAGCAGACCGATGGCACCCAGCGCCGCGACGAGCAGGCCGAGGGAGCGCGGTCCTCCGCTGCGAGTGACGCCAAAGCAGAATGCAATCGGCAGGATCATGGCCATGGCACCACCGGCCACGTTGGGGTGCAACCACGGTGAACCCATGCGACTGGCCAGCGACAGCAGGCTCTCGCTCAGCACGTCGAGGCCGCCGTAGCCCATGATCGCGAGGATCGGCGTGATGGCCGACGCCGAGCCACTGATGATATAGGTCGGAATCGACAGCGCCAGCAACATCAGGGTCCCGGCCAGCATGGCGATGATCACGTGTTCCAGGGCCTTGCCATCGCTCAGCAGGCGTGGCACCAGAAACAGGATCGACAGGTTGAACAGCCAGCGTACCCAGTTGATCGGGCCGTTGCCGTCGGAAACGATCGTCAACTGGCCGACCAGGAACGGGAAGGCGCTGAACAGCATCAGCGCCAGCAGCAGACGCTCTGTGCGCATCATCTTCGGCACGCGGGGCTGCTCGAAGAACATGGCCTGCAACAGATAACTGGCCCAGGTCAGCATGATCAGTGCTTCGGATACTGTGGTGCGGATACCGATCTGGATCGTGGAGTAGGGAATGAATGCACCGATCACACAGAACAGCAGCAGCCCGCGAATGGGTTGGCGGATCACGGTGATGATGGAGGCAGTTCCGACAGCGACCAGCAACACTTTTGCAGGAGGCAACAGCCAGATCATGACACCGAAGACCAGGCCGAAAAACAATCCCAGGGGCATCGCTACCGGCATCAGCGCAACTCCTCAAGGGCTTCATGCAGGCGTTTGTAGAAAGCCTCTGGAGCATAATTGGCCGACCAGGCTCTGGAAATTTCGGGGTCCTCTTCGGGGGCAGTGGACAGCTCTCCCATCAGTTGGACCAGTGCGCTGCTGTTGGTGGGCGAAAACCGCGGGCTGTCCGGCGGGGTGATTTCATCCAGCGACGAACCGGTAGCCACGGCAACCCGTGTGCCGACCCTCAAGGCCTCGATCACCGGCAGGCCGAAGCCTTCGGCATAGGAGGGCTGCCAGAGGCGGTCAGCGTTGCGATAGACCGCATGCAGTTCGCTATCGCTGATGCCGCTGAGCACATGCAGCCCCGGCAAGCGGCGCTGGGATTCGTTCAAGGGCTCGCTGCCGCCGACCAGCACCAGGTCCGGTACGGTCTGGAACTGAAGACGGGCGTTCTGCCAGGCATCGACGAACCAGGCAATGTTCTTGCGTGGTTCGCGAGTGCCGACACATAACCAGTAGCGTTCGGGCAATTGCAACTCGCTGATATCGGCAGGTTCCCCTTTGAAGCCTTCGACCAGCAACGGCACCGTACGCAATTTGTTACGGGCTGAAGGGAACAGGCGGATGACTTCATTTGCAGTGAATTGCGAAGGCACCCATACCACGTCGGCCACTTTCAGCGAATGGGCAATCGAGAGGTAGTCCGTCAGGCGATAGAACGCTGCCTTGAGTCGCGAGCCGTGGTTGTTCTTCTGGGTGATCTGGAACAGGTCATGCAATTGCAGCACGTAGCGCACGTTGGCAGGTTTGCGACCCAGAGGCAGGCCCATGTTGATGTTGGCCACGTAGATCTGTACTTCCGTGTCGCGCAGGGCCTTGGGCAGAAACAGGCCCTCGAAGCCCAGTCGATCCGGCAGACGATGCACCGAGTTCAGCGGGGTCGCCCACCTGGGCGCATGGATCAGGCGCCGGATCGGATGATCGTAAGGAGCAACCCCGAACAGTTGCAGTTGCACGTCGGGGTGAGCGCGAAAGGCATCTTCCAGCGCGAAGTTCTGGCGACCGATGCCGCTGATGGGGTAACCGGCCGCAGCGCGGTAATCAAGTCCGATACGCATGCGCGAGATCCTTGCTTGGGGGCGAAAGTCGGGTGTAGATGCCTTCCAGCTGGGCGGCCGAAACGGACCAGTCATGCCGTGAGCGAACGTAGGCACGTCCGGCTTCGCCAATCTGGATAAGGCGTGCAGGGCTGTCGATGTTGTCGGCGATCAGACGTGCCAGTTGTAACGGGTCCTCGCTGCCCAGGTAGTGCTCGCCATTGGTGACTTCCAGGCCCGATACACCCTGCCCGGTGGTGACCACGGGCAGGCCGGCAGCCATGGATTCAAGAGTCTTGAGTTTCGAGCCGCCACCTTGACGCAGTGGCGCGAAAAACATCGAAGCGCTGCTCTGCAAGGCTCGCAGGTCCGGCACGAAGCCCAGCCATTCGATGCGCTGATCCGTCCAGCGCTCGCGCCAGGACTCAGGCATGCCGAAGCCGCCCACGGCAAAGCGTACGGTAGGGGACAGCTCCCATACCAGTGGCATGATTTCGTCCAGCGCCCACTCGATGGCGTCCACATTGGGGCCGTATTCATAGTTGCCGATGAACAGCAGGCGGCGGTTGTAACGGTCTGCGTGAACATTGGCGTAGTAGCTGCAATCGACGCTGTTGACCGCGATGGAAGTCGCCCGGCCGCTCAGGCGTGAAAGAGCCTTGGCATCATCCTCGGTGACGGCGACCAGTTCGCTGGCCTGGCGGAAGACCCTCAGCTCCCAGCGGCGGTAGCGCCAGCGATCATAGACGGCGAAGGCGCTTGCCCAGCGGGGCAGGCGGTCATAGCTGGCGGCACCCAGCGCCGATTCGACATTGTGCTCGGTAAGCACAAACGGTTTGCCCGAACGCTTGAGCGCCCGCTCGAATGGCTGAAAGGCATAGGTGTGCTGAAGCTGGATGATGTCCCAGTCTTCTTCAAGCAGCTTTTCAAACGCCTTTTCCAGTTTCGGCGCATAGCCGTTGACGCTGGCCAGCATGGGAGGCGGTGCGAAGGCCACAGCCAGCAACGTGCGCAGGCTGAACAGCGGGCGTCGATCAATGACGATCAAGCGCTCCAGCCAGGGTTCCAGCGCGCTGCGGCAGGCATCATCCAGCGCAACCTTGGATTGCACCAGCAGGGTTATCCGGTGGCCTCGTGCTGCCAGATTGCGCAGCAGATGATATTCCCGGGTCTTGCCGCCGCTGGTGGTTGGCCAGGGCAAGTAAGGTAGCGTCCATAGAATTCGCATGGCTTATGGATTCCATTCCAGAATTTGCAGGGAAGGTTTGAGCGCCAGACTGATGCCCTGGCTACCAGACAATGGCGTCTGTGTGCCGGCCAGAGGGTCATGAACGATGCCTTCATGGATTTGCGGAAAGTTCAGAGTGGTGCCGGTGGCGCTCCAGAACATCAGCAGATGTTTGCCGTCGCTGCGTGTCCATGGCACGGCAAACAGGTCATCGGGAACTGTGCTGACGGCGGGCGGTGCGGCGGGCTCCAGGCGCGGGCCGGTGATATTCAGAAAGTTTTGCAGCGCAGTGTAGACAGGCTTTGGGTTGGCTTGCAGGTCGAGCAGGCCGTAACCCTGGTCGCGGGCGCTGGCGCGTTCATCCAGGTCGCTGAGGTTGAACAGGAAAATACGCTGGAAATCCAGGGCGCTCATCAGCGCCAGACGGCGCAGGGTGTAGTCGGCCTGGCCCTGGATACCGATGATGGCCTGCATTTCCACCGGGCCGGTATAGCTCGACCAGCCCCATTCGGTGGCCCAGACCTGCGAGACGCCATTGCTGTGCAGCAACTGGTTCATGGCGTTGGAACGCACCAGAAAATCCCGGTCTGCGACCGAGTCACCTTCGGGGTATTCGGAATACGGGTGGTAAGCCGCCACGATATTCTGCGAACCCAGATTGTTTTCGACCAGTGTCTGCAACATGTAGCCCGAGCGATGCTGCATCTGGCTGTAATAGGCCATGCCGGCGGTCACGATGGTCTTGTCCGGCAGGACTGCACGGATCGCATTGGCGGTGGTGGTCAACAGATTGCTGTAGGCGACCGGGTCCGCCTGTGGCAGCCAGACGATATTGGGCTCGTTCCAGACCTGCCAGTTGTTCACATGGGAATAACGCTGGGCCAGCGCCGTCATGCGCGCGGCAAAGACATTGAAGTCCCTGGGGGGATATTGATCGCGGCTCGCTGCGCTGGACGCCGAGTTGCTGGCAAAGGGTGCCGAGCCCACCAGATAGGCGAGGGTGTTATAGCCATGAGTCTTGATCGCGGCCATGGCAGCATCAAGCTCTGTCAGGTTGTACTGATCCTGGACGGGCTCGATGATTGGCCAGTGAATGGTCAGGCGTATCCAGTTCAGCCCGAGTGCGTCCAGGCGCGCCATCTGCTGCTGATAGACCTCTGGAGCGAAATACTGGAACTGCACGTTGACGCCCAGAAAGTCCTTCCAGACCACTGCACGCGGTGCTTGCAGAATGGTCGCGGCCTGAGCGACGGTTCCCATGAGCATCGCGCTTGTCAGTAGTGCCGCGATAGCCAGCCATGATCTTGATCTGCACTGCATGTCAGTTCACCTCGCATGCTTGCCGGAATACATCCTTGAAGCGTTCTGCCGTCTGACTCCAGACTCGGGTCTTGCCTATGCGCGTCGCGTTCTCGGCCCATTCAATGGTCATGTCCGGTGCTGCGCAGACACGATTCAAGGCGGCTGTCAGTGCTTCTACATCGCCCTGCGGGTAGATCATGCCGTTGCCATGGGAGACTTCTTCGGCAAACGAGCGTGCATCCGAGGTGATGACCCCGCGCCCGCAGGCGGTGGCCCAGGACAACGCGCCACTGGTACCGCGCAGCTTGCCCAGAATCCTCAATTTGCTGGACTCGCGATAGGGCAGGACCATCACATGATGGGCCTGGATGACATGGGCGATCTGTTCGGCGGGCAGGTCCAGTTGCCAGTCCACCAGATCCACCAGACCCAGTTGCCGGATACGCAGGCGCAACTGATCCAGATAGCTGCCTGACGGCCCGAATGCCATTTCCGGTTCGCTACCGCCCGCCAGTGTCAGGCGCACACGAGGGCGCAGTTCCGGCTGGGAGAGGAATACATTGGCCAGTGCATCCAGAAGGTCCTCAATACCCTTGCCGCGGTAGATGAACCCGAAGTACAGCAACCGCAGAGGCTGCAAGGGCGGCAGCGGTACCGGCTCGATTGCCAGGTTGCCATGGTTGATCACGGCCATCTGCGCCTGTTGCAGGCCCATGCGTTGCCTCAGGCTCTGGCTGCCCGCCTGAGTCAGCGTGATCAGGCGGGTCATGCTTCTTGCCAGTTGACGCTCCTCGCGCAGGCACAGTGGATCAGCCAGCACCGTGGCTATTTCCGGCAGGGGAGCGCGCATGCCGCTGGCAAGAGACAAGGGCCATGGCAGTTTTTCCCGACGCCATACCAGACGCTCCGGGTCATGCACGGTGGCGCTCAATGGCAAGCGGGGGAAGCGTTGACGCAATGCCCGCAAGGCATGGAACTCTGCCAGCCGTCCGCCGCCCAGTTCGGCATGGACCAGATCGATGCCGCTCCAGTCGGTTTCGGCGACACGCTGCTCGGCCTTGCGAGGATCGTTGCCGATCCCCTGCAAAGGCGTATGTACCTGCACGCCCAGATCTTCCAGAGCCTGTTTCAGATGTCCGGCATAATCGGCGATACCGTTCTGCTCCGGTGGCAGAGGGGCGAGCAGGGCAATTCGCATCAGGCACGACTCCCGATGCGTTTCAGGAACTTCAGAACGTGTTCCGGTACCTCGAAGCGACGGCGGTTGAGGATGACGCCATCGACCTTCTTGAACGCGGTATTCAATGTAGTCAGGGCGTCTTCGAGCATCGGTACGGTGGTTTGTTCGGCGCGCACCACCAGCACGATCTGATCGGCATCACGCAACAGGACAAAGGCTTCCTGGTTGCCGTAAACCCCCGATGCATTGATCAGCACGATCTCGCCCGGTTTTGCCGGAGCCCGGCCTTCGGTTCGCACGGTATGGCCTTGCTCGACCAGCAGCGTACTCAGGCGCGAGATGACAAAGTTCACACCTTCGCCCCGATGCACGGAGGTAAAACCGATGGCCAGGCCTTTTTCCGCAACCTGACCCAAGGGCAGGATGCCGTATATGCGATGCAGGTTGGCAGTGAGTGCCGCGCTGCGCTCCTGAGCGCGTTCCAGATCGGGAAGGCTGGTCCAGATCGGTACGCCAAAGCGTCCTTCGATCTTGTCTCCATCGTGGATGCGTTGGTCCAGCAGATAGAAGAAGTACAGCGCCAGGAAGCCTACGACAGCACTCAACGGGAAGGCCAGAAGCAGCATCAGCATGCTTTTCGGGAAAACCCGGCTGGCGTTGAAGGTGGCGTCTTCGATCGTGGCGATGTTGCTGATCTGGCTGTTGTCCAGTTCGCGGTCGATACGTGCTTTTTCCAGGCTGTCGGTATAGAGCGCATAGCTTTTCTGGGCAGCATCCAGCTCGTTCTGCAGACGCGAAAGCTCCGGCTCCAGTTTCAAGGCCAACTGACGGTCGCTCTCCAGTTGAGCCAGTTGTGTGTTCTGCTGCGCCAGTTGGGTTTGCAGCCGTGCATAGCTGGTCTGTTGGTCGGCATACACGTTTTGCATGCGGTTATAGATAGGGTTGGGCGTAATGCTTTCGGAACGCTGGATGGTTGCTTCCTGCTCCTTGAGCAGTTGCTTGAGGTTATTGATTTCTTCGTTGGCGGCACGCACTGGCGGTGCCTGTTCCTTGAATGAACGCAACAGTTCCTGACGCTCGACTTCCTTGCCATTGATGCGGTTTTGCAGGTCCTGGCGGTTGGGGTTCAGCGCCAGCTCACGGCCTGCCGAAACCGTTTTGGGTTGTGCCGCCAGTTGTTTCTGCAGGGTGTCGAGCCCGGCCTTGGTGGAAGCAATGGCGCGAATGGTGTTGTTGCGTTCGGTGCGCAGGTCATTGAGGCCCTGGGACGTATCTGCCAGACGCTGGGAAATGCTCACCGCGCCCAACTGGTTCAGGTAGCCCTGGATCTGTTGTTTGTGCGAAATGATGTTGGCGCCAATCTTCTGGACTTCAGACTCGTAGAATCCATAGAGGCTGACGCGCCCCAGTGTCTTGGTACGTTGCAACTGGTATTCATCGATCCAGGTCTTGAGCACGATCTGTGCCGTGACCGGGTCATTCCAGGTGAAGGTCAGCTCCATCACTGATGAGCCCTGCTCGTGACGGACCTTGAAGTTCTTTTCCAGGTCTTCGGCCATGCGTTCGACCGGGGTGCGCTTTTCTGCCAGCCCGAGGAATTGCAGAATGCTGTGGCCGGCATCGAAGACCGAACGTACGGCGTACTTGATGCCGTTTTTCACGGTGACCAGGAAGCCGGTTTCAGGCTGTGCCTTTGACAGTTCGTTCAGGTACTTCTCGGCGACCGTGCGCATGATCGGGCGTCCGGTGAGCATGCGTTCTTCGTCCAGCAGCGGGTCCCGCAGGCCGCTGGGTACGACGATCGCCTGGCGGTCGGACAGTTCGATGGGCACGGTGCTGCTGTCGCGGCCGGGTTTGACCAGCAGCAGAGCCGTAGACTCATAGCGGTTGGGGAGCAGGAAGGCGCCCAGAATAACGATGACGAAAGTCACCAGCACAGTGATCTTTACTTCGCGCTTGAAGATAAAAAACAGGCGTAGCAGATCGCGGAATGAACGAATATTGATCATGTCTTTTCCCTGACGATTAGTTGTTGTTACGCAACTCGTAGTTCATGCCCAGGCCTATCGATTTCGCGAAAGGAATCAACTGGTTGAAGTACAGGTTGACGCCGTCCACCTTGTTTCCGACTGTGGATTTGGGGACGAACACCACATCGCCGCGTTGCAGCAGTACCGGCGCGCGAGGCCCGCCAGCGTCTGCCCAGAGAAACTTGCTGTAGTCGAAGAAGTAAGTCTTGTAGAGGCCGTTTTCTTCCAGGCGCAGCAACGCCACCTGACCTGCATCGGCATCGAGTGCCACACCGCCTGCGCCTACCAGAGCCTGCTCCAGGTTGGTGGCGACATTGACCGGCAGAGTGACCGAGTTACGCACGGCGCCCCCCACGAACACCGTATTGCCCGGCGACTGGGAAATATTGATGGTCAGGGCCGTCTCGCGATAGACATCCTTGAGCTTGCTTTCCAGCAGGTCGTTCAACTGTTGCAAGGTCAGGCCAGCCGCCTTGACCGTACCGATATAGGGATAGGAAAAGGTCCCGTCGTTGAGCACCTGAAACAGCGTCAGCTCATAGATGGAGTTGGCGGTAAAGGCTGATATCGACGGTGCTTCCCCGGTGTTTCGCACGATACGCAAGGTATCTCCGGGGCGAATCCGTTCCGGTGGCAAAGGTTTGCCTGCCAGAGCCCGTCCTGCCGCCTGGCCGGCTTCGATCTGCGCCTTGTCATCGGGCAAGCCGACCCGCGCGGGTGTATTGCAAGCGCTTAGCAGCAATACGCTGATTAACAGCAGAATGCTTTTCATCGGTCCTGAACTCCTGTCATGCACGAATAAGGCTCCCTTTCGGGTAAAGAAATCATGTTGGCTGGTACTGCCTGTCCAGTGCGTGTTGGTTCAGTCCCTCATCGTTATTGATGTGCTTGTCATCGTGACCTTGCTATCGAATTTCATGCCTTGATCGCTTGTTCCGGAGCCCGGCCATAGATGTCAGTGAAGCGCACGATGTCGTCCTCGCCCAGATACTCGCCGCTCTGGACTTCGATGATCACCAGATCAATGACTCCGGGGTTGACCAGGCGGTGCGTGTGTCCTGGCTTGATGAAGGTCGACTCATTGGTGTCGAGCATGAACTCGCGTTCACCATTGGTGACCCTGGCCATGCCGCTGACCACGATCCAGTGTTCGCTGCGATGGTGGTGCATCTGCAGTGACAGCGACCCTTGTGGGCGAACCACGATGCGCTTGATCTTGAAGCGTTTACCTTCCTCAAGAATCGTGTAAGTGCCCCATGGACGAGTGACGGTGCGGTGCAGGCGATAGGCATCGTGACCCTGGCGCTTGAGTTCCTGGGCAATGATTTTCACGTCCTGGCTTCGCTTGCCGTCAGCGATCAACAGGGCGTCGGGTGTGTCGATGATGATCAGGTCGTCCAGGCCCACACCACCCACCAGTCGTTTCGGGGAGTCGATGTAGCAGTTGGTCACGTCATGCAATACGGTCTGGCCGTTGCACTGGTTGCCCTTGGCATCCACTGCGGAGAGTTCGCGTACTGCCTGCCAGGAACCGATATCGCTCCAGCCCAGTTGGCAGGGCACAACGGCGACTTTCTTCGAGCGTTCCATCAGGGCGTAATCAATGGAGATATCCGGGACGGCCGCGAACAGCTCGCTGTCCAGTTCCAGCTGCAACTCCCGGTTGCCTTCCTTGCTGATGCTCTTTTCAAGGCATGCCTTGACCGCGATCAACACCTCGGGCGCATGGATTTCAAGTTCATGCAGCAGGACTTCGGCACGCATGCAGAACATGCCCGCATTCCACAGGTGCTGCCCGCCGTCTACATAGCTCTGGGCGGTGGCTGCGTCGGGTTTTTCGACGAAGCGTGCGACCTGATAACCATCGGCATTGAGCGACTGGGCCTTTTCGATATAGCCGAAACCTGTTTCCGGCTTGGTAGGCAAGATCCCGAAGGTCACCAGCCAGCCTTCATCCGCCAGTAGCCGTGCGGCACTGACAGCCTGGGAGAAGGCTGTCACATCGGTGATCAGGTGATCGGCGGGCAGAACCAGCAGCTTGGCATCCGTGCCATACAGCTTGAGCGCATGCAGTGCAGCTGCCGCGATGGCCGGTGCCGTGTTGCGGCCGAAAGGCTCAAGGATGAAGTCCAGAGGGACCTTGCTCTTGTTGAGCTGACGGTAGTCGTCTGCGGTACGGAAATACACTTCACGGTTGGTGACGGTCAGCAGACGCTCGACGCCTGGCAGGCCTGTGGCGCGTTTGAAGGTTTTTTGCAGCAGGCTTTCGCCATCGGGAAGGCGCATGAAAGGCTTGGGCATGGCTTCGCGAGAGACCGGCCAGAGTCGGGTGCCGGACCCGCCGGCGATGATGCAGGGGATGAGGTTGCTCATCAATAAGCCTCACGAGTGAAGAGCACTGCCGGAACAGTGCGCATAAGGATGTAAAGGTCGAACCAGACGGACCAGTTTTCTATGTACTCAAGATCGAATTCGACGCGCTTTTCGATTTTTTCCACGGTGTCTGTTTCACCACGATAGCCATTGATCTGGGCCAGACCGGTGATTCCCGGCTTGACCCTGTGGCGTGACGTGTACTCCTTCACCGCTTGCTCGAAGAGAATGCCGGCCGCTTTGGTTGCCGTTGCATGGGGCCGAGGCCCCACCATCGACATGCTGCCTGCCACGACATTGAACAACTGTGGCAGCTCATCCAGGCTGGTCTTGCGTATGAAGCGCCCGACCCGAGTGACCCTGGCGTCACCTCGCGTGGTTTGTTGCTCGGCGGTTGCATCGGCCTGATGCTGATGCATGGAACGAAACTTGAAGACCTCGATCAGCCGGTTGTTGTAGCCATAACGTTTTTGCCGGAACAGCACCGGGCCAGGAGAGTCGAGCTTGATCGCCAGGGCGATGAGCAGCATGACCGGCGACAGCGCCAGTACCGCCAGCGTCGAGAGCACAATGTCCTCGGCCCGCTTGAAAAAGGGCGACCAGCCATTGAGTGGCACATCCGAAGCGTTGAACATCGGCAGCTTGGCGACTTCGGTGATGCGGTTGTGGGTGTGCCTGAAAGCAATCATGTCCGGCACCAGCAAGACATTCACCGGCAGCCTGCGCAGTTCGCGAATGATGTAGTCCATGCGGTTTTCGGCGGTCCAGGGCAGGGCAACCAGTACCTGGGTGACTTTCTCTTCCCTGATCAGCCGCTCAAGATCGCTGGTGTTGCCCAGCAAGGGCAGGTTGGCGACGGTCTTGGGCATGCGGCCAATGCGGTCATCGATGAAGCCGGTTACACCCGAACGGA
Organism: Pseudomonas sp. FG43; assembly: GCF_057809175.1. Taxonomy (NCBI): domain Bacteria; kingdom Pseudomonadati; phylum Pseudomonadota; class Gammaproteobacteria; order Pseudomonadales; family Pseudomonadaceae; genus Pseudomonas; species Pseudomonas sp. FG43. The sequence goes on from NZ_JBMDJL010000014.1 coordinate 16,370, forward strand.
TGTCTTGATGCTCAAGCAGGTATTCGGCCAGACGCAGGCCGTTTTCCGTTGCCCCCAGAATCACCGCGTTCTGCAGGAAAATGCCCTTGCGCATCTGGTGCTTGAAAAACACCAGCATCAGCAAGCGCACGATACAGAACAGGGCCAGGCTGCTGAGGTACCAGAAAATCAGCTGCTCGTTGGTCAGACGCTCGAAAAAGCCCATGGTCTGGTGCATGAACAGCAATACGCCGAAGGATGCGGACCAGGCGAAGACGATGACGCGCAAACGTAATGCGTTACTGAACAGCGCTTCGGAATAAACCCCCAGAGCCTGGAATATCAGGACGCTGACCACGCTGAAAAACAGCGGCATCACTGCGTAATCCTGCGGGTTTTCGATAGCGCCATCATGCAGGAGTACCAGAATCAGCAATCCTGGCAGGATGCAGGAGGCTCCATGGATCAGGCGGATGCCCAAAAGGAAGTATTCGACCAGGCTGGTGCGTGTCAGCGAAAGACTGTCGACTGGTTGCAACCGCATAAAGCTCCCTCACTACATGGCACTCATGGTTCGAGTGCCGATCCATGATCTGTCGGTCGTAATATCCTAGAGTCAAAAAAATATCTTTTCTGTTTATTTATTCCAAGAAAAGCCATTTATTTGTCGTTTTTGGTTTTTTTCCTCATGTCCCCTGATGGTGTGTCAATTTTTTCAAGTCATTCAAAGCCTTTGATCGCGTAGGTCTTTTCGTTGGTTTTTGAAAAACAGCACCCTCGAATGGGGGTTTCTTGACAGTAAAGCTCATGAAACAAAAAAAGTTTCATTCTTGGGATTTTATTTTGGCTTTTTGCGTTGTTGCAGAGCTGTTGCAGAGCTGTTGCAGGCGTGCGCGTTCAGTTATTTCAAGGGAGGTCCGGCCAGCAGGCCCCTTGAAAAAATTATCCGGAAGAAGGGGTTTTTTCTTGTGCGGTGGGGTCACATCCACGTGTTACACGGAAAGTGTCTTCGTACAGACTATCGATTATGGAGAGGCGTCATGACAAAACGCAGAGCGATTCTGATTCTGCATGGCAAGCAGTCGCTTAATGAGGATGTACGCAGCGCCGTGATGGAAAAGCGTGAGCAAGGCTGGGAGCTGGATGTTCGACTGACCTGGGAGGGCGGTGACGCGCAGCGTCTGGTCACCGAAGCGCTGACGAACGGACACCGGCACATCATTGCCGGAGGCGGGGACGGCACCGTACGCGATATTGCCGAAGCTCTTGCGCAGGCTGAGACACAGAGCAGCCTTGTGATTCTGCCATTGGGCACCGCCAATGATTTCGCCCGTGCAGCCGGTGTACCGCTGGAAGTGTCGGATGCACTGGATCTGCTGGATGTAGAGCCACGTGCGGTCGATCTCGGGGAAGTGGACGGCAAGCTGTTCCTGAACATGGCCACTGGCGGCTTTGGCAGCCAGGTGACAGCCAATACCTCTGAAGACCTGAAAAAGGTGCTGGGCGGCGCTGCGTATCTGTTTACCGGGTTGTCGCGGTTCAGCGAGCTGCATGCGGCTCATGGCGAACTGGTCGGGCCGGATTTTCACTGGCGCGGCAATCTGCTGGCCCTGGGCATCGGTAACGGTCGACAGGCCGGAGGCGGTCATGTGTTGTGCCCGGAAGCGATGGTCGATGATGGCATGCTCGATATCAGCATCCTTCCGGCGCCTCAGGAGGTTGTCGGTACGCTCAAGCGGCTGCTCGAAGGCGGGTTGGGGATCGACAATATGTTCGTTCGTGCGCGCCTGCCGTGGGTTGAACTCAAGTCCGCCCAGGGGCTGGACATCAATCTGGACGGTGAACCGTTATCAGGCGAGAACCTGCGCTTTGTGGCCCGCCCCGGCGCCTTGCGGATCCATTTGCCCGGGAATTCGCCGGTGCTCGGGACGGTACAGGCACTCAGTCGTCCAGACTGATGATCCGTTCACGTACGCAAAACAGTACCAGCCCGGCAACATCGTAGATCTGCAGGCGCTTCATGATCTGTGAACGATGGCTTTCCACGGTCTTGATGCTCAGGCCCAGCCCGCTGGCGATTTCACGGGTGGATTTGCCGCGTACGACCAGACGCAGGATCTCCAGTTGGCGAGCAGTGAGGTTGTACTTGTCCAGTGGCTCGGGTTTGTTTGCCCGGGGACCACGCAAGGCCCGATTGATCACGGTATGGGCGATGGCAGGGCTCAAATAGCGCTCGCCGTTGCGCAGGGCTTCCAGTGCCTGTTCCAGTTCCTTGGCTGTCGCATCCTTGAGCAGATAGCCATGGGCACCCATTTCCAGGGCTCGCATGATCGTGTCGGTGTCGGTATGCATCGAGATGATCAGCACTTTGCTGTGGGGTTGCACCCCAAGCAGTTGTTCCAGGGCGTCCAGGCCGTTGGTGTCCTTCATGGTGATGTCCAGAAGGATGATGTCCGGTTCCAGTTCGAGTGCCAGACTCGACAGTTGGCTGCCATCAGCCGCCTCGCCAATCACGGCGTAGCCGGGAATGTCTGAAACCAGAGCGCGGACGCCAGCCCTTATCAGCGAGTGGTCATCGATCAGTAATAGATTGCAAGTCATTGGGGGGTCTTGTGTGCATTGGCCCGTTCGTGTGTGCGAGGAGCCCAGGGAAACAATACGTCGATCTGTGTGCCTTTGCCCGGCGTGCTGTGCAGGCTCCATGAGCCATTGAGCAAGGCTACCCGTTCTGCCATGCCCGCCATGCCGCGCTGGCCAGCATGTGCCGGGTTATGTGCCGGCTCGAAGCCTATGCCGTCGTCGGCGATGAAGAGTGAAAGCCCGGCGGGCAAGCGTTGCAGGCGTACCAGCAGGTTTTCGGCACGGGAGTGGCGCAGCACGTTGGTCACGGCTTCCTGAGTGATGCGGAAAGCGGCCACGGCCATTTCTTCGGGAATGCCGGTCAGCCGCTGGTGGCACTCCAGGCTCCAGCGCACCGGGCTGTCGGTCAGGGCGTTCAGCAGATGAGCCCGCAAGCTGGCTTCCAGCCCCAGGCTCGACAGTTGGCGGGGATTGAGGATGGCTGACAGGTCGCGCACTTTGTCCAGGGTTTCTTCAAGAATGCTGTTCAGTTGTATGCCGTGGGACTGTAAATCGGTCGTTAAGCGGCGTTGCAGCCAGTCGCACTGGATCTTTGCAGCGGTCAGCATCTGGCCGATGTCGTCATGCAATTCCCGGCTGAGCCGATGGCGTTCGCTTTCCTGAACTTCCAGCATCCGTTCGGCCAGTTCCTGGGGTTTAAGCTGGATCAGTTTGTTGGCACGTAGTTGTGCGAGCCAGATGCTCACGAACGTGATCAGGTTCAGTGCCAGCAGTGAAAGGGGGAGTGCGTCAGAACTGAGAAACAGCCCGATATTGCCCAGGATTGCGCCCGTACACAGCACATTCGTAAGCCACTGGGCGTTTTTCGTGTTGAGGGATCGAACTCTGGGGAGCTTCCTGCTGACATGCATAAAGAATGGCGCCAATTGATGGTCAGTGCGTATGACCTGGCATTATCGAGGTCAGGTCAATATCACGTAGTTGTATAACAGCCCGTCAGTTTCAGAGCCTGTCCATGTCCGGCCAGTGATCTTATCTCAATGCTGCGATGATTTAATGTTTTAACCTGCCTTCCTGTAAACAGGAAATTGCAGGGCAATGCGTGCGCTGGCACGTACCGTAATAGTGTCCTGATGTTTCTGAAGGGATATCGACTTGAAAACAGGCAATGATTTGCCGGGGGAAGATGGCCTGCAAGACCGGTTGTTATTTGCGCGTAACAGGCTGCGATGATCAGGAAGTACTGGAAATATCGGCGAGCTTGGCCAGAAGTTCCTGCTGCTCTTCACTGTCCAGAGGAAGCTCGCCGGTCTGTGGGTCGATCAGTTCCAGTTGCCAGGACATCAGGGCCAGACAGCTTTTTAGCGTATTCAGCACTTCCTGCGAGAACCCGTCACATTGGCGGGCTTCGGTAAGCCATTGCCGCAGTTGCCGGGAAAAGTCTGCAAGGCATTCAATCGAAGCGTTCTGAGCCTCATGGCTAAGCTTGAGCAGATTGGTCAGCAGGCTTTCAATGGCATCTTCATCGTCGACGATCATTTCCAGGTGCGACAGGCATTCTTCCGACTTGTAAAGAAGAGCCAGCGAGTCCTCAAGGAACTGATCGTGTCTGTGCTGCCACTCATTACTGTTCAGCATCCTCTGTCTCCACGCAGTGTAGGTAGCGAATTTGTTTCGCCCGCAGCGAATGGACGACAGTTAATGTTGATTTCAAATGAATGTATGTAGGTGCTTTCTGAATATTGCCGAGTGATGGCATTTTGATGTTTAAAAAATAATGTCTTGAATGACGCCAACCCGTTATCGGACCGCACTGGATGCTCCAGTTTTGCCATGGTGCAACGCCATTGATGCCCAGCTATGGGCCTCAGCAGGATGGCCGATTGCACGGACCGGAAAGCGAACAAGAGCCTGACTCCATTCATGCAATGAGAATGGCGTCACAATAGTGGCTATTGAGTGTGGAGAATATCAGGTCAGCCCTGATGGGGGCTCAGGGGTACCCCTAGGCTCGAAAGCGTCGAGCCTGTTTTTATGTGAGGGTCAAACAGGAGTTTTCTGTCATATTTGACCACGTGCAGTGCGACACCAGTAAAGCATGATGGTAATGTGACATCAATGCTTGGACATTGTATTTATGGCTATTAAGGTCCGGGCTGTTGCAGCCGATACAGGTACTGCAGACTCATCGTGATCAACGCTTCAGGAGCTATAAATGGCTGGCATTCTCGACACAGTAGATCAACGCACACAGCTGGTGGGCGAGAATCGCCTGGAAATCCTCATGTTTCGCCTTGCCGGTCGTCAGTTGTTTGCGATCAACGTGTTCAAGGTCCAGGAAGTGCTCCAGTTACCCAAGCTGACCCTGATGCCTCAGCGGCATTCATTCGTCTGTGGTGTGGTCAACCTGCGCGGTCAGACGCTGCCGGTGATTGACCTGTCTCAGGCCATCGGCATGCGTCCCCTGGTGCCCGGGCCGGGCAGTACCATCATCGTGACCGAATACAACCGTTCCGTGCAGGCGTTCCTGGTCGGTGGCGTGGACCGTATCGTCAACATGAACTGGGATGCGATCATGCCGCCGCCGACCAGTGCCGGTCGTCAGCATTATCTGACTGCCATCAGCAAGGTCGATGACCAACTGGTGGAAATCATCGACGTGGAAAAAGTCCTCGCCGAGATCGTGCCCTACAACGCCAAGGTGTCCCGCGAGAAGCTGGAAGACCCGGTTCTGGAGCACGCCCGTGGTCGTGAAATCCTTCTGGTGGATGACTCCAAGGTGGCGCTGTCGCAGTTGCGCGACACTCTTTCGCAGTTGGGGCTGAAGCTGCATGTGGCCAGCGATGGCCTCAAGGCGCTGAACATGCTCAAAGGCTGGGCTGACGCGGGTGAGAACGTCGAAGAAAAACTGCTGATGGTCTTTACCGACGCCGAGATGCCCGAGATGGACGGTTATCGCCTGACCACGGAAATCCGCAATGACCCGCGCCTGCGTAGCCTGTACATCGTATTGCACACCTCGTTGTCCGGCAGTTTCAACGAATCGATGGTCAAGAAGGTCGGTTGCGACAACTTCCTCTCCAAGTTCCAGCCCGACAAACTGGTCGAAGTAGTGCGCCAGCGTCTGATCATGGTCAACGGCGGCTGAAACATTTGCTGCTTTGCCTTGGGTGCCTCGTATAAGCTGCGACGTTCATGTCGCAGTTTTTCGAGCTCCCAAGGAACAGGCAATGCTACGTCTCGCTTCTCTTTATCGTTTCCCCCTCAAATCATGCAAAGCCGAAGTACTGCAGCGCGCAGCCTTCGATGAACTGGGGCTGGCAGGCGACCGACGCTGGATGCTGGTGGACGCAAACAGCGGGCGTTTCTTCACTCAGCGTGCCTTGCCGCACATGTCTCAGTTGTCCGTACTGTGGAATGCCGCAGGCGGTGTGACCCTTTCTGCACCCGGTTTCCAGCCTCTTGATGTGGCTCTGCCTGCCAGTGTCGAGGCGAATCTGCGCGGTGTTACTGTCTGGCGCGATACCTTGCAGGTGCCGGATGCGGGAGAGGAGGCGGCTGCCTGGGTCAGCGAATTCATCGGCAAGCCGACCCGCATGGTCTACGTGCCGGTGGATCGTGCCCGCTCGCTGCCCAGTGGTTACGGCACGGCTGATGACAAGGTGTCGTTTGCCGATGGTTTTCCCTTGCTGCTGATCGGTCAGGGCTCGCTCGACGATCTGTCTGCCAGGATCGGTCGCCAGCAGGAGATGCTGCGCTTCAGGCCCAATCTGGTCATCGAAGGCGCCGAGGCCTTTGCCGAGGATGGCTGGAAACGTATCCGCATCGGCGAAATGGAGTTTCGTGTCCTCAAGCCTTGTGCGCGTTGCATCCTGACCACCATCGATCCGGCGACAGGCGTACGCAGCGAAGACCGTGAGCCGCTGACTACGTTGAAGACCTATCGCGAAATGGAGGGCGATGTGATGTTCGGCCAGAATCTGGTCAATGACGGGCCTGGGGTTCTGGAAGTGGGGATGAAGGTCGAGATTCTCGAATAACCTGCCGCCTGAGTGGTGTGGGCAAGGCAGCGTGCAACTGCCTTGCCTCTGATCAGCTTTTACAGGTCGTCGAAGAAGCGCTCATGCCAGTCCACCAGCGGCTGTGGTGAATTGAGCTTCTGCCCGTAGATCACGGAATAAGACAGCACGTTCTGCACGTACTGGCGGGTTTCATCGAAGGGAATGCTTTCTACCCAGACATCGAATGCCAGATGGTTGGCGCCCTTGAGCCATTGGCGAACGCGGCCGGGGCCTGCGTTGTAGGCGGCGGAGGCGAGCACGCGGTTGCCGTTGAACTGGCCGTGTACCTGGCTCAGATAGGCAGCACCAAGCTGAATGTTCTTGTCCGGATCAAACACCTGCTGCGGCGATGCCAGTGGAATGCTGAACTTGCGGGCTGTTTCCTTGGCGGTGGCCGGCATCAGTTGCATCAGGCCGCTGGCGCCCACGCCTGAGCGGGCATCGTCCATGAATGCGCTTTCCTGGCGGGTAATGGCAAACACCCAGCTTGAATGCAGGCCGCGTACCTTGGCTTCGCGCACCAGTGTGTCGCGATGCGCCATCGGGAAGCGGATATCCAGATCGTCCCAGTACTGCGCCTGACTGATGGTCCGGATCGCCGGGAAATACCATTTCATGTCATAGGCCAGTCTGGCCTGGGCAACCATTTCATCGCGGCTGAACAGGCGGCTGACGTGATACCACTCACGACGGCCGTCGACGATTTCGCCGCGATCATGAAACTCCAGGGCGCGACGTATGCCCGGCGTGTTGCGCACCTTGTTGACCAGCGCAGGGCTGAGCACCAGTGGCTTGTTATTGAGCTGGTAAGCGCTTTGAGTGCGATCAGCCGCCAGGAAGCCATAGAAATCACGCTCCTTGGCCACGTCCTTGTAGAGGCTCGGGATCAGAGGGTTGTTCGGCTGGGCAAGCTCCAGTGCGCGAGCTTCCCAATAGCGCCAGCGGTTGGTGCTGGCCAGATCCTTGGGCAGTCGGCGTGCAAGTTCGTAGGCATCTTCCCAGCGTCCCAGGCGCAACAGCAGGCGCAGACGCCATTCGGTCACGGTGTTGTCGCGCAGTTCGGGGTCATATTTGGTCATGACCTCCAGAGCGCGATCGTCGTAGCGACGGGCCAGGGTCAAGCCGATTTCCTTGGCGATCTCCACCTGTTCTTCACGGGAGAAGTGCATGGTCGCGGCATAGCCGTCGAGCATGGCCATGGCTTTTTGCGGGTCCTGTCTGGCCAGGCGGCGCAAGCCAAGGCCTACGACATCGGACATGGCCTCATCCACCGGGGTGAACTGCGCCGGGTTATTGAGCATTTCCGGCTTCTGGGCCACGGCCAGCAGCAACTTGCCTTGGGGGGCGAGGGAATTGAGGCTGTTGACCAGAGTGTTTGCCAGCGTGTAGTTGCGAGCCTGTGCTGCCAGCTTGGCGCGTTGCCAGCGTTTTTGCTCGGTCAACTGGCCGGCGGCTGCCCACTGGCTGAAGAGTGCGTCGCAGGCGTCTGGCTGGGTCTTGCCGGTCATCCACAGCTTTTCGGCGTTGGCATAGCCTTCGGCGCGCAGATTGTTGTTCAACTGGTATTGGCCATACAGGCAGTCCAGTTCGACAAAGTTCATCTTGGGGCTGTAGTACTTGACGAAGGTCTGCCAGTCGCCACGTTCGGCCAGCCAGCGTAACCAGCGCAGTTTCATCCAGTTGGCCTGGGGCAGGTCGTCGTGCTCGGCCAGGAATCTTTCGATCTCCTGATTGCTTGCAGTCTTGAGGCGCGCAGTCAGTTCGTCGTATTCGAGATAAGGCTCCAGCGGGTAGGTGGCCAGCGCTGACTTGTACATCTGATAAGGGCCTGAGTCGCCTTTGGCCAGTGCCCGTTTTGCTTCGTCGTAATATTTGCGTTGTTGGCCGAGATCTGCCGCGTGAGCGTTCTGTGCCGCAGTGGCAGACAGCAACAGGCAGGATAAGAAACTGAACAAACGACTGCGCATGAGACTTCCGAGCAGAGTGAATCGTGAAAAGTGTCGCTAGCTTAGCCTTTTGCCAGCCTCGGGTGAAAGCATTGCCGAAGGCTGTAATGAATGCGAATGAAACCAGATGTTATAAGGACTTTGCGGGTTGCCCGGTGCAGGGTGGCATGAATGCCGACATCTGTCGGTTATCTCAGGTAGAATGCGCGCCCGGTTTTTGGAGAAGATCATGACCCTGCTCAAATTCAGCGATGTGTCCCTTGCTTTCGGCGCCATGCCGTTGTTGGACAAGGTGTCCTGGCAGATCGCCCGTGGTGAGCGGGTGTGCATCATCGGCCGTAACGGTACAGGCAAATCCAGCATGTTGAAGCTGGTCAAGGGCGTGCAGAAGCCCGATGACGGCGCTGTCTGGCGTGCGCCTGGCCTCAAGATCGGCGAGTTGCCACAGGAATTGCCCGTGGCCGATGACCGGACGGTCTTCGACGTGGTTGCCGAAGGTCTGGATGGCGTGGGTGCCTTGCTCGCCCAATACCACCACCTTGCCCAGAACTGCGTGACCGAGGACGACCTCAACAAGCTCATGCATGTCCAGCAGGAACTCGAAGCCCGTGACGGCTGGCGCCTGCAGCAACTGGTCGACAGTACCTTGAGCCGTCTGCAACTGCCCGCCGACAAGACCCTGGCCGAGTTGTCCGGTGGCTGGCGTCGTCGTGTGCTGCTGGCCCAGGCGCTGGTTTCCGAGCCGGATCTGCTGCTGCTCGACGAACCGACCAACCACCTGGATATCGGCGCAATCGCCTGGCTGGAAGAAGCCCTCAAGGATTTCCAGGGTGCTGTGTTGTTCATCACCCACGACCGGGCATTCCTGCAAAACCTGGCGACCCGTATTCTGGAGCTCGACCGTGGTGGCCTGATCGACTGGAATGGCGACTACGCCAGCTTCCTGGTTCACAAGGAAGCCGCGCTGGCTGCCGAAGAAACGGCCAATGCGCTGTTCGACAAGCGTCTGGCCCAGGAAGAAGTCTGGATTCGTCAGGGGATCAAGGCCCGTCGCACCCGTAACGAAGGTCGCGTGCGCGCCCTCAAGGCCTTGCGCGTCGAACGTAGCGAGCGTCGTGAGCGCACCGGCAAGGCCAATATCCAGCTCGATACTGCCGAGAAATCCGGCAAGCAGGTGATGGTGCTGGAAAACGTCAGCTTCGCGCATCCGGGTGGCCCGACGCTGATCAAGGATTTCTCCATGGTCCTGCAGCGCGAGGATCGTATCGGCCTGCTGGGTGCCAACGGTACCGGCAAGACCACATTGCTCAAGCTGATGCTGGACAACCTGCAGCCTACCGAAGGCAAGGTGGAAGTCGGCACTCGCCTGGACGTTGCCTACTTCGACCAGTTGCGTCACCAGCTCGACCTGGAAAAGACCGTTATCGATAACGTGGCCGAAGGCCGTGACTTCATCGATATCGATGGTCAGAGCCGTCACGTCCTGAGCTACCTGGGCGATTTCCTGTTCAGCCCGCAGCGTGCGCGTACGCCGGTCAAGGCGTTGTCCGGTGGCGAGCGTGCCCGTCTGTTGCTGGCCAAGCTGTTCAGCAAGCCAGCCAACCTGCTGGTGCTCGACGAACCGACCAACGACCTGGACGTGGAAACCCTGGAGTTGCTCGAAGAAGTGCTGCTGACCTTCAAGGGCACGGTGCTGATGGTCAGCCACGACCGTGCATTCCTGGACAACGTGGTCACCAGTACTCTGGTCTTCGAGGGTGAGGGCAAGGTTCGTGAGTACGTCGGCGGCTATCAGGACTGGTTGCGTCAGGGCGGTTCGCCGCGCTTGCTGGGTGTCACCGACACCAAGTCAGGCAAGGCCGAGCTGAACACTGCCGTGGTGCAGGCTGCGCCTGTAGCGGCTCAGGAAATGCCTGTTGCCAAAAAGAAGCTCAGCTACAAGCAGCAACGTGAGCTGGAAGCCTTGCCGGGGCAGATCGATGAAGTGGAAGGGGCGATTGCCGCTCTGACTGCAGAAATGGCCGAGCCGGGTTTCTATCAGCGCTCTTCCGAGCAGACCACTGCCGTGCTGGCGCAGGTCGAGAGCATGCAGGCGCAGCTCGATGCGTTGCTGGAGCGCTGGGCCGAACTGGACGAGTGAGCCGAACCCGGTAGGAGCGAATTTATTCGCGAGACGTCATTGAGGGCGATACGTTTTTCGGATGTATCGGCCTTTCGCGAATGAATTCGCTCCTACGCCGGTAGTTTGATGCAAAAAAGCCCGGGACAGATGCCCGGGCTTTTCGCTGGTAAATATGTTTACTCAGGCTTCTTGAGGCGTACAGCCAGCACATCGCAAGGTGCGCCATGCAGGACGTCATTGGCGGTCGAGCCCAGTAGCAGCGCCAGGCCGTGGCGGCCATGGCTGCCAACGACGATCAGGTCGCACTTCTGGTTCTTGGCCAGTTGATGGATTTCCTGACGAGGCTGTCCGTAAACCAGATGGCTTTCGCCTGCCTTGATGTCCGGGTACTTTTCCTTCAGTTTTTCCAGCTTTTCCTTGGCTTGATCGAACTGCTGCTGTTGCAGTTGCGACAGATCCATCGGAACGTCGCCCCCGAAGGCCATCGCCATGGGTTCGACAATATGCACCATTGACAGGGTTGCGTCGCTGGCCTGGGCCAGTACACGGGCGCGACGAATGACTGGATCGCACTCTTCAGTGAGGTCAATGGCAACCAGGATGTGTTGATACGACATGAGGAGGTCCTCCGAGAGGATTGCGATAATGGTGAGTATGGCTTCTTCGCACGCTTATGGGCAGACCCTTTTGCAAGCCATTGTTCTTGTGATTGTTTTTAGTGATACGAAAGCTGGCGAGCAAGGGCGCTATCCGCTCTGCGGTTCTTTCGGGTGATCTCCTTTTCGACTCGCATTTGATGCCGGGTATTTCCGGATGCGGCGACTTTTCGTACTGAGCCTGATTGGGCGGGGACAAGAAATATGACGACCTTGGTGGTTCTGTCAATCATTTGTGTGATGTTGAGCCCGCTCGTATGGCTGCGGCCCTCACGTCAGCAGAGCGGCAGAATGGCTTTGCGCCTGGAGGCCCGGCGTCTGGGGATGGCCATGCAATTGGCACCTCAGGAATGGCCGCACTGGCTTGCCAAGGAGCCGCCAAGCCCTTGCGCTCAATATCACCGGCCTCGTTCGGGAGCGCAGATGGCATGTTGGGCCTACTGGCAGAGCGAACCGGGTGTCTGGCTCAATCGCTGGCGCGAGCCCTGTGAGGACGCCGGGCTGCTAAATCATTTCAATACGTTGCCGGCGGACGTGTTCAAGGTCGAGGCTGACGGGCAGATGATTGCGCTGTACTGGGGGGAGAGGGGAGAGCCGCAGGTCTTGCTGAAAATCGATGCCGTTCTCAAGGCGCTGGCCTGAGAAACGATTGATTTGCAGGCATTAAAAAGCCCGATAACAGCATCGGGCTGGGGGTTGGCCAGGCAGGCCGATAATTCTGGGTGCTACGGTGCAATGCCGTAGATCACCGATCTGCTCGTATGCGGTTCATTTCGCGATGAACGGCTTCTCATGCAGTGCGCTGACTGTAGACCTTCCGCTCTGTTTTGTCGCGTTTTTCCTGAGTCTTTTTCGTCTGTGAGCATCAACGGTGCAAAAAAGGCCATGCGGGCTTTGCTGCGAGCTTTGCATTATCACTTTTTTGAATGGGCCCAAATCAAACTTGGGGCCTGGGTGACGATCCGGTCTGCAATCTGGCCAATCCGCCGTTTTTATTGATGTTTCGTCGAATTGACAATTATCGGGTTTTGCCTGATGGTGTGCATACCCAAATCAAACGGGCGTATGAATTGATCGTTTGGTCGTCAGACGGCTCTGACAGAACTCTGACTACCACGTCGGCGGGTGTGCTTGATTTGGCGTGTTCATCGACGGCGACGTCGTAGTCTCGTCGAACGTTAACGTTCGGCGAGTATTGTTCAGCTTCCCTATTGTGGAGATCAGTTGATGATTTACGAAGGTAAAGCCATCACGGTTAAGGCTCTTGAAAGTGGCATCGTCGAGTTGAAATTCGACCTCAAGGGTGAGTCCGTCAACAAGTTCAATCGCCTGACCCTGAACGAGCTGCGTCAGGTGGTGGATGTCCTCAAGGCCGACGCTTCTGTCAAAGGTGTGATTGTCACCAGCGGCAAGGACGTGTTCATTGTCGGCGCCGACATCACCGAGTTCGTTGACAACTTCAAGCTGCCGGAAAGCGAGCTGGTTGCCGGCAACCTTGAGGCCAACAAGATCTTCAGTGACTTCGAGGACCTGGGCGTTCCTACGGTGGTTGCCATCAATGGCATCGCACTGGGCGGTGGCCTGGAGATGTGTCTGGCAGCGGATTACCGTGTCATCGCCAGCACGGCGAAGATTGGTCTGCCAGAGGTCAAGCTGGGCATATACCCCGGATTTGGCGGCACGGTTCGTCTGCCGCGCATCATCGGGGCCGACAACGCCATCGAATGGATCGCCTCCGGCAAGGAAAACACTGCTGACGACGCGCTCAAGGTCGGCGCTGTCGATGCCGTGGTCATCCCTGAAAAACTTCAGGCTGCAGCCCTGGACCTGATCAAGCGTGCCATCAGCGGCGAGTTCGATTACAAGGCCAAGCGTCAGCCAAAGCTGGACAAGCTCAAGCTCAATGCCATTGAACAGATGATGGCATTCGAAACAGCCAAGGGTTTTGTCGCAGGTCAAGCCGGACCGAATTATCCGGCTCCCGTAGAAGCCATCAAGACCATCCAGAAAGCCGCCAACTTCGGTCGCGACAAGGCTCTGGAAGTCGAAGCTGCCGGTTTCGTGAAAATGGCCAAGACTTCTGCCGCGCAGAGTCTGATCGGCCTGTTCCTGAACGATCAGGAACTGAAAAAGAAATCCAAGGCTTACGATGCGCTCGCCAAGGACGTGAAACAGGCGGCCGTACTGGGCGCCGGGATCATGGGCGGCGGTATCGCTTATCAGTCGGCGGTGAAAGGCACGCCGATCCTGATGAAGGATATCCGCGAAGAAGCCATCCAGTTGGGCCTCAATGAAGCTTCCAAGCTGCTGGGCGGCCGTGTCGACAAAGGCCGTCTGACACCTGCCAAGATGGCTGAAGCCCTCAATGCGATTCGCCCGACCCTGTCCTATGGCGATTTCGGCAACGTCGATCTGGTGGTCGAAGCCGTGGTCGAGAATCCCAAGGTCAAGCAGGCCGTGCTGGCTGAAGTTGAAGCCAATGTGGCTGAAAACACCATTCTGGCCTCCAACACCTCGACCATTTCCATCAGCTTGCTGGCTCAGGCCCTCAAGCGTCCGGAAAACTTCGTCGGTATGCACTTCTTCAACCCGGTACACATGATGCCGCTGGTCGAAGTCATCCGGGGCGAGAAGTCCAGCGAGGAAGCTGTGGCAACCACCGTTGCCTACGCCAAGAAAATGGGCAAGAACCCGATTGTGGTCAACGACTGCCCGGGCTTCCTGGTCAACCGTGTCCTGTTCCCGTACTTCGGTGGTTTCGCCAAGCTGATCAGCGCCGGTGTGGACTTCGTACGCATCGACAAGGTCATGGAGAAGTTCGGTTGGCCCATGGGGCCTGCGTACCTGATGGACGTGGTCGGTATCGACACCGGTCACCATGGTCGTGACGTCATGGCCGAAGGTTTCCCGGATCGCATGAAGGACGACCGTCGTTCTGCCGTGGATGTGCTGTATGAGGCCAGGCGCCTTGGCCAGAAGAACGGCAAGGGCTTCTATGCCTACGAGACAGACAAGAAGGGCAAGCCTAAAAAGGTCAGCGATCCTGCCGTACTGGACGTTCTCAAGCCGATTGTCTACGAGCAGCGTGAAGTGAGCGATGAAGACATCATCAACTGGATGATGATCCCGCTGTGCATGGAAACCGTGCGCTGCCTGGAAGACGGCATCGTTGAAACCGCCGCTGAAGCCGACATGGGCTTGATCTACGGCATCGGTTTCCCTCCGTTCCGTGGTGGTGCGCTGCGTTACATCGACTCCATCGGCGTCGCCCAATTCGTTGCCCTCGCTGACCAATATGCCGAGCTGGGTGCCTTGTATCAACCGACCGCGAAGCTGCGTGAAATGGCCAGTAAAGGCCAGAGCTTCTTCGGTTAAGCGCCTTCTGAGGAATGAACGTATGAGCTTGAATCCAAGAGACGTCGTGATTGTCGACTTCGGTCGCACCCCGATGGGCCGCTCCAAGGGCGGCATGCACCGCAACACCCGCGCTGAAGACATGTCGGCGCACCTGATCAGCAAGCTGCTGGAGCGCAACGCGAAGATCGACCCGGCCGAGGTGGAAGATGTCATCTGGGGCTGCGTCAACCAGACCCTGGAGCAAGGCTGGAACATCGCGCGCATGGCGTCGTTGCTGACCCAGATCCCGCACACCTCGGCGGCCCAGACCGTGAGCCGCCTGTGTGGTTCGTCCATGAGCGCGCTGCATACCGCGGCACAGGCAATCATGACCGGCAACGGCGATGTATTCGTGATCGGTGGTGTCGAGCATATGGGCCACGTCGGGATGATGCATGGCGTCGACCCGAACCCGCACATGTCCCTGTACGCCGCCAAGGCGTCGGGCATGATGGGCCTGACTGCCGAAATGCTCGGCAAGATGCACGGCATTACCCGTGAGCAACAGGACGCCTTCGGTCTGCGCTCCCACCAGCTTGCCCACAAGGCAACGCTTGAGGGCAAGTTCAAGGACGAGATCATCCCGATGCAGGGTTATGACGAAGACGGTTTCCTCAAGGTTTTCGACTATGACGAAACCATCCGTCCCGATACCACCCTTGAAAGTCTTGCGGCGCTCAAGCCTGCATTCAACCCCAAGGGCGGTACTGTGACGGCGGGTACGTCATCGCAGATCACCGATGGTGCGTCGTGCATGATCGTCATGTCCGCCCAGCGTGCCAAGGACCTGGGTATCCAGCCGATGGCAGTGATCCGCTCCATGGCTGTGGCGGGCGTTGACCCGGCAATCATGGGTTACGGTCCTGTGCCGGCAACTCAGAAAGCCCTCAAGCGCGCAGGTCTGAGCATTGCCGATATCGACTTCTTCGAGCTCAATGAAGCCTTCGCTGCACAGGCCTTGCCAGTGCTCAAGGATTTGAAAGTGCTCGACAAGATGAACGAGAAGGTTAATCTGAACGGCGGTGCTATCGCCTTGGGCCATCCGTTTGGATGTTCCGGTGCGCGTATTTCGGGTACTTTGCTCAATGTAATGAAGCAGAATGGCGGCAATCTCGGTGTCTCGACCATGTGCATTGGTCTGGGGCAGGGCATTTCCACTGTTTTTGAACGCATCTGAGTTTTTCGGGGCCTGTTGTTGTCAACAGGCCTTGAAATGATGCGAGCCGGGGCCGGGTCCCCGGCTTTTGTATTTTGGAAAAAGCAATTTTTTTACCCGTTGTTTCAGTCATGTTTCACGAGGGCAACAGCATGCAATTACAGCCAGGGCTCTACCGCCATTACAAAGGCCCGGAGTACCGGGTGTTCAGCGTTGCGCGGCATTCCGAGACCGAGGAAGAAGTGGTGTTCTATCAGGCTCTTTACGGTGATTTCGGGATGTGGGTACGTCCTTTGAGCATGTTCCAGGAGTCCGTCGAGGTTGACGGCGAGCAAGTGCCACGCTTTGCTTTGGTTCAGGTCGAGCCAAGTCTCTTTACCCGTCCGTGAGTCGGGATCGCACAACAGCCTGTGCTTGACCTCACTCTGTTGCCACTATATATAGCGTGGCCTTTATAAGCTGCACTCCGTCTTTCATCTAGTTTTCAGGAATTTTCTGATCCATGGGCAAATCGCTGGTCATCGTGGAATCCCCGGCTAAGGCCAAGACCATCAACAAGTATTTGGGCAACCAGTACGTGGTGAAGTCGAGTATCGGCCATATCCGAGACCTGCCCACCAGCGGTTCGGCTAGTGCCGCCAAGGAACCTGCCGCAAAGCGTGGCAAGGCAACTGCGAGCGAAGCGCCCGCACTGAGTCCCAAGGAGAAGGCCCGGCGCCAGTTGGTGTCGCGCATGGGCGTCGACCCCGAACACGGCTGGAAGGCCAAATACGAAATCCTTCCCGGCAAGGAAAAGGTGATCGAAGAGCTGCGCAAGCTCGCCAAGGATGCCGACACCATCTATCTCGCAACGGACTTGGACCGCGAAGGGGAAGCCATTGCCTGGCACCTGCGCGAAGCCATCGGTGGAGATGACAGCCGCTTCAAGCGCGTGGTGTTCAACGAAATCACCAAGAAAGCCATCCAGGAAGCCTTTTCAAAGCCAGGCGAGCTGGATATCGCCCGTGTGAACGCCCAGCAGGCCCGTCGCTTCCTCGACCGCGTCGTGGGCTACATGGTGTCGCCGCTGCTCTGGCAAAAGGTTGCCCGTGGCCTGTCAGCCGGTCGTGTGCAATCGGTTGCCGTGAAGCTGGTGGTTGAGCGTGAGCGTGAGATTCGCGCGTTCAATCCTGAAGAGTATTGGGAAATCCATGCCGACCTGGGCACTGCCAAGGGCGCCAATGTGCGCTTTGAAGTCGCCAGGGAAAACGGTGAGGCCTTCAAGCCGCTCAACGAAGCCCAGGCCATGGCGGCTCTGGAAAAGCTCAAGGCTTCCAGCTACAGCATCGTCAAGCGCGAAGACAAGCCGACCAGCAGCAAGCCGTCGGCACCGTTCATCACCTCCACTCTGCAGCAGGCTGCCAGTAACCGCCTGGGCTTTGGCGTGAAGAAAACCATGATGATGGCCCAGCGCTTGTATGAAGCGGGCTACATCACCTACATGCGTACCGACTCCACCAACCTGTCGGCCGATGCCGTCAGTATGGCGCGCACCTACATCGAGACTGAGTTCGGCAAGAAATACCTGCCGGAATCCCCGAATGTCTACAGCAGCAAGGAAGGCGCACAAGAGGCTCACGAAGCGATTCGTCCGTCCGACGTCAATACCCATCCAAGCAAGCTGACAGGCATGGAGCGTGATGCCGAGCGCCTTTACGAGTTGATCTGGCGCCAGTTCGTGGCCTGCCAGATGCCTCCGGCTCAGTACCTGTCGACCACGGTCAGCGTTGCTGCCGGTGATTTCGAGCTGCGTGCCAAGGGCCGCATCCTGAAGTTCGACGGTTACACCCGCGTATTGCCGCAGATATCCAAACCGGGCGATGACGGCGTGTTGCCGGACATGGCTCAGGGCGAAACCCTGAAACTGGTGACACTGGACCCGAGCCAGCACTTCACCAAGCCGCCAGCGCGTTACTCCGAAGCAAGCCTGGTCAAGGAAATGGAAAAGCGCGGTATCGGTCGTCCTTCGACCTATGCGGCGATCATTTCGACCATTCAGGACCGTGGCTACGTTGCATTGCATAATCGCCGTTTCTACTCGGAAAAAATGGGCGATATCGTGACCGGTCGCCTGTCCGAGAGCTTTTCCAACCTGATGGACTACGGCTTTACCGCCGGGATGGAAGAGAACCTCGACGATGTGGCCCAGGGGCAGCGTGACTGGAAGAACGTGCTGGACGAGTTCTACGGCGACTTCCGCAAGAAGCTCGAAGTGGCCGAGGCTCCCGACAGCGGCATGCGCGCCAACCAGCCGGTAATGACCGACATTCCGTGCAAGGTGTGTGGTCGCCCGATGCAGATCCGTACCGCGTCGACTGGTGTATTCCTCGGTTGCTCGGGCTACAGCCTGCCGCCGAAGGAGCGCTGCAAGGCAACGGTCAACCTGACGCCCGGTGACGAGATCGCCGAGGATGACGAAGGTGAGTCCGAATCCCGCGTATTGCGTGGCAAGCATCGCTGCCCGGTCTGCAGCACGGCCATGGATGCCTATCTGCTGGATGAGAAACACAAGCTGCATATCTGCGGCAACAACCCGGATTGCTCGGGTTACGAGATCGAAGAGGGTACTTACCGGATCAAGGGCTACGAAGGTCCGAGCCTTGAGTGCGACAAGTGCGGCAGTGAGATGCAGCTCAAGACCGGGCGTTTCGGCAAGTTCTTCGGCTGTACCAATGCCGAGTGCAAGAACACCCGCAAGCTGCTCAAGAGCGGTGATGCCGCACCACCGAAGATGGACCCGGTGAAGATGCCTGAGCTCAAGTGCGACAAGGTTGATGACACCTACATCCTGCGCGACGGTGCTTCCGGCCTGTTCCTGGCCGCAAGCCAGTTCCCGAAGAACCGCGAAACCCGTGCGCCGTTGGTCATTGAGATTGTGCCGCACAAGGATGAAATCGATCCCAAGTATCACTTCCTCTGCGAAGCGCCGAAGAAAGACCCCGATGGCCGTCCGGCGGTAATCCGTTACAGCCGCAAAACCAAAGAGCAATATGTCCAGACCGAAGTGGAAGGCAAGCCGACCGGCTGGCGTGCTTTCTATGATGGTGGTGTCTGGAAGGTCGAAGACAAGCGCTGACCGAAGTTGCCCGGCGTCAGTCGGGCACAGGTTGTCCAGAGAGGCTCTTGGCGGGGTTGTCCTGTCGGGAGCTTTGGTGCTTGTGGCTATGTTCTTTTTATCTGACCGTTATGGAGAATGCTGCCATGGCTCATGAGCTCTATACCCGCACCAACCAGAAGATCTACTTTGCCGGGCTTGCGCTTGAAGCGCTGGGCAAGGCTGAAAAAGGGCAGGCCATCAATGCTCAGGCGCTGCTTCAGGCCGAGCGTGAAGCTGTCCTGTTTCATTTGTATGGCGCGCTGCTGGGGTTGTGTCATGAGATTGCCGGTTTCTACCGCTTGCCTCAGGCCAATGCGCCTCGTGCCGAACTGCTGCTGACTCAGGAAGTGCTGGATGCCGTGGCGATCCCGGAGATGGCTGAACTGGTCGAGCTGGCGCGGCATCGGGAAACCTGGCTGGCGCAGCTTCTTGCGGCCTACAACGCCTTGTTCGAGCCGCCTCGCGCACCCAAGGCCCCGAAGGGAGACGTGACCCAGCCGATGATTGTCGCGGTAAATCTGGATGATGAGCCTGCATTTGAGTTGGGTCGTGAGGAACTGGAAGGCTGGCGGCAACAACTAAAGGGTCTGGCCATTCGTTTTCGTGAAGGCTTGAGCGAGTGCTAAAACCAATGATCTACAAGCTGGCAGACTGGTACAATGTCGGCCTTTCGCGGAGTATTTGTCCTGATGCCTACCTCTTTTCTTGAAATTGTCGAACTACCTGACGGCCGCATAGAATTGCGTCGTGCCGATGATGAAGGGGCGCTGGTTACCCTTGATTTCTCGGCGGATGCCAAGTCTTTCATGCAGGGTCAGCATGTCGAGATTGCCAAGGCGATGCTGAGCGTAGGTGTGCAGATGGCCGGACGATTGGCTGAAGGTGAGCTTGAGAAGGACTCGGGGCCTCGGGTCCTTCATTGACGACTGGGCAATCAATCAGCCCAGTCGAATATTCAAACTCTGCGCATCCCCGATCCGCGCCGCCTTCACCAGTTGCTGACGAGCAGCGGAACCCAGCGGATTGATCCAGCTGACTACCGTATGACTGCGTCCCAGTCTGAGTGCTTCGCGAGTCAACTCCAGTGCGCTTTGATTTCCCCGAGGTTGCAATAGCAGGATTCGCTCTCTGTTGAGCCCTGCATCCCTTAGCCATGTCTGGGTAAGGCTTGGGGGTGGTGCAATCAGAGTCAGCCAGCGGTCGTTGGTGTCCTGGCTCAGTTCCCGAAGGATAGGTGCCATAAGGCTCAGGCAGCTCCCGGCCGCGCCACGCAATGTCAGTTCACTGAAGGCTTCTGGCTCGCTGCCCCAGGCCTTTTCGGTATCTTCGGCAATCATCGGGGCGAGTGGCTGGGCCAGGAACGCCTCGAACAGTGGTAATTGCGTGTGCGGTGCTTGATGGAACTGCATAACGTCTCCTTAGCGGCGAATGACGCCGACACTCAGGCCTTCGATCACCAGCTCCTGATCCTTGAGATCGACCTCGATGGGTGCGAACTCCGGGTTTTCAGCAATGAGCCAGACCTTGCTGCCTTCACGTTTGAAGCGTTTTACCGTGACCTCGTCGCCGATCCGTGCCACGACGATCTGGCCGTTGCGGGCCTCGCGAGTGGTATGCACGGCCAGCAGGTCGCCGTCCAGAATGCCGATGTCCTTCATGCTCATGCCGTGTACCCGAAGCAGGTAATCGGCACTTGGGTGGAAGAAGGTCGGGTTGATGTTGCAGGACTCTTCGATATGTTGCTGGGCCAGGATCGGGGCGCCGGCAGCAACGCGACCGATGATGGGCAGGCTGTTTTCGTCGGGCTTGGCTTCAAAGCCCGGAATGCGGATGCCGCGTGATGCGCCCGGAGTCATTTCAATGGCGCCCTTGCGGGCCAGTGCCTTGAGGTGTTCTTCGGCCGCGTTGGGAGATTTGAAACCCAGTTCCTGAGCGATTTCGGCGCGGGTAGGCGGGTAGCCATTGTCTTCGAGGCAGCGTTTGATAAAGCCCAGAATCTCGGCTTGGCGTGGCGTCAGTTTGATCATGGCGAGCGCTCTGTCTTTTTATACAGTGACTGGGATTATATACAGTGAAAGCGTGTTGGCAATCGTCCTTTTTATTTTCGTCGCCGGACGGTCGCTACAGTCCGTCGCCTGGAGGCTCGATACGTGACTGTTCGGCCACAATATGAACGCCCGCGCTTGACAAGAGGCCCGGCTGATACGTATGTTTCAAACGTTCGTTTGTTAGGCAGAGAGCCATGGCCCAGTCGGAAACCGTTGAACGCATTCTTGATGCTGCCGAGCAATTGTTCGCAGAAAAAGGCTTTGCTGAAACCTCCTTGCGTCTGATTACCAGCAAGGCGTCGGTCAATCTGGCTGCAGTGAACTATCACTTCGGCTCCAAGAAGGCCTTGATCCAGGCTGTGTTCTCGCGTTTTCTGGGGCCGTTCTGCATCAGTCTCGAACGCGAGCTGGAGCGTCGTCAGGCCAGGCCCGAGCAAAAGCCAACCCTTGAAGAGCTGCTGGAAATGCTCGTCGAGCAGGCTCTGGTCGTTCAGCCACGCAGCGGCAATGACCTGTCGATCTTCATGCGCCTGCTGGGGCTTGCGTTCAGCCAGAGCCAGGGCCATTTGCGTCGCTATCTTGAAGACATGTACGGCAAGGTGTTTCGCCGCTACATGACTCTGGTCAATGAAGCTGCCCCGCGTATTCCGCCTATCGAGCTGTTCTGGCGTGTGCATTTCATGCTGGGTGCCGCAGCCTTCAGCATGTCCGGTATCAAGGCCTTGCGCGCCATTGCCGAGACCGATTTCGGCGTCAACACCTCCATCGAGCAGGTCATGCGCCTGATGGTGCCGTTCCTGGCGGCTGGCATGCGTGCGGAAACCGGCGTGACGGATGCCGCAATGATCGCTGCGCAGCTCAAGCCGCGCACCAAAAGCTCTTCAAGCGCCCCCGCAACTGCCAAGGCCTGACGATTCCTGGATGCGCTCGCATTGCGCGAGGCTCCAGGATCAAGCACCATGCCCGGATTGATTGGCAATGGTGTGTTAAGGGTTTTTCTATGAGTTCTGGCCTGCAAGGCTCCCTGATGGTCGATGTCGCCGGTACCTGGTTGACCGCCGAAGATCGTCAGTTTCTGCGTCAGCCCGAAGTGGGCGGTTTGATTATCTTTGCCCGTAACATCGAGCATCCACGTCAGGTACGCGAGTTGAGCGCGGCGATTCGCGCTGTTCGCCCTGATCTGCTGCTGGCGGTGGATCAGGAGGGTGGCAGGGTGCAACGCCTGCGACAAGGCTTCGTGCGTTTGCCTGCAATGCGCGCCATTGCCGATAAACCTGATGCCGAGTTGCTGGCTGAGCACTGTGGCTGGCTGATGGCGACCGAAGTGCTGGCTGTTGGCCTGGACCTGAGTTTCGCGCCGGTACTGGACCTCGATTTCCAGCGCAGCGCGGTGGTCGGAACCCGTTCCTTCGAGGGCGATCCCGAACGTGCGGCCTTGCTGGCCGGTGCCTTTATCCGTGGCATGCAGGCTGCCGGCATGGCGGCCACTGGCAAGCATTTCCCCGGGCATGGCTGGGCGGAAGCCGATTCCCATGTGGCAATCCCCAATGATGAGCGCAGCCTGGACGAAATCCGCAGCAAGGACCTCGTGCCCTTTGCGCGCCTGAGCAAACAACTGGCCGCCGTGATGCCTGCCCATGTCATCTACCCGCAGGTCGATTCGCAGCCTGCCGGGTTCTCCCGTCGCTGGTTGCAGGAGATCCTGCGCGGCGAACTGCAATTTGACGGTGTTATCTTCAGTGACGACCTGTCCATGGCGGGTGCTCATGTGGTGGGCGATGCGGCCAGTCGCATCGAGGCCGCTCTGACGGCCGGTTGTGACATGGGGCTGGTCTGTAATGACCGGGCTGCTGCCGAGCTGGCCTTGAGTGCGGCACAACGCCTGAAGGTCAAGCCTTCTGCGCGCATTGCCCGCATGCGGGGTCAGGCACATGCCTCGACGGATTATCGCCAGCACCCGCGTTGGCTGACGGCGCTTCAAGCGCTGCGCAATGCACAATTGATCGATTAAGGATTTGCAATGACGGTTTACGCGATTATCGGTGGTACAGGCCTGACCCAGCTTGAAGGGCTGAACATTCGCCAGTCTCTGCCCATGAATACGCCTTATGGTGCGCCGTCCGGCGAAATCCAGATCGGGGATTATGCCGGTCGCGAAGTGATGTTTCTGGCCCGCCACGGTCATCCTCATCGTCTGCCGCCGCATCAGGTCAATTACCGCGCCAATATCTGGGCCTTGAAGCAGGCTGGTGCGCAGGCGATCCTGGCAGTGAACGCCGTGGGCGGTATCCATCCGGCCATGGGTACCGGCCATTTCTGCGTGCCCCATGATCTGGTGGATTACACCAGTGGTCGTCAGCACACCTTCTTTGCCGACGATCTGGAGCAGGTCACCCATATCGACTTCAGCTACCCCTACAGCGAAGCGCTGCGTGCCCGGCTGATTGCCGCTCTGGCGGCAGAGGGTTGCGAGTTCAGTGATCGTGGTGTGTATGCCTGCACCCAGGGGCCGCGTCTGGAGACGGTGGCCGAGATCGTTCGCCTTGAGCGTGACGGATGCGACATCGTCGGCATGACCGGGATGCCCGAAGCAGCGCTGGCTCGCGAGCTGGAGCTGGATTACGCCTGTCTGGCGCTGGTGGTCAATCCGGCGGCGGGCAAGTCCACGGCAATCATCACCATGGCCGAGATCGAGCAGGCGCTGCGTGATGGCATGGGCAAAGTGAAAGCGACCCTGGCGCGGGTGCTTTCGGCGCAGTAGCGTACATATCACTTGTGGGAGGGGCCTTGGCCGCGACGACCAGCTTACAGGCAACACATTTTCAGCGTTGATGATGAAGCTGTCGCGGCCAAGGCCCCTCCCACGAGTTTTGAGCCACCTGGCCTCTTATTTCCTGCCTTTCTTCGGCGCAGCCGGCAGCGGCGCGAACAGCGCCTGCAGGTCTTCGTCCCGTAGCTTCCAGTCACCCGCCGAGCGCCCATCCAGAACGCCTGCCGCCAGTGCCGATTTCTCTTGCTGCAAGCGCTGGATCTTCTCTTCCACGGTGCCACGGGCAATCATCTTGTAGACGAATACCGGCTTGTCCTGACCGATGCGATAAGCGCGGTCGGTGGCCTGATTTTCGGCTGCCGGGTTCCACCACGGATCATAGTGAATCACGGTGTCGGCAGCGGTCAGGTTCAAGCCGGTGCCTCCTGCTTTCAGGCTGATCAGGAATACCGGCAGCTTGCCGTTCTGGAAGTCGTGGATCGGTGTGCGGCGGTCGCGGGTCGAGCCCGTGAGCAGGGCGTAGGGAATGCCGCGCTGTTCAAGCTCTTGCTCGATCAGGGTCAGCATCGAAGTGAACTGCGAGAACAGCAGGATCTTGCGGCCCTCGGCCAGCAGTTCCTCGAACATCTCCATCAGGCTTTGCAGCTTGGCCGAGCTGCCTTGTTTGCCAGGAATCGGCATGTCGTCGTTGACCAGTCGCAGGTCGCAGCAGACCTGACGCAGCTTGAGCAGGGCTTCAAGAATGATGATCTGGCTGCGGGCCACGCCCTTGCGGGTGATCTCGTCGCGTACCTTCTTGTCCATGGCCAGGCGTACGGTCTCGTAGACGTCGCGTTGCGCGTCATTGAGTTCGACCCAGTGAATGATCTCGGTCTTGGGGGGCAGTTCGGTCGCGACCTGCTCCTTGGTGCGGCGCAGCAGGAACGGTTTGATACGGGCGTTGAGGTGGTGCAGCCGATCCACATTGCCGTGTTTTTCGATGGCCGTTCGGTAGTTGCTGTTGAATTCCTTGCTGCTGCCCAGCCAGCCGGGCATCAGGAAGTGGAACAGCGACCACAACTCGCCCAGGTGGTTTTCCAGCGGCGTGCCACTCAGGCAAAGGCGCTGGCGGGCATTTAGGTTGCGGGCTGCCTGGGCTGCCTTGCTGTTGGGGTTCTTGATGTATTGCGCTTCATCGAGAATCAGCACGTGCAGCGGCAGTTTCTCCAGCAGTTCAAGATCTCGTGGCAGCAGGGCGTAGGTGGTCAGGATCAGGTCGTAGTCCTGAAGGTTGCTGGCTTCCTGATGACGATTGGCGCCATACAGGGCCAGGACCTTGAGTTGCGGTGTGAAGTTTTCGGCTTCGTCCAGCCAGTTGGGGATCAGGCTGGTGGGCATGACGGCCAGGGCAGGGCGATCCAGGCGCCCGGCCTGCTTCTCCATCAACAGATGCGTCAGGGTTTGCAGGGTCTTGCCCAGGCCCATGTCATCGGCCAGAACACCGCCGACTTCCAGCTCGCGCAAGGACTGCATCCAGCTCAGGCCTTCCAGTTGGTAAGGGCGTAGCGTGGCGTTCAGGCCTTCGGGCAGGCTGACCGGCGCATCCTTGATATTCACCAGTCGTTCGGCGAACTGTCGCAGCCGGTCGCCGCCTTGCCAGACCAGCGGCATATCATCGAGTTCGGTCAGGCGCGCAGCATCGGCCCGGCTCATGCGCAGGGTGTTGCTGTCTTCCTCGCGCCAGTAGAAATCACCGAGGGTTGCCAGCACTGGCTTGAGGCGGCCATAGGGCAGTGCAACCTGCACCGGCCCGCCGCCACTCTGGGTGAAGTGGTTGAGCTGGACCAGCAATTGCTCTTCATCGCCGCGCTTGGCAACGGCCGAAGGGCTCATCAGTTCCGGGTGGCTGCGCAGCAGGTTGATCAGAATCGGCAGCAGGCTCAGGCGCTCGCCGTTGACGATGATGCCCAGTTCCAGATCGAACCAGTCGCGTTCGGTTTCTTCATCGATGACCGCATACCAGTCATCCACGGGAGTGACATCAAAGCCGAAGTCATCGCGTATCTCGATTTCCCAGCCTTGCTCGCGCAGCCTTGGCAGATCGTCCAGCACAAAATGCAGCCACGCCTTGTCGGTGGGCAGTTCATACATGTCGCCGGCGCTGTCGGGCAGGGCCTTGCTTTGCCGGGTGGCGACCTTGAAACCGATGTCGTTCAGTTGCTGGCGATATTGCCGCTCCTGCTCGCCCTGGCGGCGTATGCGCAGGGTTTCGGTTTCGGTGTGCTCGATGATGTCGCTCTTCTGGTTGACCAGATCGCTGCCCAGGGAGCTGACCAGAATGCTGACGTTGGTCGTGCCAACGGCATAGTGCTTGCCATAGGCGAAGGCCAGCGCTGCCCGATGCTGGATATGACGCTGCATGCGCCCGTTGCGCGGTTCATAGGCGCTGAACTCGACACTGGCCAGAATCAGGCGTGGTACGGGTTTCATATCGTCGATCAGGCGTTCGGGCAGAGTGGCCTTGGGCTCGACGACCTCTGGAGTATGCGAGGCCATGGCGGCTGCAATGGCAGGCTTGTTTGCCGGGTCCTGCAGGAAGTGCATGGCTGCTACGCAGTGCTTGCAGTCATTGTGTACAGGGCAGGTGCATTTGCAGACCAGGAAATTCTTGTAGCGATCCGGGTCCTTGAACAGCAGGGTCTGGGTGTAGAGCTCGAACCCTGAGCCCCGGCAGGTGGTACGAATGATCTGCGGGCTGGACTCTTCGAGTGCGATGCGTTTTTGCAGGGCGTAGCTGTACCCCCGCTCAAGAGTCTGGGGTTTGAATAGCTGTGTCCATGCAGAGGCAAGGACTTTTTCGAGAATGGACGACACAGTTTTAAAAAGCCCTACGCCGTAGCGATGCTCAAAAGAAAGGGAGCGCAGTCGCGCTCCTGAATGCTCAAAGGGGAGAAACTTTTATCAGCAGGGCCAGATTGCTGTTATCCAGATAGATCAGCTCGCCGTTCTTGACCCTGGCGCTCTGTTTCATGCGCTCACTGCTGATCAATATGCCATGGGGATCAAGCTGGTTGATCCAGAAGTCCGCAGAGATATCGGTAAAGCGTGCGATGGCCAGGCTGACGGTGCCCTCTATCGGGAAGTGGCCGAGCTGTTCCTGGCCGCTGGTAACGGCCATTTTGCTTTTTTCGGTGCCGATGCTCTGTTGCCAGGCCTTCTGCAGCAGCACTTGATAAGTGCCGCTGTCCTGAAGTTTTTTGGCCATATCGTTCAATGCAGGGCTGCGCTGGTTGCTGGAGTCGATCCGGCTGGCTCCGGCGCTCCAGTCTTCGGGGGCGAACTGCAATGTTGCGGCAGGCTCGCCGAGCTGGCGAAACAGGATCATTTCCACCTGATACAGGCTGTCGGCAAAGGCTGTCGGGGCGACAAGCGTCAGCAGCAGGATCAATGAACGAAACAGACGCATGGATGAATCCTTCAAGCAGTTTTCGGGGTCAGGCGCTCAAGCAGCGCTTCGATCGTATTGAAGCGCTCTTCGGGACGCTCCATGGGGACCATGAATTTGAAGAGTGTGGCACCTTCGAATTTGTAGCGGTTGGGCTGGCTCTGGATCAGTTTGATCAGTGTCAGCGGGTCAACCGGTGTATCGGCTGCGAATTCCAGACGTCCACCCTGAGGCCCGGCATCGATCTTGCGGATGCCCAGCTGCTCGGCATGCAGCTTGAGCAGCGTGATGCGTATCAGGCTCTTGGTGGGTTCGGGCAGCAAGCCGAAGCGGTCGATCATCTCCACTTGCAGATCCTTGAGACCATCCTCGTCGGCGGCATTGGCAATGCGCTTGTAGAGAATCAGCCGGGTATGCACGTCCGGCAGATAGGACTCTGGAATCAATGCCGGGACCCGCAGGTTGATTTCCGGACCGCCACCCAGAGGCTGGTCGAGGTTCGGCTGTTCGCCCTTGCGGATAGACTTGACGGCGCGTTCGAGCATTTCCATGTACAGC
This sequence comes from Pseudomonas sp. FG43, assembly GCF_057809175.1. Lineage (NCBI taxonomy): Bacteria > Pseudomonadati > Pseudomonadota > Gammaproteobacteria > Pseudomonadales > Pseudomonadaceae > Pseudomonas > Pseudomonas sp. FG43. The sequence goes on from NZ_JBMDJL010000014.1 coordinate 44,202, forward strand.
GTGAAACCGACGGCCTGGATCTGGCCGCTCTGGCCGTCGCCCAGCAGTTCGCCGGCACCACGGATTTCCAGGTCGTTGGTGGCCAGTACAAAGCCTGCGCCCAGGTCCTGGGTGTTGGCGATGGCTTCCAGGCGCTTTTCCGCATCCGGCGTGATCTGCTTGCGTGGCGGTGTCAGCAGGTAGGCGTAGGCCTGGTGGTGGCTGCGCCCGACCCGGCCACGCAACTGGTGCAACTGAGCCAGGCCGAACTTGTCGGCGCGCTCGATGATGATGGTATTGGCGCTTGGCACGTCGATGCCGGTCTCGATGATGGTCGAGGCGATCAGTACGTTGAAGCGCTTGTGATAGAAGTCGCTCATCACCTGTTCGAGTTCGCGTTCGCGCATCTGGCCGTGGCCGATGCCGATGCGTGCCTCGGGGACCAGTTCAGCCAGGTCGGCGGCGCATTTTTCGATGGTCTTGACGTCGTTGTGCAGGTAATAGACCTGACCGCCGCGCAGCAACTCGCGCAACAGTGCTTCCTTGATGGTCGGCTTGTTCTGCTCCATGACGAAAGTGCGCACCGAAAGCCTGCGGGCAGGTGGTGTGGCGATGATCGACAGGTCGCGCATGCCCGACACCGCCATGTTCAAGGTCCGCGGGATCGGTGTTGCGGTCAGGGTCAGGATGTCGACCTCACTGCGCAGGGCCTTGAGCTGTTCCTTCTGGCGAACTCCGAAACGGTGCTCTTCGTCAATGATCACCAGCCCCAGATTCTTGATTTTCACATCGTCCTGCAACAGCTTGTGGGTGCCGATGACGATGTCGATCTTGCCTTCGGCCAGATCGGCCACGGCAGCGCTCACTTCCTTGGCGGACTTGAAACGGCTCATGACCTCGACCCGGACCGGCCAGTCTGCAAAGCGGTCACGGAAGCTGTTGTAGTGTTGCTGGGCGAGCAGGGTGGTAGGCACCAGAATTGCCACCTGACGTCCGCCGTGTACGGCAATGAACGCGGCGCGCATCGCGACTTCGGTCTTGCCGAAACCCACATCGCCACAGACCAGCCGGTCCATGGGCTTGGGCGCCAGCATGTCGGCGCGTACGGCTTCGATGGTGGTTTGCTGGTCCGGCGTTTCCTCGAACGGGAACCCGGCGCTGAAGGTGGCGTAATCGGCCTTCGGGTCCTGGAAGGCATAGCCTTCGCGGGCGGCCCGGCGTGCGTAGATATCCAGCAGTTCAGCAGCAACGTCGCGTACTTGTTCGGCGGCCTTGCGCTTGGCTTTCTGCCAGGTTTCCGAGCCCAGGCGGTGCAGCGGCGCGTTGTCGTCGTCGCTGCCGGTGTAGCGGGCAATCAGGTGCAGGTTGGCGACCGGAACGTAAAGCTTGGCGTCTTCGGCATAGGCCAGCATCAGGAACTCGGCAACCTGGTTTTCGACTTCCAGCGTCGCCAGGCCAAGATAGCGACCAACGCCGTGATCGATATGCACCACCGGCGCGCCTTCGCGCAACTCGGTCAGGTTCTTGATCACTGCATCGTTGTTGCCGCCGTCGTTGCGCTTTTCGCGACGTCGACGCTGCATGACCCGCTGCCCGAACAACGGGCTTTCAGCGACCAGTGCCAGTGCCGGCTGCTCAAGCAGCAGGCCTTCGTCCAGAGGTGCAATGGTGATTGCCAGCCGGTCCTTGCCGTTGACGAAGTCCAGCCAGTTATCGACAGTCCTGGGCCTTAGTTTCAGGCGATCCAGCAGCTCCAGCAGCACCTCGCGGCGTCCTGCGGATTCGGCAGTGAACAGTACGCGGCCGGGGAACTCGTCGAGAAAGGTCGACAGCGCGGCAAGCGGCTGGCTGGCCTTGGCTTCGATGGCCAGATCCGGCAGGCCCTGGGCCGGGAAGCGTTCGCGACCGACGCCGGGCTCGACATCCTGCTGGCTGGCAACGACTCGCGGCCAGCTTTTGAGGCGTGAAAAACAGTCTTCCACCGGCAGGAACAGCTCGGCAGGCGGCAGCAGCGGGCGATCCGGGTCGATGCGGCGCTCTTCATAGCGGTTGCGCACATCGTTCCAGAAATTCTCGGCGGCCTGTTCGATGCCGGGTAGCGAGAACACTTGTGTGTCCTGAGGCAGGTAATCGAACAGGGTCGACGTTTCTTCGAAGAACAGCGGAATGTAGTACTCGATACCGGCTGGCGTGATACCGCTGCTCAGGTCCTGGAAGATCGTGCTGCGCCGGAAGTCCACATCGAAGCGCTCGCGGAAGCGGGCCTTGAAGCGTGTGACTTCTTCTTTCTGTAGCGGAAATTCGCGGGCCGGCAGCAGGCGTACCGAATCGACCTTGTCTATGGAGCGCTGGGTGTCCGGGTCGAAGGTGCGCAGGGTTTCGATTTCGTCGTCGAACAGGTCGATTCGGTACGGCACCTTGCTGCCCATCGGGAACAGATCGATCAGCGCACCGCGCACCGTGAACTCGCCATGCTCATACACCGTGTCGACGTAGCGATAACCGCTGGCTTCCAGGCGCGTGCGCATGGCCTCGACATCAAGCTTCTGACCGACATCCAGCACCAGGCTGCTGCCCAGCAGGAAGCGGGTCGGTGCCAGTCGATGTAGGGCCGTGGTGATAGGGACTACCAATACACCATGATCCAGTTCCGGCAGGCTATAGAGGCTGGAGATGCGCTGGGAAATGATGTCCTGGTGCGGCGAGAACAGATCGTAGGGCAGGGTTTCCCAGTCCGGAAAGTGCAGGACCGGCAGCGTCGGAGCGAAGAACCTCAGCTCCTGTTCCAGCCGCTCGGCGCTCTGGCTGTCGGCGGTCAGAAGCAGGGTGAAGCGCTTGGCGGCGCTGGCGGCCTCGGCAATAGCCAGGCTCAGTGCGGCACCGGGAAGGTTGCCCCAGTGTTGTTTGCCTGCGGCGGCAGGAAGAAGCGGTAGACGCAGAACGGGCACGGAAGGTCGGACTCCAGGCGTTGCGACAGGGGCGGCGATTGTACCGGGGGAAGGTGGTGGCTGTCAGTTTTCAGCTCAGCTTGAAGCATAAAAAGCCTGGCCCGGCAATTTCCTGCGTGTATGGGGAACAAATGTAGTGCGCATCGATCTGACAACGGCGCATTGCTCATAAACAAAGGCGGCGGCATAATGTAGCCCCTTTTTTCAGCCCCTACATGTGGAAGGTTCCCGTGACTCAGAAGCCCGACCAGTGTCTTGGTGAATGGATCGATCGTGAAGCGCTCGCCGAGGCGATGATTCCGCTTATCGGCCAGCTCTACCGCAATAACAATGTGGTGAGTTCGATCTATGGCCGCAGCCTGATCAACCGTTCAGTCATCGCGATTCTCAAAGCTCACCGCTTTGCGCGTCATCGCCAGTCCGACGCACTTGAGTTGTCCGTGCACGAGACTTTCCCGCTCGTCAAGGCGATGAGCGAGCTTGAGCTGGGCGCCGCTTCGGTGGACCTGGGCAAGCTGGCCGTGAAATTCAAGGCCGAAGGCAATGGCCGTTCCGCCGAGCAGTTCGTGCGTGAAGAGCTGGCCAGTGTGGTTGGCAAGAAAAACGCCACTCCTGCCAAAGGCACCGACGTCGTGCTTTACGGTTTCGGCCGTATCGGTCGTCTGCTGGCCCGTATCCTGATCGAGAAGACCGGTGGCGGCGAAGGCCTGCGCCTGCGCGCCATCGTTGTCCGCAAAGGCGCGGAAAACGATCTGGTCAAGCGTGCCAGCCTGCTGCGTCGTGACTCGGTACATGGTCCGTTCGACGGCACCATCACCATCGACGAAGCCAACAGCACCCTGACTGCCAACGGCAACCTGATCCAGATCATCTACGCCAAGAACCCTGCCGAGGTGGATTACACCCAGTACGGTATCAAGGACGCTCTGCTGGTGGACAACACCGGTGTATGGCGCGATGCCGACGGCCTGGGCCAGCATCTGGCCTGCCCTGGCATCGACCGCGTCGTTCTGACTGCGCCTGGCAAAGGCAAGCTGAAGAACATCGTGCACGGTATCAACCACGGTGAAATCACTGCCGACGACAAGATCGTGTCCGCTGCGTCCTGCACCACCAACGCCATCGTGCCGGTGCTCAAGGCCGTCAACGACAAGTTCGGTATCGTCAACGGTCACGTTGAAACGGTTCACTCGTACACCAACGACCAGAACCTGATCGACAACTTCCACAAGGGCGATCGTCGTGGCCGTAGCGCTGCGCTGAACATGGTCATCACCGAAACCGGTGCTGCCACTGCTGCTGCCAAGGCCCTGCCTGAACTGGCTGGCAAGCTGACCGGCAACGCTATCCGCGTACCGACGCCGAACGTTTCCATGGCCATTCTCAACCTCAACCTTGAGAAAGCCACCAGCCGCGAAGAAATGAACGAGTACCTGCGTCACATGGCGCTGCACTCGGATCTGCACAAGCAGATCGATTTCGTCAATTCGCAGGAAGTGGTTTCCACCGACTTCGTTGGCTCGCGCCACGCCGGTGTCGTGGATGGCGAAGCAACCATCGTCAACGATAACCGCGTTGTTCTGTACGTCTGGTACGACAACGAATTCGGTTACAGCTGCCAGGTTGTCCGCGTCATGGAAGATATTGCCGGCGTCAACCCGCCAGCGTTTCCACAGTAATGATGTAATTGCCCGGTTCTGCCGGGCAGTTCCTCTAACGGGCCGAATCCTGTATCTACAGGTTTCGGCCCGTTTTGTTTATGGAGAGTCGCTTGATGAGCGGTGGTTCGACGATGGAACGTTCGCAGAAACAGCTCAAAAGCAGTTTCTTCCTGTTGTTTCTGACGATTTTTATCCCTTTTGGCTTGGGCCATTTCGTTTCGTACATGTTCCGTACGGTCAATGCGGTGATCTATGTCGACCTGCAAGCTGACCTGAGCTTGCCAGCGAGTAGCCTGGGATTGTTGACGGGGGCTTATTTCCTGACTTTCGCGGCGGCTCAGATTCCGTTGGGGGTCATGCTCGATCGTTACGGCCCTCGCAGTGTGCAGGCTCCGATGCTGCTGTTCGCGGTGCTGGGCTCGATCATCTTCAGCGTCTCCAGTACCGAGGCTGGCCTGCTGATTGGCCGTGGTCTGATCGGTCTGGGTGTGGCGGGGTCGCTGATGAGCGCCATCAAGGCCTGCGCCATCTGGTTGCCACCTGAGCGTCTGCCCTTGAGTACGGCTTGCCTGCTGTCGATTGGCGGGCTAGGGGCCATGGCTTCCACGACGCCCTTGCATGTGTTGCTCAACTGGTTCACCTGGCGTGAAGCATTTCTGATTCTGGCGTTACTGACTTTTTGTGTCGCCGTGATCATTCACGTCAGCGTTCCCCGCACTTACGAAGCCAAGAGCGCACGTTACTCCGACATGTTCGCTGCCGTGGGCAAGCTCTATTCGTCATGGACCTTCTGGCGCCTGGCTCTGTACTCGGTATTCGCCCATGCCATTTACATGTCGGTGCTGTCGTTGTGGATGGGGCCATGGTTGCGTGATATGGCCGGTCTGAGTGATTCAGGCATGGCCAGTGTGTTGCTGTTCGGCACTGTTGCCATGGTTGCCGGTTCTCTGGCGTTTGGCATGATCACTGACTATCTGCGCCGTTTCGGGGTGCAGCCGATCATGGTCTGTGGTGCCGGGATGGTGATCTTTATTGCCTTCCAGATGCTCATGGCCAGCGGCCTGCCGGTTTCGCCGTACCTGATTGCCATGGGTTTCAGCTTTTTTGGCACGTCCACCACCATGAACTACGCCATCGTTGCCCAGTCGGTTTCACCCGAGTTGGCGGGGCGCGTGAGCTCGTCCTTCAACCTGGTGGTGTTCGTTCTCGCGTTTTTCCTGCAATGGCTGATGGGGATCGTGCTGAATCTATGGCCCGTGGCCGAGGGGGCAGGGCATCCGATCGAGGCGTATCAGTGGTCACTGGGCCTCATGATTGCCTTGCAACTGCCGGGTGTATTGCTGTGGCTGAGTTTCAAGCCGTGGAAGTTGAAGGCCTGAAAATGAAATGCCCCGGCACAGGGTCGGGGCATTTCTCTATTGCTTGAAGCTATGTTGCGTGAGGCGTTGAATCAGGCAGTGGCCGCAGCGCCCGGGGCTTGCAGTTTATGTCCGCCTTTGCGGAACAACACCAGCGTTGCAACCAGGCCCAGGATGGCGGCGCCGGTCAGCCAGATACCTGGCGCGGCCTTGTTATCCAGCACATGGATCAGGTAGGTGCATGCCGCTGGCGTGAAACCACCGAAAGTCGCGGTCGCCAGGCTGTAGGCCAGGGAGAAACCGGTGGTGCGAACGTCTACAGGCATGATTTCGGTCAGGGCCACAACCATGGCGCCGTTGTACGAGCCATACAAGAACGAGAACCACAGCTCGACCATCAGCAGGTTACCGAAGCTCGGGTGAGCGACCAGCCACGACAGGGCAGGGTAGGCTGTGGCGATGGCCAGCACGGTTGCCGCGATCAGCAGAGGCTTGCGGCCGATGCGGTCGGAAAACGAACCCATGATCGGCAGCCAGATAAAGTTGGATACACCCACACAAACGGTCACCAGCAGGCTGTCGATGTCCGAGAGGTGTAATTCGTTCTTGCCGAAGGTCGGCGTATAGGCCGTGATCAGATAGAACGAAACAGTGGTCATGACCACCAGCGCCATACCGCCCAGCACCAGCCCGAAGTTCTGGCTGATGGAGCGCATGACTTCGCTCAGGTTCGGACGATGTGTGCGAGCTTCGAACTCCGGCGACTCTTCCAGCGAACGGCGAATGATGAAGATGGCCGGCACGATCAGGCAGCCCACCAGGAACGGCACGCGCCAGCCCCATTCACCCATCTGATCCGGGCTGAGCCAGTGGTTGAGGCCAACACCCAGCAGGCCGGCGAAAACCACGGCTGCCTGTTGGCTTGCGGACTGCCAACTGACGAAGAAACCCTTGCGGCCCGGCGTGGAAATTTCCGCCAGATACACCGAAACGCCACCCAGCTCAACGCCAGCAGAGAAACCCTGCAACAGGCGGCCCAGCAGAACCAGCAGGGGAGCGGCAACGCCCAGCGTTGCGTAACCCGGTACGCAGGCGATCAATACTGTGCCAAGCGCCATCAGCGCCAGGGTGATGATCAGCCCTTTGCGACGACCGTGACGGTCAATGTAGGCACCCAGGAAAATCGCACCCAGCGGACGCATCAGGAAGCCGGCACCGAAAGTGGCCAGCGAAAGCATCAGGGACGCGAATGCGCTGTCGGCAGGGAAGAAGGTTTTGGCAATGGCCGTGGCGTAAAAGCCGTAGACCATGAAGTCGAACATTTCAAGAAAGTTACCGCTGACAACGCGAAAAATCGCCTTGCCCTTGCCTGTGTTTGAGGCCATTGGAAATACTCACTTAGGCTGTCTAGCTAGGGGGAAATCGTTGTATTTATGTCCTGCTTTGCAGCGGCGAAGGCTCAAGCCTGCGCACGAAGCATAATTGTAACCATATGTGTAAATTAGTCCGAAAACAACTTTATGTCACGTGACAGCCGTTTTTCAGAGGGCGTTGGGCCATGGCTGCATGCGGTATTTGTTTATGTCCGGGGGAGGGGGCATATGGCTTTAGCTCATTGAAATAGCGCCCAGGCTTTTAGCTTGAAGGGCAGCCATTCAAACAAGTGAGCTGGATTTCATATGACTATTGCATTCGATGTTGCAGAACAATTTGCCGCGCGTCCCACCTTGCGCGGGGTCGCTGCTACCACCTTGCACCAGGAACTGCGCGAGCTATACCCGACACTGCATATCGACCCGCGGGTTGCTGTCGTTTCCCGTGTTTCAACCGCCGCATACGCTTCATTGCCTGCGTCGGGCGAGGCGAAAACACTCCTCGATTGTCTGCTGGAGCATTTCGCTGCCCAGTCCAGCGTGAAGTGGACCAACGAGCAAAATACCCTGATGGGTGCTTCAGGCGCATTGCCTGTGGACATGCCCGGTCTTGGTGCGCTGGTGAATCGACTGGCGCTCGGGTTGTTCGAGAACGTGAAACAGGCACTGGTCAATTACTGGAGCGAATGCAGCGGTGAGCATGTCGATTGCAACAGTCGCTGGGACTGGCTTGCGAGGCTGATCAGGCAGGCATTACTCGATGGCCTGGGCGCAATGCCTTCGCGTCCGCAGGCGTCGGGCGTTCGGGAGTGGCTGCGAGATATCGCCCTGTTTCCAGAAAAGGCCGAGCGCGAACGCTTGGCCGTACAAAAGCCGTTGCCACGCGCCTGTATTGTTCGTCTGCGAATCAAAGGCGTTGATAGCGGGTCAGTGATACTCCCGGCTCTGGTCGTTTTCGGCATTCGCGAAGGCCATGAGCAGGTTCTGATGTATCAATTGTCAGGCCTTTGCCAGAGCTGGTCGTCGTTGAGTGCCTGGGAGCGAAGCCTGGGGCATCTGCTTGCCGATCAGGGTAATGAAGCAGAGGTGCAGTGGGCGGCTCATGAACCTGAAGATGATATTTTCAGCGTTCTGGCGATGGCGCTTCTGGAAAACCAGTTGATGGGGGTGCAAGGGCTCGCGAGTGAGCCGGCCTATGATCTTGATCGTCTGGAGCATGCTCTGGCGGCACTGACCGACGTTTGCGCACTCTTCGATGGGGATGATCTGACATCCGGTCAGCCCTCCGTACTGGGCATCGAGCGTTTGCCTCTATGGATGAAAAACGCGCAGGAGGCGGACCGCAACCAGTACAGTCGCCTGATGAGTGCTCTGGCAGTGACGCAGAAGCGCTCTCGTGGGAAGTCATTCAATGACGGGCTGCCACCGATTCTTGAGTTCGCATCCCGATCCCTGGCCATTGCCATCGCTCAGGATCACCTTGACGGAGTGGACTTTCTGCCCCATCAGATTCAGATACGAATCGACAAGGTTACCGCTGCAACGGTGTCAGGAGGAGGTCAGCCCTTTGCAACGGGAAGCGTTGAGCCGGTGCTCATGACATTTCCCGAGTTTGCCCTGGAGAATCTCTCCGGCCTGCCCGCAGGAGAAATCACGGTCCATCGCACGGATGGAAAAACACTGCCGCACTGGATGACGGCGGATTATCTGAAAGCACTCACCGTGCGCGTTGATATTGGCCAGGTCTATCCGGATCTGCTCAAGCGCTACCTGGTGACAGACACCGCCGAGGCGCAACGGCGTCAGAGACTGTTTGCCGATCAATTGCGTCTCCAGCTGCCTTTGCAGGCACTGGAGCAGAAGATCAAGGGCGAACTGAGCCTGAAGGGCTATCGATCTGTCTGCGCGATCATGCAAACGGTCGTGGCCGAGCGGCGCGTTGGCATTCAGCCAATAGTCCTGCGGCCACTGGCTTTCGTTCGTCAGCCGGGGCACCGGGCCGATGCCGTAGGCAATATGTTCGTGATCGGACCGCTGGACACGGCTTTCGGGCCGCATGTGCTCTATCGGCCCTTTGCCCGTAAGTCACTGATCGAGTTTGCCAGTTGGTCGGCGCTGCTTGCGGCGGTCAGGCAACCCGGTGCATTGCAGAACGACATACTGGTCTGGCTGAGCGACAGTGCCCGCCCCGTGTATGCCAATGGCGGTTTTGAGGAACCGCATGTCACCCGTTTTGGCCTGGGCTCGGATTTCGCGCCGCTGGAAAAGCCTCAGCCAGCCGTGCTGGGGAGTGATGTACTCAAGGGAGACATCATGTCTGGCCTGTTCAGTGCCAATGCCCGGGCGTTGATCGAACTGGCCGACCGCAATGCCGTTTCCAATGCCGAAAGTCGCTGGGCGCTGTTCAAGGAAGGCGGCTGGTTGTTGCTTAATACCGTGTTGCCTCTGTTCAGTGGACCTGTTGCCAATGCCTTGTGGCTCGCGCAATTGCTGTCCGGAATCAACCAGCAGCTTGCCAGCCCCGTCTCTGCGGACGAAGGGAACTCGGCACAGCTTGCCGGGCTGCTGCTCGATATCTCACTGGTCTTGCTCCATTCCGGGATTTCCTCTCATAACCTTGCATCCGTGAACATGCTTGCAGGCCATCGGATGCTGGCAGAGCCGGTTGAGGCCGATTTGGTGGTCGTTCAGGCCCCTCTGGTTGCCGACCGTCTGCTGGAGGAACCCCGGACGGTGCTCGACTTTTCCTGGTCGCAACCCGGCAGCCGGCTCAGCGGGACGCAACGTCTGGAACTGGAAAAATTCAAGATCTGGCCTGCAACGGTTACCGGTAAGCCGCTTGCTTCCGGGCCCTATGCCGGTCTCTATGACTTCAATGGGCTCTGGTTGGCCAGGGTCGGTAGTGACCTGTTCCGGGTCATGGTCGAAGGCGATGAAGTCCGGGTCGTGCGGCCCGATGACCCCGCGATGGCGGGGCCGTGGCTCAGGCATGATGGTCAAGGCTGGCACCTGGATTTGTCACTGCACCTACGGGGTGGCGCGCCGAAGAAAAACATTCGCAAGCTTGCCCGGGAGAACGCAGAAAACCTGACCCGTATCAATCAGAGCCTCGCAGAGCTTGATCGCCGCGAGACGGATCTGGTGAACAGGATCATGGGTTACAACACGCACTTGAATACGGCCACCGGTGAGGTGCGACAGCTTTTTCTCGACCGCCTCGAAGAGGTGATGGGCGAAGAAGTCGAGTTGTTGAAGCAGCGGATGAGCCTTTGGGAGCAATTGAGAGTCGGAGATCGACCGCCTGAGCGGCATATGGCACAGGATATTGCGCGGGTCACGATCTACCTGGAGTTTCTGGAAGGCCGGCTGGCGGCTGAAAACGGCGTTGTGGCCAACACCGAACTCGCGAAAATGGCCAGGCCCGGAGGTATCGTTTCGGATCAGGACGTCGAGATCTACCTGAACATGTTCAAGTCGCTGCTGAGCCGGCAGGAAAAAGGCATGCGCTGGTCGCAGATCCGTGAAGCGTTCTGGGAGCGGTTGCGCGCAGTGCCTAAAGTTGGCGAAGAGTTCTGGCGCAAGCAGGTCACGACGTTGTATGAGGGAAAATTGTTCTCCGGCCTGGAGTGGCGAATCCAGCACATGATGTCGTTCCTGGAGCTGTGTTTCAGTAGAGAGCACATTGCCGATAATGAGGAGTTTCGTCCTTTCAAGGCATTGCGTACCGACATGGATCTGAATGGTGCGTTCGCTTCCCATGCCGAGCTTGAAAGGCCCAACGACTATTCACTGAGCGAGCGGATTGACGTTCTGGAAAGTGTCTTGCGCGAGTACCAGAAAGCCAGGGGCATCGCTGACGATGTCGATGCCGCGCAGTTTACGGGTGTTCAAGTCCAGTACCTGGAGAACTTCAAGGCCGAGTTGAATGCGCTGTGCGAGACGACCCAGGCCCAGCTTGCGAAGTTGATCCAGGAAAATATCGAGCCTTCGCCTGCGCTGGTCGAGTATGTGCCACGGGTCGAGCAGCTCTACAAAAAAGTCATCAGGACGCGCAATCATCGCTCCTTTGTCGGGCATGTCCGTCAGGGTGAAAGGAGTTTTCCCGGCGAAGTTGCCGATATCAAGAATGCGCAGACGGGCCAGGTCATCAGCTCGTGGCACCGGCATGCCGATGGCCAATGGGTGGAAATTCAAACCGTAACCCCCGAGAAACCGACGCCTACTGCACGGCCGACATCGGCAGGTGAGCTGCAAAGGCGTGCCCGGACACTTCTGCTGGAGGTAGAACCGGCGCTCGAAAAGGCTCGTCAGCAATCGATACGTGGGTACGAGCCTGAAGACATCGAAGATATCCTTGTCTTGAAGGCGGGCAAGTTGACGGCGCTTGCCGAGCAAATGACCGATAGCGCAGGGATATCTGAAAACCTGCCTCAGCAATTGAGCGCAAGCGCGGCACAGTTGCGCGATGCCGCCACCCGCTTGACTGCCGAGGGGCGCAGCCTGCGTATCTCGATGATCAAGGCTCAGCCACCGACAGCCGCTCGGATCAGCTATCTGCACCGCCAGGGCGAAATAAACATTTCATCTTTCGAAGGCAGGAAAAACATGTCGGGCGCCAGGCTTGATGACTTCCTGCAAGAGTATGCGATTCGTGACAAGGACAACCGCTTGCTATGGTGGGCGCATTTTCACTACAGAAACGAAACCGATGCTGCTCAGGCATTCACGGCGGCTCATCTGAAACTGCCCGAGCAGCGCCTGTTGGGCTACAAATCGCTGATCAAAGCCTCTGGAGGAGCAAAGGACGTGGTCAATATCTATCGCAGCGCCATCGGCAAGGAGATCGCCCAGCGTCTGTTTCTGGTGCTGGCTCCATGAGCCTGTTGCTGCGCATGCTTGGGCTTTCACTGTTTGCGGGGTTCATGACTGGCTGTGATTCAGGCTCTGTCTTGCAGAGCTTTGGTGGGCCGACGATGGGCAGCGGTTATTCGGTCAGCTATGTGCGTCACGCTGGGCAGCCGGATGTACATGTCGTCCAGCCTGAAGTCGAAGCGATACTGGCCGAGGTCGATCAACAGATGTCCACCTGGCGCAGCGACTCGGATATCGAGCGCTTCAATGTCCAGCCGGCCAATCACTGTCAGCTTATGCCGCCTGCGGTGCTGGAGCTGATTCGTGTCGGTGAGCACCTGTCCCGTGAAACGAACGGGGGCTTCGATCTGACAGTCCTGCCCCTGATGAACCTGTGGGGCTTCGGCCCCCAGTCCCGGGCGGAACAGGTGCCGACGCCCCGGCAATTGGCCCGGACTCTGGAGCGGGTGGGCTATCGACACCTGAGCGTCGATGACCGGCGTCTGTGCAAGGATGCTGCCGTGGAAGTGGATCTGAGCAGCATGGCTGCCGGTCATACGGTGGATCGTATCGCCGCCCGGCTGGATGAGCTGGGCGTGCATGACTATCTGGTGCAGGTCACCGGCGAGTTGAAGACCAAAGGGCGCAAGCCCGACGGTTCGGCGTGGCGGGTTGCCCTTGAAGCGCCTCGCGACGATCAACAGATCGCGCAGAAAATCTTTGCCCTGGACGGTTGTGGCGTCTCGACCTCCGGGGACTATCGCCACTACTTCGAGCGTGAGGGGCGGCGCTATTCCCATACCCTCAATGCCCTGACCGGTGCGCCCATCGATCATGATCTGGCATCGGTGACGGTGATTCATCCTTCGGCGCTCATGGCCGATGGCTTGTCTACGCTGTTACTGATTCTGGGGCCGGAGCGGGGGTGGGATTACGCACAGCAGCATCAAATCGCTGCTTTTTTTGTGATTCGCGCCGATAAGCGTTTTATCATTCGCAGCAACCCGGCGTTCGATCAGCTGTGTACCGTGCAATCGCAATGAATTCATGATTGAAAGTGAGGGATTGCGATGAGGCCGAGCAGACAAAAGTGGCCTTCAACGCGACCAAGGGGTAATGTTCGCCCCCTTAGTGCAGCGCTAGACTGCGCCAGTGATTTAGCCAGAGATGCCAGAGTGGCGCCTCGGTATGTTCTAAAGGAGTACGCATGGCTGTCTACAACTACGACGTAGTGGTACTGGGTTCCGGCCCAGCCGGAGAAGGCGCGGCAATGAATGCCGCCAAGGCGGGGCGCAAGGTTGCGATGGTCGACAGCCGTCGGCAAGTCGGTGGTAACTGCACTCACCTGGGCACAATTCCTTCCAAGGCATTGCGTCATGCTGTCAAACAGATCATCCACTTCAACACCAACCCGATGTTCCGGGCCATTGGCGAGCCGCGCTGGTTTTCGTTTCCGGATGTACTGAAAAACGCTGAAATCGTCATCTCCAAGCAAGTGGCCTCGCGTACTGGCTACTATGCGCGCAACCGTGTCGATGTGTTCTTCGGCACCGGCAGCTTCTCCGATGAGAACAGCATCGATGTAGTGTGCGCCAACGGCGTCGTCGAAAAGCTGGTGGCCAATCAGGTCATCGTCGCGACCGGTTCGCGTCCTTATCGTCCTGCCGATATCGATTTCAGCCACAAGCGTATCTATGACAGCGACACCATCCTCAGCCTGGGCCATACCCCGCGCAAGCTGATCATCTATGGTGCTGGCGTGATCGGCTGCGAATACGCCTCGATATTCAGTGGCCTTGGGGTGCTGGTCGAGCTGGTGGATAACCGCGATCAGTTGCTGAGCTTCCTGGATTCGGAAATTTCCCAGGCGCTGAGTTATCACTTCAGCAACAACAACGTGATGGTTCGCCATAACGAAGAGTACGAGAAGGTCGAGGGTCTGGATAACGGTGTGATCCTGCACCTCAAGTCCGGCAAGAAGATCAAGGCCGACGCCTTGCTCTGGTGTAATGGCCGTACGGGCAACACCGACAAGCTGGGGCTGGAAAACATTGGCCTCAAGGCCAACGGCCGCGGCCAGATCGAAGTCGACGAAAACTATCGCACCAGCGTTCCCAATATCTACGGTGCAGGCGATGTCATCGGCTGGCCGAGCCTTGCCAGTGCTGCCTATGACCAGGGGCGTTCGGCGGCGGGCAGCCTGGTGGACAACGGCAGCTGGCGTTACGTCAACGACGTGCCGACCGGGATCTACACGATCCCCGAGATCAGCTCGATCGGCAAGAACGAGCATGAGCTGACCCAGGCCAAGGTGCCTTACGAAGTCGGCAAGGCGTTCTTCAAGGGCATGGCCCGTGCGCAGATTTCCGGTGAGCGGGTCGGCATGCTGAAGATCCTGTTCCACCGCGAAACCCTGGAAGTCCTGGGCGTGCATTGCTTTGGTGACCAGGCTTCGGAGATTGTGCACATCGGTCAGGCGATCATGAACCAGGAAGGTGCTGCGAATACGATCAAGTATTTCGTCAACACCACCTTCAACTACCCGACCATGGCAGAAGCCTATCGGGTAGCAGCCTACGATGGTCTGAACCGGCTTTTTTAAGCGGCTCCGGCCGGTGGCCTGAGCCGGCCGGGGAGACCGATTTCAGCGATTCTCGAGGGTGGCGCTGGCCAAACCGGGAAAGTCTGTAATCAGGCTGTCTACGCCGAAGTCGGCGAGCCTGCGCATCAGCGCAGGTTCGTTGACGGTCCATACCGACACATGCAAACCCTGACGCTGGGCCTTCTCCAAGCGTTCCGGGGTACACAGCGTCCAGTTCAATGCCAGAATCTCGCAGCCATAGCTCTGGGCGACCTTCAACGGGTCGAGCCAGGCATATTCGGCGACAAGCCCGCGGCTGATGTCCGGCGTCAGCTCCACTGCGGCGCGCAGTACTTCCCGAGAGCTTGAGGTGATGGTCACTTTATCCAGCAAGCCATGGCGCTGAGCCAGTTCACGAATCGCCAGCACTGTGTTGGCGGCGCGGGTGCGTGAAGCGCTTTTGACTTCTAGCTGCCAGTGCTCGAAGTCGCATTTCTCGAACAGTTCTTCCAGATGCGGGATAGGGCAGGGCGTGACCCAGCCAGGACCGCCCTTGCGGGCGTCGTAGGTCACAAGGTCGGCGGCCAGATGTTCGTTGACCTTGCCGCGTCGGTCTGTGGTGCGTTTCAGGGTCGGGTCGTGGATGACCATCAGTTCCCCGTCGCGAGACAAGTGCAGGTCCAGCTCACAACGGCGTACGCCGTGCTTGAGGCATTCCTGAAAGCTGGTCAGGGTGTTTTCCGGTGCTTCGCCCTTGGCGCCGCGGTGGCCGTAGATAAGGGTCACATTTACTCCTGGCCTCAAAGGCGCCAATTACATTGAATGTGCTATTTGCAGCATGAACATGCTCAGGTCTTGGGTGGAACGCTTTGTTCCAGTGCCTGGCGACGTTGTTGGGCCTGGCGTTGCAGGATATGGCGTGCGAGCAACTGGCGCTGGGCGTCGGGCAGGTCCATGAACTTGGTGCCTGTCTCGTATTCGCCGTTTTCCAGAGTGTTACAGTGAATGACAGTGGCATTCATCATCAGGCCCGCAGCCTGGGGCATCAACACCATCTTGATCGACAGCTCTTCGCCAGGGGTATAACGCTGGCTGGAGGTGAAACGCAGGCCGCCTTCGGAGATATTCACCGGTTGCGGTGCGCCAAGCCTGCCCAGTGCCGTATGCGCTACAACCCGGCCCAGCAGGTCGATACGCTTGTTCAGCGATTTGAGAAAACTGTTGAGCACCCGGTCACGCTCGTCGAGCTGACGCAGCAGATGCTGTGATTCGAACTCGTTCACATGCAGTTCGCTGAGCAGATCGAACAGGGCCGAAGTCTCGCGTATGGCTTCCTGGCTCGCCTGGTCTGCCTGTGACAGAGGGTTAATTTCCAGTGCGACGCTGTCTTCGATACGGTAGTATTCGCGGCGTTCTTCTTCATCTAATGTCGACATGGCGAACCCATGGTAGCTGCTGTGGTCAGAGAGTTTCGAGTGTAAAGCTGCACATCAAGGCCCGCCACACGGACGTCCCCATTCCTGCGAACAATTCCCTAAATGTTCAGACCTCTTTTTGTATTTATCGGCACGCGCTACACCCGTGCAAAACGACGTAATCATTTTGTTTCCTTCATTTCCCTGACGTCCATCATCGGCCTCGCGCTTGGCGTAGTGGTGATGATAGTCGTGTTATCGGTCATGAACGGCTTCGATCACGAAATGCGTACCCGCGTGCTGGGCATGGTGCCTCACGCCACCATCGAATCGGGTGAGCCGATCGGCAACTGGCAAGGCCTGGCTGCCAGGGTCCAGGAAAACCCGCAGGTGCTGGCGGTTGCGCCATTCACCCAGATGCAGGGTTTGCTGACCAATGACGGCAAGGTCCAGAAAGTGCTGCTCAACGGTATTGACCCGGCTCAGGAGCGCAAGGTTTCGATCATCGACAACTTTGTGAAACAGGGGAAGCTCGACAGTCTGGCACCCGGCAGTTTCGGCATTGTGATCGGCGACAAGGCGGCGACCAAACTGGGTGTCGGCATCGGTGACAAGCTGACCTTCGTGGCCCCGGAAGTCACGGTCACGCCTGCCGGCATGTTCCCGCGCATGAAGCGTTTTGAAGTGGTCGGCATCTTCCATGTCGGCGCCGGAGAGCTGGACGGCTACCTGGGTCTGACCAACCTTGAGGATCTGGGGCGTCTGCATCGCTGGAAGCCTGAGCAGGTCCAGGGCTTGCGCCTGAAGTTCGATGACCTGTTTGCCGCGCCGCGCACTTCCTGGGAAATCGCCCAGAAGCTGGGCGAGAACAATTTCTACTCCCGTGACTGGACCCGCACCCACGGCAACCTGTATCAGGCGATCCGTATGGAAAAAGCCATGATCGGCCTGCTGTTGCTGCTGATCGTTGCGGTGGCGGCGTTCAACATCATTTCCACGCTGGTCATGGTGGTCAACGACAAGAAAGGCGATATCGCCATCCTGCGCACATTGGGCGCCACGCCACGGCAGATCATGGCCATCTTCATGGTGCAGGGTTCTGTAATCGGCGTGGTCGGTACCTTGATCGGCGCGGCGGTGGGCATTCTGGCGGCGCTCAATGTCAGTTCGGCGATCTCGGCGCTTGAAGGCCTGATCGGCCACAAGTTTCTCAACGCCGACGTGTACTTCATCGATTACCTGCCTTCGCAACTGATGGCCCAGGATGTGTTCCAGGTCTGCGGTGCCGCGTTGGCCCTGAGTTTCCTCGCCACCCTGTATCCAGCCTGGCGTGCGGCGCGCACCCAGCCTGCGGAGGCGTTACGTTATGAGTGAGTCGGGCATGTTAGATAAAGCTGTATTGAGTTGCCGAAACCTGGGTAAGTCCTACGAGGAAGGTCCTGAGTCTGTTGTGGTGCTGTCCGGCCTGCAGCTTGAGCTGCATCCGGGTGAGCGTGTGGCGATTGTCGGCAGCTCGGGCTCGGGGAAAAGTACCTTGCTCAACCTGCTTGGTGGCCTGGACACGCCTACCGAGGGCAGCGTCTGGCTGGCCGGGGAAGAGCTGTCGGCACTTAATGAAAAGGCCCGCGGCCTGTTACGTAACCGGGCTCTGGGTTTCGTCTACCAGTTCCACCACCTGTTACCCGAGTTCACCGCGCTGGAGAACGTGTGCATGCCGTTGTTGATTGGCAGCACACCGATTCCCGAAGCCCGTCAGCGAGCTACGGCACTCTTGGAGCGCGTAGGCCTGGGGCATCGGCTGGCGCACAAGCCATCGGAGTTGTCCGGTGGTGAGCGTCAGCGTGTGGCGATTGCCCGTGCGCTGGTCAACCAGCCAGGGCTTGTGATGCTCGATGAGCCGACCGGCAACCTCGACCATCACACGGCTCAGGGTATTCAGGACCTGATGCGCGAACTGAGCACTTCGTCGCGTACGGCGTTTCTGGTGGTGACCCACGACATGAACCTGGCCCGGCAGATGGATCGTGTCCTGCGCCTGGAAGACGGTCGTCTCGTCGCTGGCTGATTCACCCGCCCCGACGCAAGTCATCGCGTCGGGGCCTTCACTTTTTTCTACGGTGCTCCGCGAATGTTCAGACCGTTATCCATCTTCATCGGCGCGCGCTATACCCGTGCAAAACGCCGTAAAAGCTTTATCTCGTTCATCTCGATGACCTCGATGATCGGTCTGGCGCTGGGCGTGCTGGCAATGATCGTGGTGCTGTCGGTCATGAACGGTTTCCAGCGTGAAATGAGTTCACGGATTCTCGGCATGGTGCCCCATGCGATGATCGCTGGCGTCAAGCCGGTGGACGACTGGAAGCCACTGGCCGACGCGGCCCTGAAGAACCCTGAAGTCACGGCAGCCGTGCCGCTCACCGAGATGGAAGGCATGCTGTCCTACAAGGGCTCCATGCAGCCGATCCAGGTCAGCGGTATCGACCCTGCGCTTGAGCATCAGGTTTCCATCGTCACCAAACACATTACTCGCGGCAACCTGCAGGACCTGAAACCCGGCGAGTTCGGCGTAGTGCTGGGCGATATCACCGCTCGCCGCTTTCGCTTGAGCGTGGGCGACAAGCTGACCCTGATCGTGCCTGAAGTCAGCAGCGCGCCGGGCGGCATCACTCCGCGCCTGCAGCGCCTGACCGTGGTGGGCGTGTTCAAGGTCGGGGCCGAGCTGGATGGCTCCATGGCGCTGATCAACATTGCCGACGCCGCCCAGATGCAACGCTGGCAGCCCGGTCAGGTGCAGGGCGTGCGTCTGGCGTTGAAGGATCTGTACAAGGCGCCGCAGGTTTCAACCGCCATCGCCTCGGGCCTGGGCGCCGATTATCGTGCCGATGACTGGACCCACACCCAGGGCAGCCTGTTCAGTGCCATGAAAATGGAAAAGACCATGATCGGCCTGTTGCTGCTGATGATCGTTGCCGTAGCGGCGTTCAATATCATCGCGACCCTGATCATGGTGGTGAACGACAAGGGTGCGGATATCGCAATCCTGCGCACCATTGGCGCTACACCACGGCAGATCATGGCGATCTTCATGGTTCAGGGCACGGTGATCGGTATCGTCGGCACCCTGATCGGCGGCGTGCTGGGTGTGATTGCCGCGCTGAACGTCAGCAGTCTGGTGGGCTGGTTCGAGCGGGTCAGCGGCCAGCACGTCTTCAGCTCCGATGTGTATTTCATCAGCAACCTGCCTTCGGAGTTGCAGGGCGGCGATGTGGTGCTGATCTGCAGTGCCGGATTCATCCTGAGTTTCCTGGCCACCATCTACCCGGCCTGGCGTGCTGCACAGGTGCAGCCAGCGCATGCGCTACGCTACGAATAATCAATCCCCGTAGGAGCGAATTCATTCGCGAATAGCCATTTTCGCGAATGAATTCGCTCCTACAGTGTGAGAGTTAAACTCCACCCGAAAGCGTGTTATTCCCTCTGCGGATTCACACTTGATCGACCCTCCATGCGCCCGGATGATCGATTGGCTAATCGCCAACCCCAGCCCGACATGTTCGCTGCTTTCCTGACGTGCCGGGTCAGCTCGATAGAAACGGTCGAAAAGCCGGGGCAGGGCGTCGGGTTCTATACAGATGCCATTGTTTTCCACGCTCAGCGCAATGCCGGTTGGCGATTCGTGCAGGTCGATCCTGATGTAGCCGCCTGAATGAGTGAAGCGCAAGGCGTTATCCAGCAGGTTGGAAAGCACACGACGCAGCATTGTCCGATCACCGGTCACGTTCGCATGGCCTTGCCTGGACAGGTTGATGTTCTTGTCTTCCGCCAGCGCTGCAAAAAACTCCAGCACGGCATCGACCTCATCCTCCAGAGCCAGCCTCTCGCGAGCAGGAATGAGCAGGCCGTGTTCGGCCTTGGCCAGAAACAGCATGTCATTGACCATTTGCGCCATGCCTTGCAGCTCTTCGAGGTTGCCCGCCAGCGCGTCGCGATAATCTTCCAGCGAGCGCGTTCGGGTCAGGGTGACCTGAGTGTGGGTCAACAGGTTTGACAGAGGTGTGCGCAGCTCATGGGCAATATCGGCGGAAAAGGCCGACAGACGCTGAAAGCCATCGTCCAGACGGGCCAGCATCGCATTGAACGCACGAGTCAGCTCTGCCAGTTCGCGGGGCATGTTTGCTTCGGGCAGGCGAGTGGTCAATGAGCTGGCCGACACACCAGCGGCAACGGCGCTCATCCTGTGCAGCGGCTTCAGCCCGCTGCGTGTGGCCCAGGCACCCAGCAGGGCCGTGGCCAGTGCCGAAAGCCCGACGGTCAGCCAGATCAAATGCTGCATGCGTTGCAAAAAGTGCTGATGGTGAGTGATATCCAGCAGCAGCGTAACCTGTGGCGAGTGTGTCGAGCCGGGTTGTAGCTTCGCCGTAAAGCTGCGATAGGACGCCTGATCGCTGTGCAGCGTGTGCAGGCCTGAGCTCTGGGGCGGGGCCTGTGATGACGGCGGCGTATTGTCAAACCATGTCTGGCCGTCGGAGCCGCTGATGCGAACTGTCAGGTCCGGTTGATGGTTCAGGTCGGCGAGCAGGTGTTCTTTACGCTGTGTGAATGCTTCGAGGGTTTCAACGCCGTGCAGCGTGCCGCGCAGGTTGGCCAGCCGGGCATCCAGCAGCTGTTGATCCAGTTCGACAAAGTGCGTGGCGCTGGCATGGTTGAACACGATCCCGGCGGTCAGTGAAACAACTGCGGTGCAGGCGGCGAACAGCAGCGCCAGACGGCTGCGCAATGACAGTCGGTCAAAGGACAGGCGCATTGTCATGATTCGCGTTCTTCAAGCACGTAGCCCATGCCGCGTACGGTATGGATCAGCTTGTCGGGGAAATCATCATCGATTTTCAGGCGCAATCGGCGTATGGCGACTTCGATCACATTGGTATCGCTGTCGAAGTGCATGTCCCAGACCTGTGAGGCCAGCAGCGACTTGGGCAGAATTTCGCCCTGGCGCCGCAGCAATAATTCCAGCAGGGTGAATTCCTTGGCGGTCAGGTCGATACGCTTGCCACTGCGCTCCACCTGGCGTCGCATCAGGTCCAGGCGCAGATCGGCCACCTGCAGGTGGGTTTGCGCCGGGCTGCTGGTGCCTCTGCGCAACAGGCTGCGAACCCTGGCGAGCAATTCGGAAAACGCGAAGGGCTTGACCAGATAATCATCGGCACCCAGCTCCAGGCCATGAACCCGGTCTTCAATCGCATCGCGTGCGCTCAAGAACAACACGGGGGTCTCCAGCCCGGCAGCGCGTACGGCTTCAAGAATCTGCCAGCCATCGCGCCCCGGCAGCATCACGTCGAGAATCAGCAGTGCGTAGTCACCGCTCAGGGCCAATTGCTGGCCGAGGGTGCCGTCGCTTGCCAGCTCCGCCTCGAATCCGGCTTCGCTCAAACCCTGATGCAGATAGTGGCCGGTCCTGGCTTGATCTTCGACGATCAGTAATTTCATGGGGATCTCATGTGCATTGCAATGCGTGCTTTATAGCCCGTCGGCCTGTGCAGGTGTTGAAGCTGACAGCCTTGTAATCCAGCCAGCGGCGGATATTGTCGCTGAAAGCCCGGTGCAAACCCTATAAACTCGCCGGGTTAATTCATGAGATTCCAGGTATCGCCATGCATCCCGCAGCCGAACACTCACCGCTGGGCAAGTCCAGTGAGTACATCGCCACTTATACGCCATCCCTGTTGTTCCCGATTCCGCGCACCGCGAAGTGGGCCGAGCTGGGGCTGACGGCTCAGACGTTGCCTTATCAGGGTGTCGATTTCTGGAATTGCTATGAGTTGTCCTGGCTGTTGCCTTCGGGGAAACCGGTCGTGGCCATTGCCGAGTTCAGCATTCCGGCCGACTCGCCCAATATCATCGAGTCCAAGTCTTTCAAGCTCTACCTCAATTCGCTGAACCAGACCTCGTTCGAGAGTCGTGACCAGTTGCGGGCGACGCTTGAAAAGGATCTGTCGGCAGCCGCAGGCAAACCAGTGGGTGTGCGCATCAGCAGTCTGGCGGAAATCGAGAGCGAAGGTGTGGCGACGTTACCGGGTGCCTGCATCGACGATCTGGATGTGAGCATCGCCAGTTATGACCACCCGCAACCCGAGTTGCTGCGCTGCGACGATTCCCGTGTCATCGAGGAAAGCCTGCACAGCCATTTGCTCAAGTCCAACTGCCCTGTGACCAGTCAGCCGGACTGGGGCAGTGTGGTGGTGGAATATCGTGGCGCGGTGCTGGATCATGCGAGCCTGCTGGCTTACATCGTCAGTTTCCGCCAGCACTCGGACTTCCACGAGCAGTGCGTGGAGCGAATCTTTCTCGACCTGCAGCGTTTGCTCAAGCCGGAAAAACTGACGGTCTATGCGCGTTATGTGCGCCGTGGCGGGCTGGATATCAACCCCTATCGCAGCACTGAAGCATTGCAGGTCGACAACCGCCGACTGGCCCGGCAATAACCTGTACAAACCGCTGTGGGAGAGAATTCATTCGCGAACGGGCATTTTCGCGAATGAATTTACAGATCAGATCCCGATATTGCCCAGGGTCTGCACGATATTGCGCAGGGTTCCTGCAATGGCCGGGTGCTCCAGCTCGAAGCGCTCCACTGCGAGATTGACGCCATCTGCCAGGCTTGCGTCCTGAGTGACGCTTTCCAGCTGGATTTTTGTTTCAATCTGTTCCATCAGCTCATGCAGATTGACACGCTCGGCTTCGGACAGCGGCGGATTATGCTCCAGTTGCTCGCGCAGGGTATTGAGTTGTTCTTGCAGTTCGCGGGCAGGCATGGCGTGCTCCTTCGTTGATAAGTCTGTTTCATGGACTGTTATAGCGACTGAAAGGTCCATGACAGCTTAAGACTAATCCACTCCAGAGCTGCCTGCATGATGTGTATCAGGGCTTTTCGCCTTTGCTGCGGCGCAAGGCGATATCCGCAAGGCAGGACTCCAGTTCGCCCAGATGATCAATGACCGAATGCACGCCTTGGGCATAGAGCTTGAGTGTCGCGTGGGCGCGGCGTTGTTCACGTTCGATATCGCTCAAGGCCTGCCATTGCGTGGGAGACAGGCCGCACAATGGGCCGCAGGATGCCAGGCCTATGGTCCAGAGCCCGGCATTGAGGCCTGATTGCAACAGGCGCGGGTCGCCGCTTATCAAGACGCAACCGTCCAGTTGGTCCACTTTCAGCGCCATCAGGGCCAGCCAGCAGGCGTCGGGGGCAGGCCACTTGGCGGTGGGTCGGGGGGCGGGAATGATCCATTCGCTGACGGTCTCGGCCAGCGCATGGCTCAGGTTTTCGGGTAACTCATCGATCCAGGCGCAAGGCATGCCCTGGCTGCTCAGTATTTGCAGAATCTCCAGTGCGCCGGGAGTGGCGAGAGCCAGGTCCGGCTCCTGGGCTCTGATTCCTGCCTGCGCACCAAAGTCCACCAGGCAGCCGCTAAGGCCGAAAAGCAGGGCAGGGAAGGCTGGCAGGGAGTTGGCGACCGGCGCGAGCATGGTGATCTCTCTGAAATACTCATGCACGCTACTGAGGTTTTATGACATTGAGATGACTATGTGGTGACTGCGTTTAAACTGTCAGCGCACTGACAGATCTGACTTATTTGTAACGGAACGCTTTATACTGCCCGTCCTTGCGTGTGGGCTCGCAGTAGCGCGTCATAATCTTGATCAGGAGTTTCAGCTATGCCCGTGATTGGTGCAGGCTTTGCCGAGCGTCTGGCTCGGTTGTGTGTATGTGTGGGTTTGGCCACGCTTCCGGTGGTGGCACAAGCTGCCGAGGACGATCCGTGGGAGGGCGTCAACCGCGTCATTTTCCGCTTCAACGACACTGTCGACACCTACACTCTCAAGCCTATTGCGCAGGGCTATCAATACATAGCACCGCAGTTCGTCGAGGATGGCGTACACAACTTCTTCAACAACATCGGTGACGTGAGCAACCTGGCCAACAACATCCTGCAGGTCAAGCCAGCGGCTGCCGGTGTCGATACTGCGCGTCTTATCGTCAACACCACGTTCGGTCTGCTGGGCGTCATTGACGTCGGTACCCACATGGGCTTGCAGCGCAATGATGAAGATTTCGGCCAGACCTTGGGGTATTGGGGTGTAAGCAGTGGCCCTTACGTTGTGCTGCCGTTCTTCGGCCCAAGCACTGTGCGTGATGCCATCGCTAAATATCCGGATACCTACACCGAACCGTACCGTTACATCGACCATGTGCCAACCCGCAATACTCTGCGAGCAGCGGGCCTGATCGATATGCGCGCCAGCCTGCTGTCGGCAGAGCGCATGGTCAGCGGTGACAAATACACCTTCATCCGCAACGCCTATTTGCAGAACCGCGAATTCAAGGTCAAGGATGGACAGGTCGAAGACGATTTTTAATCGTTACCGAATGTTGATCCCATAAATGAAGGCGACCTTGGTCGCCTTTGTCTTTTCTGGAAACGTTTTTGCAATCAATTCATCGAAATGATGGAAAGCCCCAGCTTTTGCCCGCCGCCTTCGATATCCGTCAGCCAGACAACCTCTGTCTGGGCCGACAGCCCCTTGAGTGCCGGATGATCTGAATCGATGCTGACGCTGAGCTTGTCTCCTATCTTGAAGGAGCGTGGCGCCTCGACCTGCATTCCGCTGCTGGACAGGTCGATGCACACAGCCGGAATCACCTGACCAGCGTGAAGCAGGTTGATATCTGCATCGATACGCATGCGAATGTAGTCTCGTTTCTCCTCGTAGCTGCGATCATTTTGACCCATGTCTAGCCCTTCGTTTTGGTTGCTGATTTGTAGGTTCTTATAACTCCCGGCGATTTGCGATGTAAAGACGCAAAGTGAGCAGGGTAGTACGCTTGAAACGCCCGTCGGATGGGAGTACCGTCTGCGCCTTGAAGGGCACCTCTGAAACTTGATCGCCGGTCCGACTGCGGACCTGCCGTTGCAGAGAGGCTAGAAGCGAATCCAGTAAGCAGGTTCCGGCACGGCCGGGCCGCCTACACAACCTGATCTGGCGCCGTTTGCCCACATGCCAAAAACCAGTGCCACGCTGCTGATTATCGATGACGACGACGTAGTGCGTGCGAGTCTTGCCGCCTATCTTGAAGATAGTGGCTTCAGCGTCCTCCAGGCGAGTAATGGCCTGCAGGGAATACAGATATTCGAGCAGCAAAAGCCTGATCTGGTCATTTGCGATCTACGCATGCCCCAGATGGGAGGGCTTGAGCTGATTCGTCAGGTGACAGGCCTTTCTCCTCAGACGCCGGTCATTGTCGTTTCTGGCGCGGGTGTCATGAGCGATGCCGTCGAGGCCTTGCGCCTTGGCGCTGCCGATTATCTGATCAAGCCGCTGGAAGACCTGGCCGTTCTCGAACATTCCGTGCATCGCGCACTGGATCGTGCCCGCCTGCTCCAGGAAAACCAGAACTATCGCGAAAAGCTCGAAACGGCCAATCGCGAGCTGGAAGCGAGCCTTCATCTGTTGCAGGAAGACCAGGATGCCGGTCGTCAGGTGCAGATGAACATGCTGCCGATCAGCCCCTGGGCGATTGATGAGTTCCAGTTCGCCCACCAGATCATCCCGTCACTGTATCTGTCCGGCGACTTTGTGGACTACTTCCGTGTCGATGAGCGGCGCGTGGCGTTCTATCTGGCCGATGTATCGGGCCATGGCGCGTCTTCTGCATTCATTACGGTGTTGTTGAAGTTCATGACCACCCGTTTGCTGTTCGAGTCCAAGCGCGGCGGCACATTGCCTGAATTCAAGCCGTCGGATGTGCTGGGGCATATCAACCGTGGCCTGATCAGTTGCAAGCTGGGCAAGCATGTGACCATGGTCGGTGGCGTCATCGACGAAGACACGGGCATCCTGACCTATGCAGTCGGTGGCCATTTACCGCTGCCTGTGCTGTTCACGGACGGGGAGGCGCGCTATCTGCAAGGTCGTGGCCTTCCTGTCGGACTGTTCAATGAGGCGACCTACCAGGACCATGAACTGGAACTGCCAGCGTCCTTCAGTCTGACGATGTTGTCTGATGGCATACTGGATCTTCTGCCCGGTGATACACTCAAGGAAAAAGAAGCGGTCCTGCCTGAAATGGTGAAGACTGCTGGTGGCAGCCTGGAAGGACTGCAGGAGGTTTTTGAATTGGCTACGCTAGGGGAGATGCCGGATGATATCGCCTTGTTAGTGTTACGCAGGAATCTTGAATGAGTACCGGTAGAATCCAGTTCGCCGAGCAGGAAGGCACCTTCGTTCTGAAGTTCGTGGGCGAAGTGCGTTTGACGCTGTGTTCGGCCTTGGATGCGACGATCGAGAGAATCTTCACCGCGCTGAATTTTTCGGCCGTGGTGATCGATTTGACCGAAACCCGCAGCATCGACAGCACGACACTGGGCCTCCTGGCCAAGCTGTCGATCCTGTCGCGTCAAAAGGTAGGGTTGCTGCCAACCCTCGTGACGACCCATGAAGACATCACGCGGCTGTTGCAGTCGATGGGCTTCGATCAGGTGTTCAACATCGTCGATCGTCCCATCCCGCGCCCTGAATGCCTGACCGACCTGCCGTCGCAGGATCAGTGCGAAGAGGTGGTCAAGGCCAAGGTGCTGGAAGCGCACAAGATCCTGATGGGGTTGAACGACTCCAATCGTGAAGCCTTCCATGACCTGGTCAATGCCCTCGAAGGGCAGCGATAAGCCGAGCTGCAACCTTGCCGCGCTGAATGGCGGGCAATAAAAAGGGCGACCCCCGCGAGGAGGTCGCCCTTTAATGCATTCAGGCCTTGGCGGCGAGCAATGCTTCGAGCTTTTCCTGGTCGCGAGCAAACTGACGAATGCCTTCGGCCAGTTTTTCCGTGGCCATTGCATCTTCGTTGGAAGCCCAGCGGAATTCCTTCTCGGACAGGCTCTGACGGGCTTCGCCTGCGTTGCCCGGTGCCAGTTTCTGCTCCAGGCTGCCGTTGTCTTCTGCCAGTTGCTTGAGCAGGTCCGGGCTGATGGTCAGGCGGTCGCAGCCAGCCAGTTGCTCGATCTGGCTCAGGTTACGGAAGCTGGCACCCATGACTACGGTCTTGAAGTCATTGGCCTTGTAGTAGTTGTAGATGCGGGTCACGGACTGCACGCCCGGATCTTCTGCACCTGTGTACTCCTGGCCCGACGACTTCTTGTACCAGTCGTAGATACGGCCCACGAACGGCGAAATCAGAAACACGCCAGCTTCGGCACAGGCCACAGCCTGGGCGAAAGAGAACAGAAGGGTCAGGTTGGTCTGGATGCCGTCCTTTTCCAGCTTCTCGGCGGCCCTGATGCCTTCCCAGGTAGAAGCCAGCTTGATCAGGATCCGGTCACGACCAATGCCGGCAGCATCGTACAGACTGGCCAGACGCTCGCCGCGCTCGATCATCGCATGGGTATCGAAGGACAGACGGGCATCCACCTCGGTGGAAACACGGCCCGGCACGACATCGAGAATCTTGCGGCCAATGGCGACCGCAAAGCGATCCGAAGCCAGACCGATATCGCCCTTGCTGCCACTGAACGCCTCAGCCAGCAGCTCAGCGTTGCTTTCGCTGGAAGCTGCCTTGAGCAGAAGAGAAGGGTTGGTTGTGGCGTCCACCGGCTTGAGGCGGGCAATGGCATCGAAATCGCCGGTATCGGCAACAACAGTTGTGAATTTCTTGAGTTGATCCAGCTTGGAAGTCATGAGCGTGCTCTGTCCTGTGCGGTTGGATGACATTACCCGAGCGTTGCCTGCCACTCAAGGTCGCAGACCATGATGTCTGCGTTTGAAGGCGTGCTTTCCTCATTCGCAGGCAATAGATGACGCTCGGAGGTATGGAAGCTTGGTTCAGACTAATTACCGATCAGTTAAGGCGTACATGTCACTGTTGGAGGGGCCTTGGCCGCGACGACCTGCTTACAGGCAACACATTTTCAGCGCTTGCATTGAAGCTGTCGCGGCCAAGGCCCCTCCCACGGATTGTGGCCCACCCGTTTTTCAAGATTAGCCTCTTAACTGACTGGTATTACTCGGTTCAGACTGGGTTGGAGCGTGGTTGGGGCTGGTTGTTCCCTTGGCGTGTCTCAAGCTTCGTCCGCAGTCTCGATGCTTCCTGATAGACTATGCAACCTTTGCGCTCGGGCATGATTTGCTCGGTGTACCGAATTCGCTGTCCTGTTCCAGTCGTCCGATGAATATACCTGTGAATACTGCTTCAACTGCCCGCTCCATGAAGCCTGCGCCATCCCGCCGCTTCTCCGTTGCGCCGATGATGGACTGGACTGACCGCCATTGCCGGTATTTCCTGCGCCTCCTGTCGAAGAATGCCTTGCTGTACACCGAGATGGTCACCACCGGCGCATTGATCCACGGTGATCGTGAGCGTTTCCTGCGTTACGACGAAGCCGAGCATCCTCTGGCCTTGCAGCTTGGTGGGAGTAATCCTGCGGATCTGGCGACCTGTGCGCGGATGGCTGAGGAAGTAGGGTACGACGAGGTCAATCTGAATGTGGGCTGCCCGAGTGATCGGGTGCAGAACAATATGATTGGCGCATGCCTGATGGCGCATCCCGAGCTGGTGGCCGATTGTGTGAAGTCCATGCAGGACGCCGTTGCTATTCCGGTGACGGTCAAGCACCGGATCGGGATCAATGGCCGTGACAGTTACGCCGAGTTGTGTGATTTCGTCGGCAAGGTTCATGAGGCTGGCTGCAACAGCTTTACGGTGCATGCCCGTATTGCGATTCTGGAAGGGCTCTCGCCCAAGGAAAACCGTGATATTCCGCCGTTGCGCTATGACGTGGCTGCGCAGTTGAAGAGGGATTTTCCTGGTCTGGAGATCATTCTCAATGGCGGGATCAAGACCCTTGAGCAGTGCCAGGAGCATTTGCAGACCTTCGATGGTGTGATGCTCGGGCGTGAGGCTTATCACAACCCCTATCTGCTGGCTGAGGTGGATCGCGAACTGTTCGGTAGCACCGCGCCGGTCATCAGTCGTTCAGACGCTCTGCAAGCGCTACGGCCCTATATCGCCGCGCATATCGAGAGCGGTGGCACCATGCACCATGTCACGCGGCATATCCTGGGGATGGCCCATGGCTTCCCGGGTGCGCGACGCTTTCGCCAATTGCTGTCGGTCGACATCCACAAGGCAGAAAACCCCTTGTTGTTGCTGGATCAGGCGGCGGAGTTTCTGGCTGGGCGTTAGAAATCTGGTTTATTCGCGAATGAATTCGCTCCCACAGGTGTAGGAGTGAATTCATTCGCGAAGGGCTGCCAAAAATAATCGCGCCTGATTTGCTCTGGATCAATCAAAGCTGCCTTTGCGGTGGTTGCTGGCCTTGGAGGGGACTATGTTGAATACATACCCATTCAAGGAGAGATGTCATGCATAAAGTTCTGATTCCTTACGACGGATCGGTTCCTTCAAAACATGCTCTGGAGTACGTCATTGGCTTGTCAGGCAGCCTTGCACGACCACTGCAAGTGCATTTGCTCAACGTGCAGGCCAGCCCGGTCGTTTATAGCGACTATCTGGCGCCGGACATGATCGAAGGCGTCAAGGCAGGGCTGTATAACGAAGCCAACCGAGTCCTTGCAGAGGCCGTGGTGTTGCTGAAAGCGGCGGATGTTGCCCATCAGACTCATGTGGATCTGGGCAATGTGGCCGAGCAGGTCGGTTCTGCTGTCAAGCAACTGGGCTGCGACACCGTAGTGATGGGCACTCGCGGATTGAGCAGCTTCGGTGGCTTTCTGCTGGGTTCGGTCGCCAATCGCGTGATTCATGAAGTGTCGGTGCCGGTCATTCTCATCAAGTAATGCCCGACACCTGTTGAGCTCAAGGCTGCGCCGGTGCCCGATACTGGCGCAGCAGTTCAATGTTTTCCGGTGGCAGCAGCTGGCGCAAGGTCTTGTACAGCGCGCGGGTTTCCAGCAGGTTCCAGATCCGCAACATGGTTTCCAGAGCATCCAGCGGCTTGCTGATGAAGTCCCTTGCGCCTAGCGCCAGAGCTCGCAGGCGGGTGTCGCGAGTGGCATCGGCGGTCAGCACCATGATGGGCAAATAATCATTGCTCGGGATGCGTCGGTTCAGTTGCTCCAGCACTGCAAAACCATCGAATTCCGGCATGTGCAGGTCGAGAATTACCAGGTCCGGCTCAAAGCTGTTGAACAGGTCCAGTGTTCGCAGCGGCTCGGTGCTGCTCAACACATTGGTCAGGCCTTCCCGGGCGAGCAATTGCTCCATCAGCTCAAGGTTGGGCCGCTGGTCATCAATAATCAGGATGCGGAAGTCGCCGCTCATTCAGGCTCCGGTAGATATTGGTCCAGATGGGCGAGAAACGCCGGGACCTGGATAGGTTTGGTCAGGATTGCCGTAGCCCCGGCTTGCCGCAGCTCGCGGTGGGTTCCGTCACTGGCGTCGGCAGTTATCATCAGTACAGGGGTGTTTGCAGTGCTGGGCGATTGTCGCAGGCGCTGTAATACATCGCGACCTGTAATGTCCGGCAGGTTTACATCCAGCAGAATCAATTGCGGCGCATGCTGACGGGCCAGGTCCAGCCCCAGTTGCCCCTGCATGCTGGACAGCAGTTGAATGCCGGGCCTGCGTTGCAGCAGGGTTTCGATCAGGGCCATGCTCGACAGGTTGTCTTCAATACACAGCACTTTGCCGTAGTGCTCGGCACGGGCAGGGTGCGGTTCGGCAGGTATCGCACTGATCCGGCGAAGCGGTGCCTCTTCTGCTTTCTGCACCTGAATATAAGGCAGTTCCAAGGTAAACCGGCAGCCCTGTCCTGGCGTGCTGTGTACGGTCATGCTGCCATGCATGGTTTCCAGCAGGCTTTTGCTCAATGCCAGACCCAAGCCTGTGCCTTCTACACTGGCGTCGGCTTCGAGACGTTCAAAAGGCTTGAACAATTGATCGAGTCGATCCAGCGCAATCCCTTTGCCTGTGTCGATGACGCTTATGGCGACCCGATCGTCCTGCTGCTGGACCTCTATCTTCACCAGCCCTTTCGGGCGGTTGTACTTGATGGCGTTGGACAGCAGATTCAGCAGCACCTGAATCAAGCGCTGGCGGTCGGCAATGACACCGCTGTCGTTTGCCAGCGCTGGCAGTTCTGCCAACTGGATATCGCCATCCGCCGCCATGGGCCACACAAGGCTCAACGCTTCTTGCAGGACCTCGGGCAAGAGAACGGGCTCCAGATTGATCGACAGATGGCCTGCCTCGATACGGGCAATATCCAGAACCTCGTTGATCAGGGTCAGCAGGTGCTGTCCGGCCCGCAGGATATGACCCACTTGGGGTTTCTGGTGATTGGTGGAGTCCATGTCCAGCAACTGGGCGAAACCCAGAATGGAGTTCAGGGGCGTGCGCAGTTCGTGGCTCATGCGTGACAGAAACTCGCTCTTGGCACGGCTGGCGCGTTCTGCTTCTTCCCGCGCATTACCAAGGGCGATTTCGGCAGCGCGGCGGTCGGTGATGTCGCGGGTGATCTTGGAAAAACCCCGCAGGGCATTGTTGCTGTCGTACTGCGCGGTGATGACCACGCTGGCCCAGAAGCGGCTGCCGTCCTTGCGGCAGCGCCAGCCTTCTTCCATATAGCGCCCGTGAAGAGTGGCCTCGCGCAGAGCCATGTCCGGGTGTTGCGGGCATTCTTCCGGCAGATAGAACAAAGAGAAATGCTGCCCGAGTATTTCCTGCTCGGTATAGCCTTTGATACGTTCGGCACCGGCGTTCCAGGTAGTGACATAACCCTGGGCGTCGAGAGCGAAGATACCGTAGTCCTTCACGCCTTCGATGATCAGCCGCAGGCGCTCCTCGTTTTCGCGCAAGGCCCGCTCGCGTTCGGCCAGCAACTGGCCGGCTTCCACCAGACGAGTGCCCAGTTGGCCGACCTCATCGTTTTCCGGCGGCTGCGGTAGCAGCGGATGGCCCAGCGCCAGGCGCTGTGCATTGCCTTGCACTTGCTGAACTCTGGTCACGATGCCTCTGGACAGCATCAAGACCGCAAGAATGGCACCAAACAGGCCTGAGCCCGCAGCCAGCAGCGTTGCCCACAATAGACGGGCACGAGTCTCGGAGGCGGCAGCCGTGCGTTCCGCCAGCAAGGTGTCTTCACGTTCGCGCATGGTGCGGATGCGATCACGCAGCTCATCGAGAATGTACTTGTTCTCGATCAGGATGGTCGCAATCGACTCTCTGCTTTCCAGGCTCATGCTGCGCAGGGTTTCCAGGCCATCGACCTTGTCTTCGATCAGCGGTGCAATGGCCTTGAGGTGTTCGCGCATCTGCTGGTCGCGCACATTGGTGTTGAGTCGATCCAGTGCGGCGTCGATCTGCGCATGGGCGTTCAGATACCCCGGCAGAAAGTCCTCTCGCCGGGTCAGCAGGTAACCGCGTACGCTGGCTGCCGCTTCGGCGAGTTGAGTGTGAACGCTCTGTATATCGCCCTGAACCAGCAGCACTCTGCGCACATCTTCTTCGGCTTGGGTGGTCTGGCGCTCGGCAATGTAGATGAGCGTCAGGGAGAGCATCAGAATGACCATTGGCAAGGAAATGGCGACCAGCGCCTTGCCGCGTAACGGGAGGTCTTCCCAGCGCATGACGTTGAACAAGGTCACCTCCAGTCGCCGGATGTCTGATTGACCAGGCCCAGCGCCAGGCCACGAACGGCAGCCTGGGTCCGGTCGGCGGCACCGAGCTTGGCGATGACTTTCTCGACATGAGACTTGGCGGTGCCAGTGGTGATGCCGAGTTTTTCGCCGATTTCCCGGTTGCTACAACCGCTGGCCACCAGCCCGAGCACCTGGCACTCACGAGGCGTCAGGGTTTCGGTCAGGATTGTGCGGCTGTTGTTGTGTTCGGTCACACGCCGTTGCGGGGCGTTGTTGAGGACTTTTTCGTCATGGGCCACATGTTGCAGCCCCGCGATCGCTTCGTCGCGGCTAGCGTCCTTGAGCAGATGACCGACTGCGCCGGCACTGATCTGCTCGGCACTGTCGTCCATGGTGAAGACCATCACTTTCATGCGTGAAAGAAACCCGTTCCTGGCAAGGCTGGCGCGTTCTACTTCTTCGCGGGCGGTGCCAAGGGCGATCTCGGCAGTACGGCGGTCGGTGAGGTCACGGGTGATCTTGGAAAAGCCTCGCAAGGCATTGTTGCTGTCGTACTGCGCAGTGATGACCACGCTGGCCCAGAAACGGCTGCCATCCCTGCGGCAGCGCCAGCCTTCTTCCATGTAGCGCCCGGTGCGTGAGGCCTCTTGCAAGGCCATCTCAGGGGGTTGCGGGCATTCTTCAGGAGGGTAGAACAAAGAGAAATGCTGCCCGAGAACTTCCTGCTCGGTATAGCCTTTGATGCGCTCGGCACCGGCGTTCCAGGTGATGACATGGCCCTTGGTATCGAGAGCAAAGATGCCATAGTCCCTGGCGCCCTCGATGAGCAGTCGCAGACGTTCCTCGTTTTCGCGCAAGGCCCGCTCGCGTTCGGCGAGCAGTTGACTGGCTTCCACCAGACGAGTGCCCAACTGGCCGACTTCATCGTTTTCCGAGGGTTGTGGTAGCAGCGGATGGCCCAGCACCAGACGCTGTGCATTGCCTTGTACCCGTTGCACTCTGCTCACGATGCTTGTGGACAGTACCCATACCGCAAGGATGGCGCCAATCAGGCCTGAGCCGGCGGCCAGCAGTGTTGCCCAGAACAGGCGTTCGCGACTGTCGGCGGCGGCAGCCGTGCGTTCCGCCAGCAGGATGTCTTCGCGTTCGCGCATGGTGCGGATCTGATCACGCAGCTCGTCGAGAATGTATTTGTTCTCGATCAGGATGGTCGCAATCGTGTCTTTTCCTTCCTTGTTCAGGCTGTGCAGTGTTTCCAGACCATCGATCTTGTTTTCGATCTGCAGCGTAATGGCCTTGAGGTGTTCGCGCATCTTTTCGTCACGCACATTGGTGTTGAGGCGATCCAGTGCCGCTCCGATCTGCGCCTGTTCGTTCAGATACGCCGGCAGAAAGTCCTCATGCCGGGTCTGCAGGTAGCCGCGTACGCTGGCTGCCGCTTCGACGAGCTGGGTGTGAACGTTCTGTATATCGCCGCGAACCAGCAGTACTCTGCGCACATCTTCTTCGGCTTGCGTAGTCTGGCGCTCGGCAATGTAGATGAGCATCAGAGACAGCATCAGAATCACCAGCGGCAGTGAAATAGCCACCAATGCCTTGCCGCGTAGCGGGAGGTCTTCCCAGCGCATGACGTTGAGCAAGGTCACCTCCAGTCGCCGGATGCCTGACTTACCAGGCCCAGTGCCAGGCCGCGAACGGCAGCCTGGGTTCGGTCAGCCGCACCGAGCTTGGCGATGACTTTCTCTACGTGAGCCTTGGCGGTGCCGGTGGTGATACCGAGCTTTTCGCCGATTTCCCGGTTGCTGAAGCCGCTGGCCACCAGCCCGAGTACCTGACGTTCACGGGGCGTCAGGGCTTCGGTCGCGATGGTGCGACTGTTGTTGCGTTCTGTCATGCGCCGCAGCAGGCGTGCGCTGACGGCACTGTTGAGGGCTTCTTCGCCACGCGCCACCTGTTGCAGGGCAGCGATCACTTCATCGCGGCTGGCGTCCTTGAGCAGATAACCGACCGCACCGGCACTGATGGCGGCCTCCAGATGGTCGGTGCTGTCATCCATGGTAAACATCACGACTTTGAGTTTCGGCATGCGTTGCTGGAGGATTCGTGCGGCCCCCAGGCCGTTGAGCACCGGCATGCGGATATCCAGGATCGCGATATCCGGCTGCATCTGCTCGCACAGTTCGATGGCCTGCTGACCATCGGCGGCCTGGCCGACCACCTCGAATTCCGGATGTCCGGCCAGAAGCGAGACGAATCCGGTCCGGGTCACTTCATGATCGTCTGCCAGGACCAGTCGCAAGGTGTTCGTCATGGTGCTGCCTTATCTATGTTGAAGGGTACGGTAGCGCGTATTCGAGTGCCGCATTCCGGGCTGCTGACGCAAGTCAGTCGGCCGCCCAGGAGGCTGGCTCGTTCCTGCATCGCCACCAGTCCCAGCTTCTGAACGCCGTTGCTCCTGGATTGCTGGTCAATGATGAAACCACAACCGTTGTCCTCGATCATTAACGAGGCATTGGTTTCATGCAGCTCGAGCGCCAGCTGCACGTTGGCGGCATTGGCGTGCTTGAGAATATTGTTGATGCCTTCCTGGGCAATGCGAAACAGGGCGATTTCCAGGTGGCTGGGCAGGCGGGTCATGGAGCGTGAGCGCCAGTGTACGTTAATACCGGCTTCGCGTAGACGGTCGGCGTCCTTGTCGACGGCCTGAAGCAGACCGAAATCGTCAAGTACGCTGGGACGCAGGCCACTGATCAATTGCCGACCTTCGCCGACGCAGTGCTGGGCAAGGGTCAGGATCGCCCGCAGGTCGTTATCCAGCGGTTCAGGCAGCTCCGGGCAGCGACCGGCAAAGCCTTGCAGGCGCTGATGCAGGCCGGCAAGGGTTTGCGCCAGTCCGTCATGCAGGTCGTAGGCCATGCGCTTGCGTTCATCCTCCTGTGCAGTGAACAACTGATTGACCAGTTCGGACATGGTGCGCTCCCGTGCAACCAGTGCTTCGAGCAGGCGGTTGTTCTCCAGATGTGCAGCCAGCAGGGTGGCGAGCAGTTGCAGAGATTCGATGTCTTCGCTGTCGGGGGCGCTGATATTCACGCTGTTGGCCAGCACCAGCGTGCCAAAGGAACCGTCATCGGCCCCGCGTAGCGGCAGCATCAGGACGTTGGGCAGAGTGGCGTTTTCACGCTCCAGCCATTGCGGCCCGATGGCCAGGGCGTCGGCCACGATTTCCAGGCTGCGCAGACGCTCTTCACTGCCATGCAGGGCGGTGGTGCGCACGACATTATCGTTGTCCCACTCCAGCAGCAGGCCATGATCCATGGCGACGAAAGCGCAGGCTCTCTGCAGTACACGCTGGCGCATGGCCTCGGGAGGCAGTTGAGTCAGTTCCTGTCCGGTATCCACCAGCAGACGAAGGCGTGCGGCACGGCTTTGTGACTGTCGATACTGCGTGCGGATGGCCAGGGCACTTGCCGGGTCATGGGGAGGGCTTTGCATCTGCGGCGTGCTCCTGCGTGGGTTCATGCCCGCGCGGGCACAACATGATGTCATTAAAACCTGTCATGGCTCGGGGTGCCTATCTGCCGAATGGCATAGATAAATAACCCCGTTTGGCCGATGGAGGACATTACCCGAAACGGCAAAGTAGCACTCACTGAATCCCTGAACAGATCCTTGTAGGAGTGTTGCGATGAAACTGAAAAAAACTGCCCTGGTCATGCTTTTTGCTCTGAGTGCTCCACTGGTCCACGCAGCAGATACAGCACCTTATACCTATCGCATGGTGGCTGAGCAGCCATCCAATGTGAAAGACCAGGAAATTTCAGGTTTGTTTGATCGCTGGAACAACGCACTGAAAACCGGCAACCCGCAAACTGTTGTCAGCCTGTATGCGCCAAATGCCGTATTGCAGCCAACGGTTTCCAACAAGGTGCGAGCCACTCCGGCAGAGATCAAGGACTACTTCGATCACTTCCTGGCACTCAAGCCGGTAGGTGAGATCAACTACCGCGAAATCCGTCGCCTTGGCCCGGATGCGGCACTGGACAGCGGTGTCTACACCTTCACCCTGACCGCTGCCGATGGCAAGAAGAGCAAAGTGCAGGCGCGTTACACCTTCCTGTACGAGCGTGTAGGCGGTCAGTGGAAGATTCTCAACCACCACTCCTCGGCCATGCCGGAAGTGCAGCCTGAGTATCAGGTCAGCCGCTGATTCAATAAGTCTGGCATTTGAAGCGCATCCGGGGCCCTGGCTCCGGATGCGCTTTTTTGCGTTCTCGAAACCGGATTCAGTTTCTGACGCCGCTGACCTTGCGGCAGTGAATCAGCGCATCGCGGATCATGAAGTTCACCAGGGTAGGGGAGACGCCCAGTTCCTTGGCGATGTCTTTTTGCGGGACGCCGTGCAGGCGATACATCTCGAAGGCGTATCGAGTGCGATCCGGCAGTTCCGACAGGGCGTCGGCGATTTTCTCCAGGCTGGAGAAATTGATATGTGAGGTTTCCGGTGAAGCACCCTGGACCACAACGTTCAAGCCTTCATCCTCGGGGCCTGTGTACTTGAGTTCCAGGGCTTGCTTGCGATAGTGATCGATGGCCAGGTTACGCACGATCTGGAACAGATAGCTGAGCTGGGCCTTGAATGAAAGGGTGATCTGGGGAGCGGAACGCAGCCTGAAAAATGCGTCCTGCACCACATCTTCGGCGCGGGAGCGGCAGCCAACGATGCGGGCGGCGATTTTGACCAACAGCAAATAGTTGTCGATAAAAACCTGGAGTAAGGGTGAGTCACACTTACTTGTGAGCACTTGTTCCGTCATGGAATTCACCTTGCTGCGAATCTTTGGGGAAGGAGCGTCCCGGTATTGGGTGGCACCAACTTATCGGCGGGTAAACTAGGCTTAATGATAATAATTGTCAAATGCGAAATTGAATCAGTGCACCTATAGAGAGCAATTCGTCCCCCTGCGCACTTTTGAAGCGCATCGCTCAGATGCGACTAATTATTTCCAGATGCCATCCGTTCTCATTGATGACAGGCCCGTCCACGACAGCGGCCATGGACCAAATCAGGAGGACACAATGGGTTTCGAGCGCGCGCATCGCAGCTTTTTCATCGGCGTTACCGGATGGCAGGGCCTGATATGAGCACTCCTGCGAGCCTGACGCTGTTCTGTCTGCCTTTTTCCGGGGCCAGTGCGATGTTCTACAGCCCGTGGCGGCGCAAGTTGCCGGAGTGGCTGAACGTTCGTCCTCTTGAACTGCCGGGTCGTGGCATGCGCATGAACGAACCCCTGCAGACCGATATCGTACAGCTGGCCAATCGTCTGGCCGATGAGATCAGTGTCGAACTGGATAAGCCCTACGCGATTTTCGGACATAGCCTCGGAGCCTTGCTCTCCTTCGAGTTGGCCCATGTTCTGCGGGCGCGTGGTCTGCCTGCGCCAATCGCCATGTTCGTCTCGGCGTCGGCGGGGCCGGTGCGCCGCGATGTGAGCGAATACGCCATCGCCAAGACCGATGAGCAACTGATTGCCCGGCTGCGCAAGCTCAAGGGCACCAGCGAAAACATCATTGCCAACGATGAGCTGATGCAACTGATGCTGCCCATTCTGCGCGCCGACTTCCTGGCCTGCGGCAGTTTCAAATATGGCGAGCGCGAGCCGTTGAGCGTGCCGATCCATGTCTTTGGCGGCAAGCAGGACAGCGTCACGGTCGAGGAACTGCTCGACTGGCAGGAAGAAACCTGTACCGGCTTTTCCCTGGACATGTTCGAGGGCCATCACTTCTATCTGGTCGACGAGCAGGCGCAATTGTTTCGTCACCTGCGGCGTTACGCCGAGCAACACCTGACCCGCTGGCGCAACAGCACAGCGCGGCATCTGGCCCGGGCGGCCGGTTGATCCCCCATTGCCTCACGCGCGTCTGTGCCTGAGAACGCGCGTTTTTTCTTGAAATCCAGACCTCATTTGGCAAGCCGAATACAGCAGGAACCTCATCATGGATGCGTTTGAACTCCCCGATACCCTGGCACAAGCCCTTCAGCGTCGCGCCGAGCAGACGCCGGACCGCCTGGCCCTGCGTTTTCTCACTGACGAAAAAGACCAGGGCATCGTGCTGACCTACCATGATCTTGACCTGCGTGCGCGGACCATCGCCGCTGCGCTGAAAGCCCAGGCCGAGCCGGGGGATCGTGCGATTCTGTTGTTCCACAGCGGGCCGGATTACGTGGCGGCATTCTTTGGCTGCCTGTATGCCGGTGTGATTGCGGTGCCGGCTTACCCGCCGGAATCCAATCGTCGTCATCACCAGGAGCGTCTGCTGTCGATCATCGCCGATGCCGAGCCGCGCCTGCTGTTGACTGGCTCTGACTTGCGCCCGGCCTTGTTGCAGATGGATGAGCTGGCGGCTGCCAATGCCCCGCAACTGCTGTGTGTCGACACCCTCGACAGCGCCATCGCCGAAGGCTGGCAAGGCCCGGCCCTGAACAGCGACGATATCGCTTTCCTGCAATACACCTCCGGTTCCACGGCCTTGCCCAAAGGCGTTCAGGTCAGCCATGGCAATCTGGTCGCCAACGAACTGCTGATCCGTCACGGCTTCGGTATCGATCTCAATCCCGATGACGTGATCGTCAGCTGGCTGCCGCTGTACCACGACATGGGGCTGATCGGCGGCTTGCTACAACCGATCTTCAGTGGCGTGCCTTGCGTGTTGATGGCGCCTGCCTATTTCCTGACCCGGCCATTGCGCTGGCTGGAAGCGATCAGCGAATACGGAGGCACCATCAGCGGCGGCCCGGATTTCGCCTATCAGTTGTGCAGTTCGCGGGTCAGTGATTCGGCGCTGGCGCGCCTGGATCTCAGCCGCTGGCGTGTGGCCTATTCGGGCTCGGAGCCGATTCGCCAGGACAGCCTGGACAGTTTCGCTGAAAAGTTTGCCGTCTGCGGTTTTACGCCAGACAGCTTCTTCGCCTCCTATGGCCTGGCCGAAGCCACGTTGTTCGTGGCTGGTGGTCAGCGCGGCAAGGGCATTCCATCGCTGCGTCTTGATGAGCGAGCACTGGCGCGCAATATTGCCGAGCCGGGGGATGGCAACCCGGTCATGAGTTGCGGGACCAGCCAGCCTGAACACGGCGTGCTGATTGCCGACCCGCAGACCCTTGCCGTGCTGGGTGAAAACAGTGTCGGTGAAATCTGGGCCTGTGGTCCGAGCATCGCCCATGGCTATTGGCGCAACCCCGAAGCCACTGCCAAGACCTTTGTCGAGCATGAAGGCCTTACCTGGCTGCGTACTGGCGACCTGGGTTTCCTGCGCCATGGCGAGCTGTATATCACCGGTCGCTTGAAAGACATGCTGATCGTGCGCGGCCACAACCTGTATCCCCAGGACATCGAAAAGGCTGTCGAGCGTGACGTCGATG
Organism: Pseudomonas sp. FG43; assembly: GCF_057809175.1. Taxonomy (NCBI): domain Bacteria; kingdom Pseudomonadati; phylum Pseudomonadota; class Gammaproteobacteria; order Pseudomonadales; family Pseudomonadaceae; genus Pseudomonas; species Pseudomonas sp. FG43. The sequence continues at coordinate 84,429 of NZ_JBMDJL010000014.1, forward strand.
TGGTGCGCAAAGGCCGGATTGCCGCGTTCGCCGTGACCCAGCAAGGCAGTGAAGGTATCGGCATCGCGGCGGAAGTCGGTCGCAGCGTGCAGAAAACCCTGGCTCCCGAGACGCTGATCAAGATGATTCGTCAGGCTGTTGCCGAGGCCTTCCAGGAAGCACCGAGCGTGGTGGTGCTGCTCAATCCGGGTGCCTTGCCCAAGACCTCCAGCGGCAAACTGCAACGTTCCGCCTGCCGCACCCGACTGGCCGACGGCAGCCTGGACAGTTATGCGGTCTTCCCTGAAAGCATCGCGGCTGCCAGGGAAGCGGCTTCGGCTTCCAGCTCCAATCTGCAGGCGCAGGTTGCGAAAATCTGGTGTGAACACCTGCAACTGGAAGAGGTGGCCGCCGATGATCACTTCTTCCTGCTGGGCGGTAACTCGATTGTCGCGACCCAGGTGGTCGCCAGTCTGCGTGAAGCGCTGGGTATCGAACTGAACCTGCGCCTGTTGTTTGAAGCTCCGACCCTGGCGGCGCTGGTTGCACAGATCGAAGTGCTGCAACGCGATGGCCAGACACAAGACAGCATTGCCTGCTTGCCGGGTAACGAGGCGCTGCCGCAATCCCTGGCCCAGAACCGCTTGTGGTTCCTATGGCAAATGGACCCGCAAGGCAGTGCCTACAACATTCCCGGTGGCCTGCACCTGCGTGGCGAACTGGACACCACGGCGCTGCGTAGCAGCTTCCGGCGCCTGATCGAGCGTCATGAATCCCTGCGCACCCGTTTTTACGAGCAGGACGGCGTGGCCTTGCAGCGTATCGATCCGGTCAGCGAGTTTTCGTTGCAGGTGATCGATATCAGCGACCTGTCCGGCGAAGAGCGTCAGGCCCGTGCCCTGGCTATCCGCGAAGAACAGGCACGCCTGCCTTTCGATCTGCAAACTGGCCCGTTGCTGCGCGTCACGCTGGTGAAGCTGGACGATGAGGAGCATCAGTTACTGGTCACGCTGCACCATATCGTGGCCGACGGCTGGTCGCTGAATGTGCTGATCGACGAATTCTCGCGCCTGTACGCCGCTGCCATTCAGGGGCAGCCGCTGGAGTTGGCGCCGCTGTCGTTGCGTTATGCCGATTACGGCCACTGGCAGCGTGAATGGCTGGCCCGTGGCGAGGCTCAGCGCCAGCTCGATTACTGGAAGGCGCAACTGGGTGACGAGCAACCGACCCTGGCTCTGGCCACCGATCATCCGCGTTCGGCCCGCAAGCAACACAGCGCTTCGCGTTACAGCCTGCGCCTGAGCAACGAGTTGAGCGCCGCAGTCAAACAGGCCGCTCAGGCTTATCAGTCGACCCCGTTCATGCTGCTGCTCTCCGGTTTCCAGAGCCTGCTGCATCGCTACAGCGGGCAGAACGATATTCGTATCGGTGTGCCCGGTGCCAACCGGCCGCGTCATGAGACCCAAGGCCTGATCGGTTTCTTCATCAATACCCTGGTGCTGCGTGCGCAACTGGATTCGCGCCTGCCATTTTCCTCGCTGCTGGCGCAAACCCGTCAGGCGGCGCTGGAAGCCCAGGCCAATCAGGACCTGCCGTTCGATCAACTGGTGGAAGCGTTCCCTCAGGCCCGAGAGCACGGTCTGTTCCAGGTTCTGTTCAACCATCAGCAGCGGGACCTGAGCGCCTTGCGTCGTCTGCCGGGTCTGCTGGCCGAAGAGCTGTCGTGGCACAGCCGTGAAGCCAAGTTCGACCTGCAACTGCACAGTGAAGAGGACCGCAACGGTCGGCTGAACCTGTCCTTCGACTATGCCGACGAGCTGTTCGAGCGCGAAACCATCGTGCGCTTGGCCGCACAGTTCGTGCGTCTTTTGACTCAAGTCTGCGAGCAGACCGATATCGTTCTGGGCGATGTGCAGTTGCTCAGCACCGAGGATCTGGCCGAGCAGGCCCGTTGGGGCGCTGCGCCTTGCGCACCTGCCGGACAATGGTTGCCGGAGCTTCTGAGCCTTCAGGCCCGCCAGACCCCGGAGCGCATTGCCCTGATGTGGGACGGCGGCAGCCTCGACTTTGCCAGCCTGCATGCCCAGGCCAACCGTCTGGCCCACTACCTGCGCGACAAGGGCGTCGGCCCGGACGTCAAGGTGGCGATTGCAGCCGAGCGTTCGCCGCAACTGCTGATCGGCCTGCTGGCGATCATCAAGGCTGGCGGCGCCTATGTGCCGCTGGACCCGGATTATCCGACCGAGCGACTGGCCTACATGCTCGCCGACAGCGGCGTTGCGCTGCTGCTGACCCAAAGCCATTTGCTGGGCGATCTGCCGAGCGCCGAAGGCGTCAGCACCATCGTCATGGACACCCTGCATCTGGAAAACTGGCCTGTCAGCGCGCCGGGCCTGCACCTGCATGGCGATAACCTGGCGTACGTGATCTACACCTCCGGCTCCACCGGCCAACCCAAGGGCGTGGGCAATACCCATGCCGCACTGGCCGAGCGCCTGCAATGGATGCAGGCCACTTACGCACTGGACGAAACCGATGTGCTGATGCAGAAGGCACCGATCAGTTTCGACGTTTCGGTGTGGGAATGCTTCTGGCCACTGATCACCGGCTGCCGCCTGTTGCTGGCCGATCCCGGCGAGCATCGCGACCCGCATCGCATTGCCCAGCGCATCAAGGAATACGGCGTCACCACGCTGCATTTCGTGCCGCCGCTGCTGCAACTGTTCATCGATGAGCCACTGGCACAACAGTGCAGCAGCCTGCGTCGCCTGTTCTCCGGTGGCGAAGCGCTGCCTGCCGAACTGCGCAACCGGGTGCTGGAGCAACTGCCGAATGTGCAACTGCACAACCGTTATGGCCCGACTGAAACCGCGATCAACGTCACTCACTGGCACTGTCAGTTGGCGGATGGCGAGCGCTCGCCCATTGGCCGACCGCTGGGCAACGTGCTGTGCCGGGTTCTGGACAGCGATCTGAACCTGCTGCCCCGTGGCGTTGCAGGCGAACTGTGCATCGGTGGTATCGGTCTGGCCCGTGGCTACCTGGGGCGTCCGGGGTTGACGGCCGAACGTTTCATCGTCGATCCGGCGAGTGAAGAGGGCGCGCGCCTGTACCGTACCGGTGACCTGGTGCGCTGGGCGGCGGACGGCTCGCTGGAGTATCTGGGGCGTCTGGACCAGCAGGTCAAACTGCGCGGCTTCCGTGTCGAGCCTCAGGAGATCGAAGCCCGATTGCTGGCTCAAGAAGGTGTTGGCCAGGCCGCGGTGCTGGTGCGGGAAACCGCCTCCGGCCCGCAATTGATCGGTTACTACACGGCAGCGCTGGAACAGGAAGCCGAGGCCGAGCAGATAGAGCGTATCAAGTCCTCGCTGGCCCTTGAGCTGCCTGAGTACATGGTCCCTGCGCAACTGGTGCGTCTGGACAGCATGCCACTGAGCCCCAGCGGCAAGCTGGATCGCCGCGCCTTGCCCGAGCCGGTCTGGCAGAGCCGTGAACATGTCGAGCCCGAAACGGCCTTGCAGAAACAGGTCGCCAGTATCTGGCGCGAAGTGCTGGGTGTGCCGCGCATTGGTCTGCGTGACGACTTCTTTGCCTTGGGCGGCCACTCCTTGCTGGCCACTCAGATCATCTCCAGGGTGCGTCAGGCCTGCGATATCGAGCTGCCGCTTCGTGCGCTGTTCGAGGCCAGTGAGCTGGGGGCGTTTGTCGAACAGGTCCAGGCCATTCAGGCGTCCGGTGCCCGTAACAGCCAGCAGCCGATTGCCCGGATCGACCGCAACCAGCCAGTGCCGCTGTCCTATTCCCAGCAGCGCATGTGGTTCCTGTGGCAGATGGAGCCGGACAGCCCGGCGTATAACGTGGGCGGCATGGCGCGTCTGAACGGCGTGCTGAATATCGAGTGCTTCGAGGCCGCACTGCAAGCTTTGATCCTGCGCCACGAAACCCTGCGCACCACCTTCCCGAGCGTCAATGGCGTGGCGTGCCAGAAAGTCTCCGAGGAAACCGGCCTGCGCATGCAATGGCAGGACTTCTCGGCGTTGCAAGGCGAAGCCCGTCAGCGTCGCTTGCAAGAATTCGCCGACAGCGAAGCGCACAAGCCTTTCGATCTGGAAACCGGCCCGCTGCTGCGCGCCTGCATGGTTCGGGCTGGCGAACTGGAACACTACTTCGTCCTGACTCTGCACCACATCGTCACCGAAGGCTGGGCGATGGATATCTTCGCCCGTGAGCTGGGCCTGCTGTACGAAGCTTTCCTTGAAGGTCGATCTTCGCCGCTGGAGCCTCTGGCGGTGCAATACCTGGATTACAGCGTCTGGCAGCGTCAGTGGATGGAAGCGGGTGAGCGTCAGCGCCAACTGGATTACTGGACGACGCAACTGGGCAACGAGCATCCGCTGCTGGAATTGCCGAGCGACCGTCCGCGTCCGCCGGTGCAGAGCCACAAGGGCGAGCTGTATCGCTTTGATCTGAGCGATGAACTGGCCGCCCGCGTGCGGGCTTTCAACGCCAATAATGGCCTGACCCTGTTCATGACCATGACCGCTACTCTGGCGGTGCTGCTCTACCGTTACAGCGGCCAGAACGATCTGCGCATCGGCGCTCCTGTTGCCAACCGGATTCGCCCGGAAAGCGAAGGGCTGATCGGTGCATTTCTCAACACCCAGGTGCTGCGCGTCCAGCTCGACGGGCAGATGTGCGTCGAGCAACTGTTCGAGCAGGTTCGTCACACGGTCATCGAAGGTCAGTCCCATCAGGACTTGCCGTTCGATCATCTTGTGGAAGCCCTGCAACCACCGCGCAGCGCGGCTTATAACCCGCTGTTCCAGGTGATGTGCAACGTGCAGCGCTGGGAATTCCAGCAGAGCCGCGAACTGGCAGGCATGACTGTCGAATATCTGGTCAACGATGCCCGGGCCACCAAGTTCGACCTGAACCTGGAAGTCACTGAGCTGGATCATCGTCTGGGTTGCTGCCTGACCTACAGCACCGATCTGTTCGACGAGCCGCGCATCGCGCAAATGGCCGGGCACTTGCTAAACCTGCTGCAAGCCTTGCTGGCTGATCCGGCGCAGCGCTTGAGCGAACTGCCGCTGTTGCAGGACGCCGAGCGTCAGCAGTTGCTCGACAGCCTGGGTGTCGAAGCGGGTGAGCAGCGTCTGGATCAGTGCATCCACAGCCTGTTTGCCGAACAGGCCAAAGCACGCCCGAGCGCACCGGCCTTGACCTTCGCCGGTGAAACCCTGAGCTATGCCGAACTGGAGGGCCGCGCCAATCGTCTGGCCTGGATGCTGCGCGAGCGTGGTGTTGGCCCGCAAGTGCGTGTCGGCCTGGCGCTGGAGCGCTCGCTGGACATGGTGGTCGGCCTGCTGGCGATCCTCAAGGCCGGTGGCGCCTATGTGCCGCTGGACCCGGAGTACCCGCTGGAGCGCCTGCAATACATGATCGAAGACAGCGGCGTCGGCCTGCTGTTGAGCAATGCCGCCTTGTTCGAGGCCTTGGGCGAACTGCCTGCGGGCGTCGGTCGCTGGTGCCTGGAAGATGACTTGCCCGCGCTGGCTGCTTACCCGGCGAGCGAGTTGCCGTTCATCAGCCTGCCGCAGCATCAGGCGTACTTGATTTACACCTCTGGCTCCACCGGCAAGCCCAAGGGCGTGGTGGTGTCACACGGTGAAATCGCCATGCATTGTCAGGCGGTGATTCGCCGCTTCGAGATGCGTCCCGATGACTGTGAGCTGCATTTCTATTCGATCAACTTCGACGCAGCCACCGAGCGTCTGCTGGTGCCACTGCTCAGCGGGGCGCGGGTGGTATTGCGTGCCCAGGGGCAATGGGACGCCGAAGAAATCTGCGAGCTGATCCGCAGTCAGCACGTGAACATTCTCGGTTTCACCCCAAGCTATGGCAGTCAGTTGGCGCAATGGCTTTCGACTCAGGGCCAGACGTTGCCGGTGCGCATGTGCATCACCGGTGGCGAGGCGCTGACCGGTGAGCATTTGCAGCGTATTCGGGCGGTGTTCAAACCTGAACTGTTCTTCAACGCCTATGGTCCGACTGAAACCGTGGTCATGCCGCTGGCCAGTCTGGCACCGGCCTGGCTGGAGGAGGGCGAAGCCAGCGTGCCGATCGGCAGCGTGGTGGGCGCTCGGGTGGCTTACATCCTCGATGCCGATCTGGCGCTGGTGCCCCAGGGTGCGACCGGTGAGCTGTATGTCGGCGGCGCCGGTCTTGCTCAGGGCTACCACGAGCGGGCGGCGATGACCGCCGAGCGCTTTGTCGCCGATCCGTTCAGTGGCAATGGCGGGCGTCTGTATCGCACCGGCGATCTGGTGCGCCAGCGTGCCGATGGTCTGGTGGAGTATCTGGGCCGGATCGACCATCAGGTGAAGATCCGCGGTTTCCGTATCGAACTGGGCGAAATCGAAACCCGTCTGCTGGAACACGAAGCCATCCGCGAAGCCGTGGTGCTGGCGCTGGATACGCCATCGGGCAAGCAACTGGCCGGTTATCTGGTCACTGATGTGGCCGGGCAGGGCGAGGAGCAACAGGCGCAACTGCGCGAGTCGCTCAAGGCGCATCTGAAGGCGCAACTGCCGGATTACATGGTGCCTGCGCATCTGATCCTGCTGGACAGCATGCCGCTGACCGCCAACGGCAAGCTTGATCGCCGTGCCTTGCCAGCACCGGACCCGGAACTCAATCGTCAGAGTTATGTGGCACCCACCAGTGAACTGGAGCAGACCCTGGCGGGTATCTGGTGTGCTGTGCTGAATGTGGAAAAAGTCGGCCTCAACGACAACTTCTTCGAGCTGGGCGGCGATTCGATCCTGTCGATCCAGGTGGTCAGCCGTGCGCGTCAGGCCGGGATTCATTTCAGCCCTCGCGACCTGTTCCAGCACCAGACCGTCCAGACCCTGGCCGCCGTGGCCACTACCAGCGAGCGGGTGGTGGCCGAGCAAGGCCTGCTGACCGGCGAATCGGCCCTGACGCCGATTCAGCACTGGTTCTTCGAGACGCCGATCCCTGAGCGCCAGCACTGGAATCAGGCGCTGGTGCTGGAGCCGACCACGGCCCTGGAGCCTCGTCATCTCGAACAGGCTCTGCGGGCGATTCTTGAACAACATGATGCCTTGCGCCTGAGCTTCCGGGACAACGCCGGAAAATGGCAGGCCGAGCACCGTGCTGTCACCGGTGAAAGCCTGCTGCTGCAAGCGCGTGTTTCCGATATGAGCGAATGCGCCGCACTGTTTGCGGACACCCAGCGCAGCCTGGATCTGCAAAGCGGCCCGCTGCTGCGTGCCTTGCTGGTGGATGGGCCGCAGGGCCAGCAGCGCCTGCTGATGGTCATTCACCACTTGGTTGTCGATGGCGTTTCATGGCGCGTGCTGCTGGACGATCTGCAAGTCGCCTATCGCCAGCTTGTCGATGCCGCAACCGTCAAACTGCCAGCCAAGACCAGCGCCTTCCGTGACTGGGCCGGGCGTCTACAGGCTTACGCCGGCAGCGAATCCTTGCGCGAGGAGCTGGCCTGGTGGCAGCGTCAGCTCAGCGGGCCGGGTGCTGAATTGCCTTGCAATAATCCGCAGGGTGGTCAGCAGAATATTCATGCACAGACCGTCAGTGTGCGTCTGGATGCGCAAAGTACCCGACAGCTTTTGCAGCAGGCACCGAGCGCTTATCGGACTCAGGTCAACGACCTGCTGCTGACCGCGCTGGCACAGGTGGTCTGCCGCTGGAGCGGGCAGGCGTCGGCGTTGATTCAGCTCGAAGGCCATGGCCGCGAAACCCTGTTCGACGAAATCGACCTGACCCGTACCGTGGGCTGGTTCACCAGTGCCTATCCACTGCGCCTGACGCCTGGATTGGCCGAAGAGGCTGGGCCGGGCGCATCGATCAAGGCGATCAAGGAGCAATTGCGTCAGGTTCCTCACAAGGGCCTGGGTTATGGCGTGCTGCGTTATCTGGCTGATGGCAACAGCCGCGCTGCAATGCAAGCCTTGCCGGTCGCGCCGATCACCTTCAACTACCTGGGGCAATTCGACCAGAGCTTTGGCAGCGATGCCTTGTTCCGTCCGCTGGAAGAGTCGGCGGGTGCAGCCCATGACGTTCATGCGCCACTGCCTAACGAGTTGAGCATCGACAGTCAGGTGTACGGCGGCGAACTGGTGCTGCGCTGGACCTTCAGTGGCGAGCGTTACCAGACCCAGGCCATTACTGAACTGGCGCAGGCTTATCTGGCGCAGTTGCAGGCGCTGATTGCCCATTGTCTGGCAGATGGCAGCGGCGGCCTGACACCTTCGGACTTCCCGCTGGCTGCTCTGGATCAGGCGCATCTGGATGCGCTGCCGGTTCCGGCGAGCCATATCGAAGATGTCTATCCGCTGACCCCGATGCAGGAAGGCATGCTGCTGCATACCCTGCTGGAACCGGGCACCGGTCTGTATTACATGCAGGATCGCTATCGCATCAACAGCGAGCTGGACCCGCAACGTTTTGCCCAGGCCTGGCAGGCAGTAATTGCCCGTCACGAAGCCCTGCGTGCCTCGTTCTGCTGGGATATCGGCGAAACCATGCTGCAAGTCATTCACAAACCCGGCAACACGCCCATCGACTATCTGGACTGGCGTGATGTTGCCCAGGACCAGCAGGAGCCGCGTCTGCAAGCCTTGCTCAAGTCCGAGCGCGAGGCCGGTTTCGATCTGCTCAACCAGCCGCCGTTCCACCTGCGCCTGATCCGTGTCGACGAGGCCCGCTACTGGTTCATGATGAGCAACCACCACATCCTGATCGATGCCTGGTGCCGCTCGTTGCTGATGAACGACTTCTTCGACATCTACACCGCGCTGGGCGAAGGCCGCGATGCACAACTGGCCGCGCCGCCGCGCTATCGCGATTACATCGGCTGGTTGCAGCGTCGTGGTCTGGTACAGGCCCGTGACTGGTGGCGGCAGAACCTCAAGGGCTTCGAGCGTCCGACGCCGATCCCGAGCGACCGTCCGTTCCTGCGCGAACATGCCGGTGACAGTGGCGGCATGGTGGTAGGGGACTGCTACACCCGTCTGGATGTGGCCGATGGCGTGCGACTGCGCGAACTGGCTCAGCAGCATCAACTGACCATCAACACCTTTGCCCAGGCGGCCTGGGCCTTGACCCTGCGGCGCATGAGCGGTGACCGGGACGTGGTGTTCGGTGTGACCGTGGCCGGGCGTCCGGTCGACATGCCACAGATGCAGCGCACGGTGGGCCTGTTCATCAACACCATCGCCCTGCGCGTGGGCTTGCCGCAGGATGACCAGCGTTGCAGTGTTCGCCAGTGGCTGAACCGTTTGCTGGAAAGCAACATGGAGCTGCGCGAGTACGAGTACCTGCCGCTGGTGACCATCCAGGAAAACAGCGAGCTGCCCAAGGGCCAGCCGTTGTTCGACAGCCTGTTCGTGTTCGAGAACGCGCCGGTTGAAGTCTCGGTGCTGGACCGTGCGCAAAGCCTCAACGCCACTTCGGATTCAGGCCGTACCCACACCAACTATCCGCTCACGGCAGTGTGTTACCCCGGCGATGACCTGGGCCTGCATCTGTCCTATGACCAGCGCTACTTCGACGAAACCACGGTCCAGAGCATGCTGGGCGAGTTCAAGCGCCTGCTGCTGGCCTTGATCGAAGGCTTCCATGGCGATATGTCCGAGCTGGCGCTGCTCAGTGAAACGGAGCGCGAATTCCTGCTCGATGGCTGCAACAGGAGCGACCATGACTATCCGCTGGAGCGCAGCTATGCCGAGCTGTTCGAGGTGCAGGTCGCGGCCCATCCACAGCGTACCGTCGTCAGTTGCCTGGATCGCCAATACAGCTATGCCGAGTTGAACGCACTCAGCAACCGTCTTGGCCATGCCTTGATCGAGGCCGGAGCCGGTTTCGATCAGCCGATAGCCTTGCTGGCCGAGCGTGGTCCCGAACTGCTGGGCATGATTATCGGCAGCTTCAAGGCCGGAGCCGGTTACCTGCCGCTGGACCCGGCGCTGCCGAACCAGCGTCTGAGCGGCATCATTCAGCAAAGCCGCACGCCGGTACTGGTGTGCAGTGCCGAATGTCGTGACCAGGCTCAGGCCTTGCTGGCCGATATCGCTGAAGCGGGTCGTCCACGTTTGCTGGTCTGGGAAGCGGTGCAGCAGAGTGAGCTGTCGCAGGACAATCCCGGTCGATACAGCGCGCCGGACAATCTGGCCTACGTGATCTTCACCTCGGGTTCCACCGGATTGCCCAAAGGCGTGATGGTCGAGCAACGCGGCATGCTCAATAACCAGTTGAGCAAGGTGCCTTATCTGAACCTGAGCGATGCAGACGTGATCGCCCAGACTGCTTCGCAGAGCTTCGATATCTCGGTCTGGCAGTTCCTGGCAGCGCCATTGTTCGGTGCGCGGGTGGACATCGTGCCAAACGATATCGCCCGTGATCCGCAGGCCTTGCTGAGTCACGTTCAGGCCCAGAGCATCAGCGTGCTGGAAAGCGTGCCGTCCCTGATTCAAGGGCTGCTGGCCGAGGAGCGCGCAAGCCTCGATGGCCTGCGCTGGATGCTGCCGACCGGTGAGGCAATGCCGCCGGAACTGGCTAATCAATGGTTGCAACGCTACCCGGATATCGGGCTGGTCAACGCTTATGGTCCTGCCGAATGTTCAGACGACGTGGCGTTCTTCCGCGTCGATCCGGAGTCGACTCGCAGCACCTACCTGCCCATCGGCACGCCAACGGACAACAACCGTCTGTACCTGCTCGACGAGGCGCTGGAGCTGGTGCCGCTGGGCGCTGTCGGCGAACTGTGTGTGGCCGGGACTGGTGTCGGTCGTGGTTATGTCAGCGACCCGTTGCGCACCGTGCCGGTGTTTGTGCCCAACCCGTTCGGTGCAACCGGCGAGCGCTTGTATCGCACCGGCGACCTTGCGCGCAGAAGGGCTGACGGCGTGCTCGAATACGTGGGCCGGGTCGACCATCAGGTGAAGATCCGCGGCTACCGCATCGAACTGGGCGAGATCGAAACCCGCCTGCAGGAGCACGAAGCGATTCGTGAATCTGTAGTGCTGGATATCGACGGACCGTTGGGCAAGGTGCTGGCGGCGTATCTGGTGCCGCGTGGCAATGCTCAGGACCCGGACTTGCTGCGTGACGAACTGAAAAGCCATCTCAAGACCAGCCTGCCGGACTACATGGTGCCAAGCCATCTGGTGATGCTGGAGGCCATGCCACTGACCCCGAACGGCAAGCTGGACCGCAAGGCTCTGCCCAAGCCGGATGTCAGCCAGGTGCAGAACGACTACGTGGCACCGCAGAGCGAAATGGAGCAGCAACTGGCGACGATCTGGGCCGATGTGTTGAAAGTCGAGCGTGTCGGGATCACCGACAACTTCTTCGAGCTGGGTGGGCATTCGCTGCTGGCAACTCAGGTGGTGACCCGTGCGCAGAAGCTATTGCAACGCAATGTACCGCTGCGTGCCATGTTCGAGTTCAACACCATTCAAGGGTTGGCCGGGCATCTGGAAGGTCTTGGCGGGCAGAAGGTCGATGAACAGAAATTCGACCGGCTTGCGGACCTGATGGCTGAACTGGAAGGGTTGTGATTCGCCTCTCGTCGGGCTGAAGGCTCTGCGGATAAAAAAGCTGTTACGGGGTGTAAATCCGCAGGCCTCTGGCGCGTTTTCAATGAAGGAATAAATGCCTGATGCACGTGTGTATCAGGCCACTTACGGATTTCGCTTATCGACAGCGTATTGAGGGTTGCACAGATGTCAGTCGCTACCAGGTTTATTGAAGATCAGCCGGCACCGGTCGCCCCGCAGCCTGCCGAGAAGCTTTACCAGTTCGACGAATCGCCATTGTTGGCCCGCCAGAACCGCCAGGAGTCCAACGCTCGCAGCTATCCGCGACGTATTCCCCTGGCACTCAAACGCGCCAAGGGTATTCATGTCGAGGACGTCGAAGGGCGTCGCTTCATCGATTGCCTGGCGGGTGCTGGCACCCTGGCTTTGGGTCATAACCATCAGGTCGTGATCGAGGCTATCCAGCAAGTCATCAGCGACGAATTGCCGTTGCATACCCTGGACCTCACCACGCCGGTCAAGGACCAGTTCGTCCAGGACCTGTTCGGTCTTCTGCCGCAGGAACTGGCGCAGGAAGCGAAAATCCAGTTCTGCGGCCCTACCGGCACCGATGCTGTGGAAGCCGCCCTGAAACTGGTGCGTACCGCAACCGGGCGCAGCACGGTGTTGTCGTTCCAGGGCGGTTATCACGGCATGAGTCAGGGAGCCTTGAGCCTGATGGGCAGCCTGGGACCGAAAAAACCCTTGGGTGCCTTGCTGAGCTCCGGCGTGCAGTTCATGCCATACCCTTACGATTACCGTTGCCCGTTCGGTCTGGGTGGCGCGCAAGGGGTCAAGGCCAACCTGCATTACCTGGAAAACCTGCTCAACGATCCCGAAGCCGGGGTGCAGCTACCGGCTGCGGTGATTGTCGAGGTGGTGCAGGGCGAGGGCGGTGTGATTCCGGCGGATCTGGACTGGTTGCGCGGCCTGCGCCGCATCACCGAGAAGGCTGGCATTGCCCTGATCGTCGATGAAATCCAGAGCGGTTTCGCCCGCACCGGCAAGATGTTTGCCTTCGAGCATGCCGGGATCATCCCGGATGTGGTGGTGCTGTCCAAAGCCATCGGCGGCAGCCTGCCGCTGGCGGTGGTGGTTTATCGCCAATGGCTGGATGCCTGGCAGCCGGGCGCTCACGCCGGTACATTCCGGGGTAATCAGATGGCTATGGCCGCTGGTTCGGCGGTGATGCGTTATCTGAAGGAACACAACGTCTGTGAACACGTGAACACTGTGGGCGCACGTTTGACCCGGCACCTGCGCGACCTGCAACGCGACTTCCCGCAACTGGGGGATATTCGCGGTCGCGGGCTGATGCTCGGTGTCGAGTTGGTGGACCCGAACGGCGCACCCGATGCACTTGGGCATCCACCGGTATTTGCCCGCCTGGCACCGCTGGTACAGCGTGAATGCCTCAAGCGTGGGCTGATTCTGGAACTGGGCGGTCGCCATGGCAGCGTCGTGCGCTTCCTGCCGCCGCTGGTGATTACGACCGAGCAGATCGACGAAGTGGCCGGTATATTCGGCCGGGCGCTTTCGGCGGCGGTGGCCAGTCTTTAATTTTTCGACGTAGCGATACGTTCACTTTACATAGCCGCTGTGAATTGGCGCATCGGCACTGAATAACCATGGAGAGCAGCAATGACTTCAGTTTTCGACCGCGACGACATCGTCTTTCAGGTCGTGGTCAACCACGAAGAGCAATATTCCATCTGGCCGGATTACAAGGCAATCCCCAACGGCTGGCGCACCGTGGGCAAGAGCGGTTTCAAGAAGGAATGCCTGGCCTACATCGAAGAAGTGTGGACCGACATGCGTCCACTGAGCCTGCGCCAGAAGATGGAAGCACAGGCTGCTACTGCACACTGATTGCGTAGCGCCCTAAAACAAACGCCCCGATCAATGTCGGGGCGTTTTTGTTTCTATGCTGCCCACAAATCCGTAGGACCGAATTTATTCGGGAAGAGGCCGGCACACTCACTGCATCTTCATCGTCAGCACTTCATACCTCTTTCGCGGATAAATCCGCTCCCACACAGACCTCTATGGGCGTTTATTTCTTGCCTGCCAACTCCGCAATAACCTGCTCGATATTGCCCTGCAGTTCGGCTACCGGGTCTTCTCCATCGACTCCCAGCACCAGCAGTTTACTGCCTGCCGCAGTGACGGCCGCTTTCACGGGCTCCGGTGGCTGGCGATGGTCCAGCACCAACGCCACATCATTATCCTTGAGCGTAGCCGTCAGCTTTTGCAGGGCCTCGGGTGTCCACTGTTCGTCGGTGAGCGCCTGGGTGTCGATCAGCTCCAGATTGAGGCCGCTGATCAGGTAGCCGAAACGGTCGGACAGGCTGACCACGCTCAGGTTATCCGCACTGGCCAGACGGGCTTCACTGGCTGCGCTGAGCTTGAGCAACTGCTGCTTGAGGGCCGCCAGATTGGCTTCGATTTTCGGTTTGGCGGCCGGAGCCAGACGTACCAGATCCGCTGCCATCACATCGGCCATGCGGCCCATGTTATTGCTGGCCAGCCAGGGCTGACTGTTCAAGCCATCGACGTTCTGGCCGGGTTGCAAGGCGATGCCCGGCAGGCTGCCATCCACGGGGCGGGCGGCATCGATTTCGACGATGCGGATATTGCTGCGTCGGGCATTGGGGTAAAGCGGGTCATCGGCCCAGATCGAACGCAGCCCGATCACCGCATCGGCTTCCACGCTGAGTTTACGCAGCGCTTCGGCACCGCGCCCGGTGAAGTAGGCAGTCTGGCGTGAGCCGGGCAGGTTGGCGGCTGCCGCGCGTTCCAGCACCACGCCGCTGTCCTTGAGCAGAATCTGCCCCAGGCCGTAGGTGATGGGCAGGCTGGCCAGAACCCGGACCGGTTCCGGGCTGGCGCTTTTGCTTTCGGCCGCGTACAGGCTATTGCTGAACAGGCCGCTGAGAGCCAGGGCGAGGGTCAATGTGCGCAGAGTAGGCATTTATCCGATATTCCCTTTGAGGCTGGGGACCGTGCCGCGGGCGATGGCGGCCAAGGCGAAGCCGACGCCCGCCACCAGAATGATCGCCGCGCCTGAAGGCACGGGCAGGTCGAAGACGATAGGCAGCAGGATGCCGCACAAGGTACTGACGGTGGCAATGGCGACCGAAATCCAGAAGAAGCCTTTGAGTGACTGGCTCAGCAAGCGTGCAGCGGCAGCCGGTATCACCAGCAGGGCACCCACCAGAATGGCGCCGATGACTTTCACGGCAGCCACGGTAATCAGCGTCACCAGAATCACGAACAGGTAATCCAGCGTCTTGACCGCAACGCCTCGCACAGCCGCCAGTTGCGGGTTGAAGCTGGCCAGCATGATGCGGTTGTACAGCGGCAGGCTCAGGCCCATGACCAGCGAGCCGACAATCAGCAGCACCAGCAGGTCACTGCCGTTGACGGTCAGCACCGAGCCGAACAGGACGTTTTCCAGAATATGCACGTTGATCTTGCCCGCCAGCACCAGCAACAGGCTGGCGCCCAATGCCAGGGACACCGAAAGGAATACGCCGATCAAGGTGTCCGGTGCCAGACCGGTGCGGTTGCGCAGGTAGTTGAGCACGATACCGAACAGCAGGCAGTAGCCGAAAAGGCTGCCATAAGGGCCGGTGTAGGGTTCGCCCAGCAGAATGCCGATGGCCACCCCGGTCAGGGCCGCATGGCCCACGGCTTCCGAGAAGAACGCGAAACGCTTGACCACCACCAGCGTGCCCAGGCCGCCCAGCACCGGGCCGATCAGCAGGCCGGCGAGCAGGGCGTTGACCACGAAACCGTAGGCCAGTGCTTCTGGCAGGTAGCCGGACGAAGCCAGGTTTTGAATGAACAGGCGAAAGCTTTCGTAATCCATCACGCGGCACTCCCTTGGGCGTCCGCTGCACGCGGATGGGCGGAGAACAGCGTCAGCAGCCGCTCGGGTGTCAGGGCGGTGTGCGCCGGTTCATCGAAAAGGACGCGGCGATTGAGGCCGGTGACGTTATCGGCCAGTCGTTTGACGGCCTCCAGATCATGCTCGATCCACAGCACCGTAATGCCTGCCTGACGCCAGTCGCCGAGCAGGCGCTCGAATACCTGGATACCGGCTTCATCAAGGGCCGACATCGGCTCATCGAGCACCAGCAGTTGCGGGGCCGGAATCAAACCCTGGGCCAGCAGCACGCGCTGGCGCTCGCCACCGGACAGGGCGCCCATGCGGCGCTTGCGTTTGTCCTGCATGCCGACTCGCTCCAGAGCTTCGCCGATGGCTTTCGCGTAGTGGCGGGACAAGCCGATAAATGCCGGACGCCGCTGGCACATGGCAGCCATGAAGTCATCGACTGTCATGGGCAGGCCGCGGTCGAACTCCAGCGCCTGAGGTACATAGCCGATCAGGCCGGGTGAGCCGGGCCATTGCAGGCTGAGCTGGCCCTGATGGGGCATCTGCCCGAGCAGGGTCTTGATCAGCGAGCTTTTGCCGCCGCCGTTCGGCCCGACCAGCGCATGCACGCTGCCGGCCCGCACATTGAAGTTGATGCGGTCCAGAATGGTGGTGCGTCCCAGAGTCAGGCTGACATCGGCGAAGGTGACGCCAGGCCCGCGGCTGGCGAGGGAAATCGGTTCGGCAGCGGTCATGCGCCAGCCTCCTGAATGGCCCGGACCACGGTATCCAGATTGCCTTTCATTTCCTTCTCGTACTTGTCGGCGCTGTATTCGCCATAGGAAATGTGCGACAGCGGGTAGAGCTTGACGCCGGATTCACGCTGGATGGTTTCGACGTAAGTGGACGGGAAGTCCATCTCCGAGAAGATCACTTTCACGTCCAGTTCGCGCAACTGGTCGATGGTCTTCTTCAACTGGCTCGGGCTCGGCTCGATACCGTGAGCCGGTTCGACCACGGCTGTGACTTCCAGGCCGAATTCACGCAGCAGGTAGTCGTAGGCCGCATGCACCGTGGCGACTCGCAGGTCGGCATTGGGGGCCTTGGTGAGTTTGGCCAGAGCGTCGGCGCGCATCTGCCGCAGGCGTTTGCCATAGGCGCGGGCATTGGCGGTGTAGGTCTTGGCGTTGTCGGGGTCAAGTTTGCCCAGTTCGCGGGCAATGTTGTTGACCTGTGCGATAGAGGCGCTGATCGACAGGAAGGTATGCGGGTTGACCACTTTGCCCGCGCCACGAGCCGCGATCCCGGTGGCTGCCAGCAGCGGCACATCAGCGTTGGCTTCGATGGTGGCGATATCCGGTTTTTCACTGGCGGCGATCATGCGGTCGGCAAAGTCGTCATGGCCCACGCCATTGAGCACGACAACGTCCAGCGAGCCGATACGCTTGATGTCTTCAGCGCGGGGTTCATAGGCGTGCGGGTTGAAACCGGCGGGAATCAGCGGAACCACCTCGGCCTTGTCGCCGACGATATTGCTGACATAGCTGTAGTAAGGATGCAGTGTGATGCCGATCCGCAGGCGCTTGGCCGGGTCGGCGCTGACCAGTGGTGCGAGCAGGGTTGCGAACAGGCCAACCAGTACGACGCGCAGCAATGGACGGCGTTTCAATGAAATAGGCATGGGTAAACAGTCTTCTTTTCAGTGAATGCGTGGGTTCAGTGTCGATGCTGGCGGGTAACCCCGGCATCGAATTGCGCGACGACCTGCTGCCAGCCAGCGCTGATCAGAGCCTGGTCGCCAAGATCGGTCGGTGCAGCCAGCGAGCCTTTGCGGTTGATCCAGATGTCGGCTTCGGCCTTGTCGTCGGCCTCGATGCGCAGCAGGAAGGAGCCGGCGACTGTCGGTGTAGGGCTCAGGCCCAGATAGGAGTGTTCGACCATTTGCCAGGCATGATTGCCCCGGCTGACAGAGCTGGCGTCCTGAGCAAAGGGCGCAAAGCCTTCCTCGGCCAGTTGCTGTGGAGTGACCGGTTCCTGCTGTTCCTGCGTCAGCAGGCGTACTTCGTCCAGTGTCACGCGCAGGTCAGCGTAGATGCCTTGCTCGGCGGCACTCAGGTCGCGACGTGCATCCAGTTGATGGCTGGCAACAGTGTCCGCCTCATGCTTCTCGCCACGCAGGCCTACTACAGTTGCGGCGACACCCAGAATCAGCAGGCACAACAGCAGCACGTAAAGGGTTTCATGACCGGCTCCAGCCGGGCGAACGATCTGTCGGGTTGGCGTACTCATGGGGCCTCGATATCGGCTTGGTCGATTTCCACGACATGGCCGGGGCCTGCATCGAACAGCACATAGAACTCGGCGGAAGGGCGCTTGAAGGTCAGGGTTGAATCCGCGCCCAGCTTGCCGGGCACCAGAATGGTTTCGTCATAGCCGATGACGTCCAGCGTCACCCCCGGCGCGCCGCTGCCATCGGAAAAACCGCCGGTGCAGCGGATCTGCTCGGCGTCGATCTGTTTGCACTCGCACATCGGGTTGTGGGCCAGGGCATTGCCGGCAAAGCCGACGCTCAGCAGGAAGAGGGCGCTGACACCCAACTGGCGTAGCGGGAAGCGTACGATCATTTTTTGGCTCCTTGTTTTTTCAGCCAGGCTACGGTCGTAGGTGAGGCCTGTTGCAGAGGAATGGAGGCTTGATGCACGGAGCCGTCCCAGCCTTCCATGGTGATCCACAGGTCCTGATCGGGATCGGTGTTTTCCGGGATCTGCATGAACGCAGTCATGCGATAGGCCACGCCGAAGAAGATCACCCCGGCAGTCCGCAGGCTGCGGGGTTTACCGATGCGCAGGTAAGTTGCCTTGACCTGATCGGCGCAGCTTTCGCACAGCGAGGCATTGAAGTTTTTCATGTAGCCCGAGGCGCCGGAAAAGATCGGCGCTTCATTGCGTTCTTCGGCCAGTTTCATGCTCCATGGCCCGACCTGGATGGTGCCCAGATCCCGCTGCCCGAGCCCCTTGTCGCCCCGGAGCAGGGCGTCATCGGCGAAGTACTTGGGCATGAAACCCAAGGGAATCAGCACCAGCAAGATATTGATATGGAAACGCCATTTGTGCCAGACGCGGCTCAGGGTCGAAACAGGTTGTGCAGTTGCGGCCTTGCTCACAGGTTGTTCTCCGGAATTTCGGTGGCCAGCGACGGTCGTGCTGTTTGTTGTTTCCTGACGGTGGCCTGTTCGGCCTTGGCATCGCGTTTCAGGGCATTGAGGGTGGCCAGTGCCGTGCGTTTACTCCAGATCAGCAGGCCGCTGAGGACCATCATGCTCAGCAGCAGGCCAAAGAAGGCCCAGATCAGCTTGATCCAGATGCCGCCGAAGTCGCCGGTATGCAGTGGGCGCATGGACTCGGTGACGAACTCCAGATTGTTGCGGTCCGACAACAGGTGCGAGGTGGCGATTTCACCGCTGTACGGGTTGATTTCGGCGGTCTGGTACATCAGCGGATACCAGCTGCGGCCACCGACCTCCATATTGGCGTATGCATTGCTGGGCGGGCTGATGAAGCTGGCTTCCAGGCCGGGAATCCGTTGCTTGGCAATTTCGATGGCCTTGTCCAGGCTGATGGTCGGCGCAGGGCTGCCGTCAGCGGTGAGGGGCACGCTGCTATGGGGAATGATGGACGCCGTCTGGGACTTGCTGGAGATGCTGATCTGGTTATCCCAGAGCAGCGCCTGGATCAGAAACCAGGTGCCGGTGATCGAAATGACGGCAATGAACCAGATCGACCAGATGCCGCTCAGACGATGAAAGTCGCCCCAGAAGATTCGCGCGCCATGGTTGAAGCGCAACGTGGGTTTCAGGAAGCCTTTCCAGAACTTCTTGTAGACCACCAGCCCGGTGATCAGCGACACCAGCATCGGCAGGCCCAGTATCGACACCAGATACCAGCCCCAGGAATAGCCGTTGGTGAAAGGCACCAGCCACCAGCCATGCAGGGCGCGGGTGAATCGGCGGAAGTCGAAGGCCGGCGTGACGCCCTGGATAAGGCCGGTGTAAGGGTTCACATAGGCAGGTACCGAACGCCCGTCGGGGTAGGTGACATTGACGCTCAGGGCGAAATATTCACCGTCCGGCTGCATCATCGTGCCGATGATCAGGTTCGGTTCGTTACGCTCTATGGTGGCCCTGATCTGCTCGAAGCTGAGCCGTGGCGCATCATCCGATGGCTTGACGGCACGCATTTCCGGGTTGGCCAGCCACATGATTTCCTTGCTGACCACCGCCAGCGTGCCGGTGACGCACACGATCAGCACAAAGAACCAGATCGGCAGCGCCAGCCAGCTATGGACGAGAAACCAGATTTTTGAGCGGGACTTCTTTGACATGGGGGAACGGTCTCGATTCACGGTGTCAGAGCGGCCATTTTTTGAAGGGCACAGACTCCTTTTGTAAAAATACGGTCATGGCTTTTGGCCGATGCTGCCGCTGCATCTAATAAAGACGAATGAGAATGCAAATGATGTAATTATTTCTTTCGTCCAAATGAAAGTAAATGTTTCAAAAGGCGGATGTGAGCTGTCTTTCTGCGGGAAAGGCCTAATTTTCAGGTAGCCGGGTACGTTAAATCAGGACGTCGGTGTTGCGTCAGGCCGTTGGGGCTCGCACGCTTTGCCATCAAGGGAGAGTCATCATGAGTCATGCGTTGAGTTTGAATATCCGGCCATTACGGGCCGGGGCCGGTACCTTGCCCATGCTGGTGGAGGCGCCCGAGCCGGGCCTGGACTTGATGGAAGCTCTGGGCGAGTTCAAACCACTGGTTGCCGAACATCTTTACCGCAGCGGCGGGATCCTGTTCCGCGGCTTCAATGTCGGCGGTGCGGAAGCCTTTCGTGAATTTGCCGCCGGGTTTGGCGACCCGCTGCTCAACTATGAGTTCGGTTCAACGCCGCGCAGCAACGTGACCAAAGGAGTCTACACCTCCACCGAATACCCGGCCCACCAGAGCATCCCCTTGCACAACGAGCAGGCTTACACCCTGGAATGGCCGATGCGTATCTGGTTCTACAGCATGATCGCTGCCGAAACCGGCGGTGAAACCCCGATTGCCGACAGCCGTGAAATCTATCGCCGGATTCCTGCGCGCATTCGTGATCGCTTCGTCGAAAAGAAACTCATGTACGTGCGCAATTTCGGCAATGGCCTTGATGTGGACTGGAGTCAGGTGTTCAACACCGAAGACGAAAGTGTTGTCGAAGCCTACTGCCGCGCCCACAACATTCAATGCGAGTGGAAAGACGACGGCGAACTGCGCACCCGGCAGATCTGCCAGGCAGTGGCGCGTCATCCGGTAACTCAGGACATGGTCTGGTTCAACCAGGCGCATCTGTTCCACATCTCCAACCTGCAGCCGGAAGTGCGTGAAACCCTGCTCGATGTGGTGGACGAAGAAGACCTGCCGCGCAACGTTTACTACGGCGACGGCTCACCCATCGAAGAAAGCCTGCTGGACGAAGTCCGTGGCGTGCTCGATGAGTGCACCGTCAGCTTCCCCTGGCTGGAAAACGACGTCCTGATGCTGGACAACATGCTCTCGGCCCATGCGCGCTCACCGTTTACCGGCAAGCGCAAGGTGGTGGTGGCCATGGCTCAGGGGCATACCGAACTGGCCAGATGATTCTGGCCTTCACTTAGCCGTTCTCAAAGTCAGGCGGCGACACAAAGTCCTCGGCCTTGGGCGTTGCCTGAATGCCCTTGGCTTCCTGAGCGCGGTACCAGGCTTCGATGGTGAGCTCTTCACTCAGGCGGGCTTTGATCACGCAGGGCTGTTGCTGCCAGGGATAGCGTTGCAATTGCTCGTTGAGTTTCTTTTCTCCCGAAGTTTTCCAGCCTGTTATTGCTTGATCGCGCCAGCGACGTGAGTTGCGGCCGGTGCTGGCATCGTGGGCGGCGGTGACGGGGTCCAGATGGCGGCTTTGTTCCAGTACCGGAAGGTCGGGCAGAGGTTGGGTGACGTCCATATAGCGTTGCAGGCAATCCCAGAAGGCCAGAGTGTTGGCCTTATCCAGTCCCAGTGAATGCATCTTGGTCGCCAGATAGATCTTTTTATTGGTGTAGCGGTGATACAGCGTGATCGTGTAGTCATGAGAGCCGTAGCCGCTGGGCAGTAATGTCAGCACTGGGTCGAACTCCTCGAAAGGCGCGACAAACAAACGCCGAAAACGCCGCTTGAAACGCACCATGCCGTCTACGCGGTTGAACTCGCTGCCGTCATGGCGGCTGACCATACTGTGTAGCCAGAGCAGGCAATCGAAGCCGATGGCACCCATGAAGTAAAGGAGGGTGCCTCCCCAAAAGGCGATGTGCATTTCGCTACTGCCCCAGAGCGTTCCTTTTAGCCAGAGGACGATGGCTGCGCAGATAAAAAAACCGGTAATTTGAATGTAATGAACCGCTTTTTTTTCTGTCATGAATAGAATAAGAGATGTAATAGCTAAGGTGACCGCTAAAAAAGCTATTAGTACTGCGAGCTCGGTGCCGACGGTTTTGTAGCCAAGCTCGAGTTTTATTGGAAGAAAAATCCATGTACTCCATGGGACCCATATAAGAAAAAAGCTCATTATTTTAAAAGTAAATAGAAGATACGGAATCTTGCTGGAGTTCTGAAAGCGCCAGCGCTTTGCATCGCAATACACCTCCTGTTTTTTGCCCGCATCTTCTTGCGTCTGATAGATCCGATGCTCTTCGCACTCCAACTGCAGAGTGATCTCCGTAGCCGAGTCCAGCTCGGCGTAATGACCAAACGCAAGATGCGTATCGAACAGGCCATTGCGGTTGAGATGGGCATACGATCCTGGTGGCGGCAGTGGTTCCTGGCTGTCGCTGCGGTAAGCGCTATTGGCGTAGGCGTTCATATTTGTGACTCGTCGTAATCAGCGCGTCGTGCAAAATCTTCAGCCTTGGGTGTTGCCTGAATGCCCTTGGCTTCCTGAGCGCGATACCAGGCTTCGATGGTGAGCTCTTCGCTCAGGCGCGACTTGATCACGCAGGGTTGTTGCTGCCAGGGATAGCGTTGCAATTGCTCGTTGAGTTTCTTTTCTCCCGAAGTTTTCCAGCCTGTTATTGCTTGATCGCGCCAGCGACGTGGGTTGCGGCCGGTGCTGGTATCGTGGGCGGCGGTGACGGGGTCCAGATGGCGGCTTTGTTCCAGCACCGGAAGGTCGGGCAGAGGTTGGGTGACGTCCATATAGCGTTGCAGGCAATCCCAGAAGGCCAGGGTATTCGCCTGATCCAGCCCCAGTGAATGCATCTTGGTTGCCAGAGATATCTTCTTGTTGGTGTAGCGGTGATACAGCGTGATCGTGTAGTCATGAGAGCCGTAGCCGCTGGGCAGTAATGTCAGCACCGGGTCGAACTCCTCGAAAGGCGCGACAAACAAACGCCGAAAGCGCCGCTTGAAACGCACCATGCCGTCTACGCGGTTGAACTCGCTGCCGTCATGGCGGCTGACCTTGCTGTGTAGCCAGAGCAGGCAATCGAAACCGATGGCGCCCATGAAGTAGAGGAGGGTGCCTCCCCAAAAGGCGATGTGCATTTCGCTACTGCCCCAGATCGAGCCTTTTAAACAGAGGAGAAGGGTTGCGCAGATGAGGAGGCCAGCAATTTGAATGTAATGGACCCGTTTTTGTCCTGACATGTGCGTAGCAAGAGAAATAATCATTAAAGCTGTAGAGAACAGTGTTATCAGAAATGCGGTTTCGGTTGAGTATTTCTGGTAGTCAAGTTCCTCCAGGAGGAAATAGAAAAACCCCATTCCCCAAGAAACCCATATAAAGAAAAAACTCATTAGTTTAGACGTAAATAATATGTGTGGAATCTTGCTGGAGTTCTGAAATCGCCAGCGTTTTGCATCACAGTACACTTCCTGTTTTTCAGCACCCTCTTCCTGCTTCTGATAAATCAGATGTTCTTCGCACTCCAGTTGCAGAGTGATTTCCGTAGCTGAATCCAGCCCGGCGTAATGACCAAAGGCAAGATGCGTGTTGAACAGGCCATTGCGGTTGAGATGGACGTACCATCTTGGCGGCGGCAGCAGTTCCTGGCTGTCGCTGCGGTAGGCGCTATTGGCGTAGGTAGTATCAATATTTGCGTTCATATACGGTTCTCGATGGTTTCGATCTGCCAATACAGAGGAGGGTTGCTCTCCGGGTTGCCATTGGGTGCTCGGCGGTGGGCAGGCGTAAAAGGCGTCCACTTTTTGGGGTGGGGTTGCGGAAGTAGCAAAGGCGGGCTGCCCGGTTCTGCATGCAATTCGATCTGGGTACTGATTCTCAGCCCTTCGGTTCTGACGGTGCGGCTGATGGGAAAGGTGGTTTCAATGAAAGAGGGCAATACATACAGAACGGTGGTCGCATCCAGTGGCACCGCCGCCAGTTTTGGGTTACCCGCCCTTTGCCAGTGATAGTGCTGGCCAGCGAAGGCCATGCCGGTTTCCATGCTTGATTGAAATTCATGTGCCTGTAGTTGAAAGTGTTGAGCGTTATTGCTGAGCATCCCCAGCAGAGGGGTGCTTAAAGTCACCACCCAATCCTGCTCGTCCAGTGCCTTGGCGTCGGGCGCGATGGTTTGCCAATATGTGTTTGTCGGGCGCTTGCGTTGCTGGTCGGCGTTTAACAGTGCCTCAAGATGATGTGCTGGGGCTTTTCTGCGCCAGTCGGCGAGTCGCATTGCATTGATCTCGGGTTTGCACAGAAGCCCCGTTAATTGCTGATAGGCAATGAACGGATCTTTTAAATGTAGAAAGTCTTCAGGCGAATCTTCAGCGGCAGAGTCTGTGCCGAGGGGGCCATAACGCACGGCAAGTTCGATTGCATCGTCATCAAATATATTGGCAAGCACTGCTCCGCCAATCACCAGTGCTGCCCCGATCAAAAGCGCAAAGGGGTTGATGGTAAGTCCTATGGTATAGGCTAGCCATATTAAATTTCCCGCTGTAATTACTGCATAGCTTGCTGATAGTTCGTAATTGCCTTCCTGATAGTTTCGATGGCTGTCCAAAGCGCTTATTGCTGCGCTAAATAGTGTGGCTCCGCCGCCTAGAGCACGCAGCAGAGGTAGTTTAGGGCTACCTGTCTGTTTTTCTAGATTTTTTGCCCAGCGGGGAGATATTTTCGATACGTTGATACGAGGCTTGGACAGGTAGTTTGCGGTGGTTGCACCAAAAAGAAGTTTACTATGGTTGCCGAGAGCCACTGCCAGATCAACGAGTGCGCTACCGACACCAATCAGGGCACGAAACCCTTCTCCCTCAGCCTTAAAATCCTTATATACATCCAACTGCACCACCAAGTTAAAAACCGCAAACCCCAGCATCAACGTAGGCACCACCCTGGTCTTCTCCAACCCCTGCGTCAGCGCCCCAAAATTCACCCGGAAGTTGCTGTAGTGCGCCAGTTCGGGGTGGCCCTGAGGGATGGCAAGCACCATGACATTGCGCAGCATCGGGGCGTTCTTGCCTTGGCCTTTGGCGCTGGTGCTGCCCAGGGTTTCGCCGGACTGGCTGTGAAGGCTGGCGTAGCGGTAGTTCTTGCGGGTCAGTTCGCTGCGTTCGCTGTCGGTCAGGCCTCTGCGCAAACCTGCGCCCTGAACGCCGATGACCACATAGTTTCCGGCCAGTGCTTCGCCCATGGGCATCAGGCGGATTTCAGCCATCTTTTTCGAGAGAGCCGAGAGGGTGTTAAAGGTCGGCATGAAGAGCCGGTCGAGTTTGATCTTGAGACTGCTGTTGGACAGCCGACTGAGTTGCGCCACGACGCTGGCACCGAAAATATCCAGCAGATCGCCCATGAAGTACGCGAAGGTCTTGCCCAGGCCGGGCCAATCCACCTTGTCGACAAAGGAGGCGCTGAGCATCAGGGTGCTCAGGCCCATGGCTTGTGGCTCGGCTGGTTGATCAAGGTCGCGCAGGGCAATCAGGCGCTTGAGCAGTTCGGGAGGTTGCCCGGCGTCTGTGGCCAGCAGCATGGCGCCCAGTGGGTGCTCGGCCTGCAGGATGTTCTTGACCAGGGTTCTGATGGAGGTTTCCAGCTCTGTAACGTCCATGCCGGTCAGCAAGGCATCCGCCTGAGCAGGCGTGTACTCAAGCGCGCCCAGAGCATTTGCCATCAGGCTGTAAGGTTCCAGCAACGCTTCGTCGTGGCGATGGGTCCAGTCCATCAGGACGGCGGGCAGTTTTTTGTCGAGCACGTCGACCAGTCGCGCAAGATGTGCGGCCAGCGATTTGCGTCCGAACTTGCGCTCCTGCTCGAACACCGTTTCATAAAACCTCGGCAGGTCAATCCGGCCTTTCAGGTAAGCGTAATTTCCACCCACAGCGCTATACAGCACCTGCGCATAACGGCCGTGTGGCTGGAAGGCAATCAGGGCGTTCAAGGTTTGCAGATAGGAAACGCAGTCGCGTATCTGGGCGGTCGCGTGGCGAATGGTAAACAGCGGGTCTTCAAGAATGAGGGCGACCAGATGGGTGTTGTCACGCAACTGGTAGCTGTCCAGCAGATCGACGCCCGCTTCCACGTCGGGCAGTGGCGCAGGCGGTTGCTGTTTGAGGTGTTGTGCCAATTGCTCCTGGCGGCTCTGCAAACGTTTGAGCAATGTCTCATCGCTGAACGTCGCAAACTCCGGGGTGAAATCCAGAGGGTCCTGCAGGGCGCTTTCAATATTGAAATCCCTGGCTCGCAAGCCTTTGCGGATACGGCTGACCGGTAGGCTCGGGTTGTCCTGTGTGGTTTTCCAGTGCTCCGAACCCACTACAGCGGTGTCCCAGATCCGCGCAATATGCTGACAGCGAACCTTGATCCGGTTGGCATCGCTTTCAAGCCATTCGATGTGCTCCCAGCTCCAGGGCAGTTCGCTGTAAGCCATGCGCAACTGATCGGCGACAAAGCGACCCTGCAGCAACATTGGCAGCAGAATCACCTGCTGCTGGACGGCCACCGGGTCACGCTGGTCGGCATTGCCGAGTTGTTGCGCGACACTGCGCCAGTGAGCGACATCCACCTCGAACAACTGGCCCTGGCCATCGGTTTCCAGCTCTCGCCATAAAACGTTGCGCCAGAACACATAAATGCGGCCTCGCCGAGGCAGGCCGCCCCTGGGGGATTCATCGGGCTTGTCATAGCCCGGAAGGCGAGCCAGGTGCAGGACGGAGAGCAGCGTATTACGCTGAATGGTTTCCTCTTCTCGGGTGCTTTGAGCATCGGGGAGCACAGGGGGATTTGCAGCATGCCGCCGTCGGTGCGGGGAATCTGCAGCGCCAGCCGCGCATTCTGGTCATTAAGGTACTCGGTTTTCTTGCGGGTGCCCTGGGTGATGGGCTTGTCGTTGAACGTGCTCATGGCTGCTGCTCCGGCCCCGTCAGGATCAACTGGCTGCCATGATCGGGATCGCCCCAGACATCGACGATAAGTGCCTCGGGGCCCTGGCTGGAGGTGGGTGTTTCAGGTTTGGGGGTGGACGGCACTGTCACAGGTTTCCTGCCGGCAGCGGATGTATCTGCCGCCTTTGGAGCGACGGGCAGCACGGGCGGCGCCTCGGTCCCGATGCCCGGATAGCCGCCTTGATTGGTCCTGACCAACGGCCCGTTCATCATCACGCCACAGTGATCGATCTTGATAAAGCTGCCGCCGACCTTGAGGGTCAGCTCCATCCCGGCATCGATCACCAGTTTGTCGCCGGACTTGATGTGGATTTCCTGTCCGGCTTCTACGAGCTGCGCCACTCCCACCTTGATGTGCTGAACCTGAGCGATGCTCAGGTGATCGTTTGCCCTGATTTCCACCTTGCGGTCGGCGTTGACGGTGCGGTGTTCCTCGGCCTGGAATTCGCTGTAGCTATTGGCCTCGACCCGGTCGTGACGCTCATGGCCGACATGGACCTTCTGGTCGTGGCCGATGCTCTGGTCCCAGTTGCGCTGGGCGTGGATGAAGATCTGTTCCTGATCCTTGCGGTCCTCGATGCGCAGCTCGTTAGAGCCACCGCCACCGGGGCTGCTCAACGTCTTGAAGACGCTGCGGGTGCGGTGTTCGGGCAGGCTGTAGGGCGGAGTGTTTTCGGCGTGGTAGAGGCAGCCGGTGACCAGAGGTTGATCGGGATCGCCTTCCAGAAAAGTCACCAGCACTTCCATGCCGACCCGTGGCAGGACGACAGCGCCATAGCGATTGCCCGCCCAACCGGACGACACCCGCAGCCAGCAACTGCTTTTGGCATCCTGCTGGCCCTCGCGGTCCCAGTGGAACTGCACCTTGATCCGGCCATGTTTGTCGCAATGGATTTCCTGGCCCAGCGGCCCGGTGACCATGGCGGTCTGGCTGCCCTGAATGCGTGGCTTGGGATGGCGCAGAGGCGGGCGATAGAAAGCGTCCCACGGCGTACCGCGAAAGGTATTGCGATAGCCCTGCCAGTCAGAAGGGTGAGCCGACTCTTCCAGCACCTGCGGTTGGCGGCCTTCGTGACGAACCTCGGTCAGCAGCCAGAGCTGGTTCCAGCTTTTCTGCGGGTGACTGGCCAGTTCCAGAAAGTGGCCGCTGACCAGCCGTGGCTGATCGCTATGGCCTTCGGCGAGGCGGTAATCATGACGGTGGCGTTCCAGTGCCCGTCGGGCCAGAAGATTGCCACGCTCACGGTTGCTGAAACGGCCGGGGTAATCGTAGTCCTCAAGGTCGGGCAGGGTTTTGTTCTGGACTTCGCTTTCAAGGGGAACCAGCGGTTTCTGAAAGTCATAATCCCGCCGCGTGGTGCGAGAGGTACGAGTTTCAAGACGCACATTGAAGCGCTTGACCACCGGCTCATTGGGGACCATCCCGCTGTCCTGTCGATAGGTCAGCGGCTTTAGCCTGGGAAAGACCGTCTGGTCATCGCCGAATACCAGACGGTGCATGGTCCTGCTGTGCTGGAAGTGATAGTGCAGGCCTTCTTCTTCGCAGAGTCGCTGAATGAAATGCAGGTCCGATTCGTCGTACTGCACACAGTACTCGCGTTTCGGGTACGGCAGACCGAGCTGGAAGTGATAGCGGTCGGCCAGGATGCCGTGCTCTTGCAGGATGCGGGCAATGATGTCCGGCACCGACTGTTGCTGGAAGATGCGTTGATTGATGCGATGGCCCAGGTAGGCGAGGTGCGGTCGCAGGGTCATGGCGTAGTGGGTCAGTCGCTTGCGGGAGTCGCCTTGAGCGATACGGTCGATCAAGCCATGCACGCCAGCGTCGTCGGGGCCGAACTGCAGAAAGGCAGAGCGATTGAGCAGGCTGTCCAGATCCAGCGCCGGGTTTTCGCTGACCAGTTCCAGCTCAAAGACAAAGGGCTGGTTGATGGCCTCCGTGCCGGTAAAGGCCAGCACCTGAAAGTCGTGTCTGACGTCCTCCAGATGCAGGCTGAAATGTGTTTGATGGGCGGGTGCGGACATCCCTTGTTCCTCCGTCTGTATGGGCAATAACGCCCGTTGAGCGGAGAGACGTATGTCAAAAATCATGCCGACTGGTTTTTATCCAGCAAATACAAGCACATGGCATTTGGCTGCTTGAAAAAGAGGCGACTTTTTCAGCAAAAAGTGCGCAAGAGCTTGCGCACCCGCGCAATTCTTTGCGCAGTGATCGAAAGCCTTTAAATACGAGGCTTACAGCGATTATTAGCGTTTTTGCATGCGCATGTTTTTGCGCATAAGGGCGATGTGCTACCGACCATTAATTTCCGTTAAATATTTTGCTTCCAATTCGTTCTTGTTCATACGACCAAGCCTCATGGTCAGGCCTATTCAGCAAGGACCCAATGCATGAATCCCGAACACGCCCATAAACTGGCTCGCCGTTTTGTCGAGCTGCCCCCTGAAAAACGTCGGTTGTTTCTCGACGGTATGCGCCAGGAGGACATGGACTTTTCGTTGTTCCCGATCCCGTCCTGCGTTGGGCTTGTTGAGCGTGATGGCTTGTCCTATGCGCAGCAGCGCATGTGGTTTCTCTGGCAACTCGACCCTGAAAGCTCAGCCTATAACCTGCCGATGTCGGTGTGCCTGAACGGTTCGCTGGATGTTGCCGTGCTGGAGCGCGCATTCAGTGCCTTGGTAGAGCGCCATGAAAGCCTGCGCACGACCTTCGGTCAGGACGGCGAACGTGCATTCCAGCGGGTGGCCGAGCCTGCGCCGGTGACCATCGAATTGCTGGACCTGAGCGCCTTGCCACTGGAAGAGCGCTGGTCGAAGGCTCATCGGGAAATGGCTCGCCAGGCCGAACAGTCTTTCGATCTGGAGAAAGGCCCGCTGTTCAGCATTCGCCTGTTGCGTCTGCAAGAGCAGGAGCATGTGTTGCTATTGAACCTGCATCACATGATCACCGACGGCTGGTCGATGAATGTACTGATCGATGAATGGTTGCGCGGCTACGATGCGCTGATTGCCGGCAAGCCTCTGCAACTGAATCCGCTGGCCGTGCAGTACCGCGATTATGCGTTGTGGCAGCGCAGTTGGCTGGAGGCGGGTGAGCAGGAGCGTCAGCTCGATTACTGGCGTGCGCATCTGGGTGAAGAGCATCCGGTGCTGGAGCTGCCCACCGACCGGCCACACCCGGCGTTGCCGACGCATCAGGGGGCGCGTCTTGAAATCTCGCTGGATACCGCGCTGTTGCGCGACCTGAAAACCCTGGCCCAGCGCCAGGGCGTCACCTTGTTCGTGGTGTTGCTGGCCTCCTTCAAGAGCCTGCTGCATCGCTATAGCGGGCAGACCGATATCCGCGTCGGCGGGTTGATTGCCAACCGTACGCGCAGTGAAACCGAAGGCCTGATCGGCTGTTTCATCAACACCCAGGTGCTGCGCAGCGAAGTGACGGCGGGCACCCGTTTTGTCGATCTGTTGCAGACCGTGCGTCAGGCGGCGATGGGCGCGCAATCGCATCAGGAATTGCCGTTCGACGCCGTGATCGATGCCTTGCAGCCTGAGCGTAGTCAGAGCCATAACCCGCTGTTCCAGGTGATGTTCAACCATCAGCCGGTGGTTGCCGATCTGTTGGACAAGCAATTGGAAAGCGGCCTGCGGGTCGCGAATCTGCCAGCGGAACAACAGGCCGCCGCCGGGCGTGCCCATGCTGCCGCCAGCGACCTGATGCTGGCCACCAGTGGTGAAGGCGAACAGCTCAATGCCGCCTTTACCTATGCCACCGATATCTTCGACGAGGCGACCATCGCCCGTCTGGCCGGGCATTGGCGCAATCTGCTGGCCTCGGCTTGTGCCAATCCGCAGCAGTCGGTGGGTGAGTTGTCGATGCTGGCGGCTGAAGAGCGTCAGCAGTTGCTGGATGTGGATGCCGCGCCACGAGCCAGCATTGCCACGCCCGCGCATCGTCTGTTCGAGGCACAGGTCAAGCGCACGCCCCAGGCTCAGGCTCTGGTCATGGCGGGCGAACGCCAGGCTCCCGGCCTGAGCTACGAACACCTGAATAAACTCAGCAATCGTCTGGCTCATCGCTTGCGCGAGCAGGGCGTTGGTCCTGACGTATTGGTAGGCATTGCGCTGGGCCGTTCGCTGGAAATGGCCGTGGCATTACTGGCCGTTCTCAAGGCGGGCGGGGCCTATGTGCCGCTGGACCCCAAGACACCAACCGAGCGCTTGAGCCATGTGTTGCAGGACAGCGGTCTCAAATGGCTGCTGACCCGCAGCGAGCTGCTGGCGAGCCTGCCGCCGCTGGGTGATATCCAGTGCTTGCTTCTGGATCAGCACGATGAACAGGGCGATGTCGCTGAACATGATCTGGATGTAAACGTCGATCCGGCCAATCTGGCTTACGTGATCTACACCTCCGGCTCCACCGGTCGTCCCAAGGGCGTGGCCATCAGTCATGGGGCGCTGGCCGAGTTCGTCACCCTGGGTGCGGCCTACAGCGATTTGCGCGAAGGCGATAAGGTCCTGCAATTCGCAACCAACAGTTTCGACGGCTTTGTGGAGCAGTTCTATCCGCCGCTCTGCAATGGCGCCTGTGTGGTGCTGCGCGATGATCGGCTCTGGGACAGTGCCACTTTCCATCAGGCGGTTGTCGAGCACGGTATTACCCTGGCGGACTTGCCAGCCGCGTACTGGCTGACGCTGGTTCAGGATTACGCTGCCCGGCCACCCGTTCACTATGGCGCGTTGCGTCAGATCCACGTGGGCGGCGAAGCCATGGCGGTTGAAGGTTTGCGCTTGTGGCGCAAGGCCGGGCTGGGCCATGTGCGTCTGCTCAACACTTACGGGCCGACCGAGGCCACGGTAGTTTCGAGCATCTACGATTGCAGCGCATTGACGCCTGAAGCCGTTTCCTGGCGTGGCGTGCCGATTGGTCAGGGGCTGGCGGGACGTCGCCTTTACGTGCTCGACGACCAGTTGAACCTGCTGCCGCAAGGCGCGGTGGGTGAGTTGTATATCGGTGGGCCTGGTCTGGCCCGGGGTTATCACGGCCAGCCGGCACTGAGCGCCGAGCGCTTTATCGCCGACCCGTTCGTGGCGGGTGAACGGCTTTATCGAACCGGCGACCGGGCGCGGCTGGGAGCCGATGGTGCGCTGGAATACATCGGTCGCGTCGATCATCAGGTGAAGATTCGCGGCTTCCGGATCGAGCTGGGAGAAATCGAATCGCGCCTGCAGCAGTGCTCCGGCATTCGCGAAGCGGTGGTTCTGGCGCTGCCACTGGCTGGCAGCACGCAACTGGTGGCTTATCTGGTTCCAGAATCCGTTGCAACCGGCGATGCCGAACAGGCGGCGTTGCGTCAGAACATCAAGTCCCAGCTGCAAGCCAGCCTGCCGGACTACATGGTGCCGACTCATCTGCTGCTGTTGCCGAACCTGCCGCTGACCCCCAGCGGCAAGCTCGACCGCAAGGCCTTGCCGGTTCCTGACCCAAGCCAGTTGCAGGCCACTTACCGCGCACCGCAAACCGAGTTGCAGGTCTGTCTGGCCGCCATCTGGGTGGAAGTGCTGCACGTCCCTCAGGTTGGTCTGGACGACCAGTTCTTCGAGCTGGGCGGTCATTCCCTGCTGGCCGCGCAAGTGATTGCCCGGATCAAGACGCAACTGGGTGTCAGCCTGCCGTTGCGCACGCTGTTCGAGAAACCTGTACTGAGCGATCTGGCCGCAGAAGTGGCGTTGCTCACCGATGACACGGCCGACAACGACTGGAGCGATATGGACCAGTTCATGGATTCACTGGAGGAATTTGGCGCATGACCGGGACTACTGCTGCACGTATCGCTAAACGCTTTGTCGGGCTGCCCCTCGAACAGCGTCAACAGTTCCTCGCCAGGCTGCGCCAGGAAGGCAAGGACTTCAGCCTGTTGCCGGTGCCGGTCAGTCGTCATGATTTTGCGCAGATCCCGCTGTCCTTCGCACAACAGCGTCTGCTGTTTCTCTGGCAGCTTGATCCGCTGAGCGATGCCTACAAGATGACCACCGGCCTGCGTTTGCGCGGTGAGCTGGACGAGTCGGCCTTGTTGCACTCGTTCGATCATCTGATCGAGCGCCATGAAGTGTTGCGCACGGTGTTCCACACCGAAGGCGATCAACCGCATCAAGTGATTCTCGACAACCAGCATGTGGCGCTGGAGCGTGTCGATCTGTCGGCGTTGTCGGTGGATGTGCGCGAGATCGAGCTGGCTCAGCAGGTCGAGCAGAGCACCCGTCAGCCGTTCGATCTGCAAAAGGGGCCGTTGCTGCGTGCCAGCTTGTACCGTCTGGCTGGCGACGAGTACGTGCTGGTGGTGAGCATGCATCACATCGTCTCCGATGGCTGGTCGATGGATGTGATGATTCAGGAGTTCGTGCATTGCTATCAGGCTTACAGCGAGAGCCGTGAACCTGTGTTGCCGGAATTACCCTTGCAGTACGCCGACTATGCGATCTGGCAGCGCAAATGGCTGGAGGCGGGCGAGGGCGAGCGGCAGCTCGATTACTGGCGTCAGCAACTGGGTGATGAGCAGCCACTGCTGGATGCTGCCCATGATTTTCAGCGGCCTGCGACCCAGAGCTTTCAGGGCGAGCGCCTGCACTTCGACTTCGGCCTCGACCTGTCCCGCCAACTGAACGCCTTTGCCCGTAGCCAGGGCATGAGCCTGTTCATGCTGGTACTGGCCGGTTTTTCCCTGTTCCTGTCCCGCAAGGCCGGGCAACGGGATATCCGTATCGGTGTACCCAATGCCAACCGTGGCCGGGCTGAAACCGAAGGCCTTATCGGCTTTTTCATCAACACTCAGGTGCTGCGCTGCGAAGTGGACGAACGCCTGAGCTATCTCGATCTGCTGGCCCGGATTCGTGAGACTTCCTTTGGTGCCCAGGCTCATCAGGATGTGCCGTTCGAGCAACTGGTGGATCAACTGGCACCGGAGCGCAGCCTGGGTCACAACCCGCTGTTCCAGGCCAAGTTCAACCAGAACGTGGTCCTCAAGCAGAAAGTGGCGCTCAAGCTGCCGGGGCTGGAAGTCAGCGAGTATGAGTTCCACAAGGATGGCGCGCATTTCGATCTGGCGCTGGATATCACCGACGACGGCACGTTGATCCATGGCGACATGACTTTCGCCAGCGATCTGTACAAGCGCTCGACCATCGAGGGCTTCATTCCTGCCTTGCTGGAGCTGTTCAAAACCTTGCTGGCGGCTCCCGAAGCGCCTTTGTTCAGTCTGGGCGCGTTGCCGGTCCAGCAGCCGCAAGTTGCCCGTGAACCTGCTGCGCAGGTGCTGCAACAATGGAATGTTCAGGTCGAGAAGCAGCCCCATGCCTTGGCCGCTCGTTGCCTTGAACATACCTTGAGCACTGCCGAGCTGGATCAGGCGGCCAACCGCCTCGCACATCATCTGGCGAGCCTGGGCGTGGGCGAAGGCCAACCCGTGGCCGTGCTGATGGAGCGTTCGCTGGAATGGCTCACGGCGGTGTTGGCGATCTTCAAGGCGGGCGGCGTCTACATGCCACTGGACGTCAAGGCGCCGGATGCGCGCCTGCAACAGATGTTGGAGGGTGCCCGCGCGCGGGTACTGCTGTGTGCCGAAGGCGATCAGCGCCAGACCTCGCTGGCAGTCGCTGGCTGTCAGGGCCTGGCCTATGCGCCGACGCAGTGGCAGCACCAGTCTGTGAGCAGTCCGGTTATTGAGGTTTCGGCACAGTCGCCAGCCTATGTGATTCACACCTCCGGCTCCACTGGCCAGCCCAAGGGTGTACTGGTCAGTCATGGCGCGCTGGCCAGCTATGTGCGCGGCCTGCTTGAACGTCTGGATCTGGCGCCGAACGCCAGCATGGCGCTGGTCTCGACCATCGCCGCCGACCTGGGCCATACCGTGCTGTTCGGTGCCCTGTGTTCCGGGCGTCCCTTGCACGTGCTGACCGAGTCCTTGGGGTTCGATCCGGACGGTTTTGCCGAGTACATGGTCGAGCATCGCGTCGGCGTATTGAAAATCGTGCCCGGCCATCTTGCGGCCCTGTTGCAGGCCGCCAATCCCGCCGACGTACTGCCACAGCATGCGCTGATCGTGGGTGGCGAGGCTTGTCCGCCAGGCTTGTTCGAGCAGGTTCGTCAGCTCAAGCCGGGCTGCCGTTTCATCAACCATTACGGCCCCAGTGAAACCACGGTCGGTGTGCTGACCCATGAAGTCCGGGCCATCGATCCGTCCCGCTCCGTGCCGGTGGGGACGCCGTTGCCGGGTGCTCACGGTTACGTGCTGGACGATGTGCTGAACCTGAGCGACGAACAGGTTGCGGGCGAGTTGTACATTGGTGGCGACAGCGTGGCGCTGGGTTATCTCGGGCAACCGGGCCTGACGGCCGAACGTTTTGTGCCGGACCCCTTTGCCGGTGAAGGACAGCGCGCCTATCGCAGTGGTGATCGGGTGCGTCGCAGCCGCCAGGGGCTGCTGGAGTTCATCGGTCGCAGCGACGATCAGGTGAAAGTGCGCGGTTATCGCGTGGAGCCTGCCGAAGTGGCGCGGGTACTGCTGCGTTTCGAGTCAGTGGCCGAGGCTGCGGTGGTGGCGCAAGCGGTTGAAGGTGACGAGTCCCGTCTGCAACTTGTGGCTTATTGCGTGGCCGCTGCGGGCACGACGTTGCAGGTCGAAGACCTGCGCGAACAACTGACCGCCAGCCTGCCGGAATACCTGGTGCCTGCGCAGTTCGTGGTGCTGGAGCGTCTGCCGCTGACCGCCAACGGCAAGCTGGATAAACGCGCCTTGCCCAAGCCGGGCGTGGTCAAACAGCGCTATACCGCACCGGTCGGCGAGATCGAGGAAAAACTCGCGGCGGTCTGGGCCGATGTACTCAAGCTGGATAAGGTCGGCACCACCGATAACTTCTTCGAGCTGGGCGGGGATTCGATCCTCAGCCTGCAAATCATCGCCCGCGCCAAACGCCAGGGCCTCAAGCTGAGCCCCAAGCAACTGTTCGAGAAACAGACCATCGCCCAGTTGGCGACGGTGGCCAAGCTGATCCAGAAGAAGCCTGCTGCGGTGGTCGAGCAGGTCAGCGGGAGCTTGCCGCTGCTGCCGATCCAGGCACGTTTCTTCGAGATGAACATTCCCGAGCGTCACCACTGGAACCAGTCGGTGATGCTCAAGCCCAGCAGCCCGCTGGAAGCCAGTCATCTGCTGGCAGCCTTGCAGGCTCTGATCGAGCAGCATGACGCCTTGCGCCTGGGTTTTGCCCAGCAGGATGGTGAGTGGCAGGCGACCTTCGGGCCGCTGTCCACCCGCGACCTGCTGTGGGTGCATGAGCTGGACGATCTGTCGCGCCTGACCGAACTGGCCGACGAAGCCCAGCGCAGTCTGGACCTGAAAAACGGCCCGCTATTGCGCGCAGTATTGGTGAGCCTGCCCGAAGGCGAACAGCGTCTGCTGCTGGTCATCCATCACTTGGTAGTGGACGGCGTATCGTGGCGTGTCTTGCTGGAAGACCTGCAACAGGCTTACGTCGCCCTGAATACCGGCAAGGCTCTGGCGCTGCCCGCCAAGACCAGTTCCCTCAAGGCCTGGGCTGAGCAACTGCATCGTTATGCCGCCAGCGAAACCCTGGCTGCCGAACGTGATTACTGGCGACAAACCCTCAGTGGCGATATCCAGCCGCTGCCTTGTGACAATCCGCTCGGCACGCAACGCAATCGCGATGTCGCCCATGCTTCGTCCTGGCTGAGCAAAGACCTCACCCACAAGCTGCTCAAGGTGGCGCCAGCGGCTTACCGGACTCAGGTCAACGACCTGCTGCTGACCGCGCTGGCGCAGGTGCTGTGCCAGTGGAGCCAGCAGCCATCGGTGTTGATCCAGCTTGAAGGCCACGGCCGCGAAGACCTGTTTGACGATATGGACCTGAGCCGCACTGTCGGCTGGTTCAGCAGCCTGTTCCCGGTCAAGGTGACATCGCAGGCCGATACGGGCGCCAGCATCTGCGGCATCAAGGAGCAATTGCGGGCCGTGCCGAACAAAGGCGTCGGCTATGGCGTTCTGCGTTATCTGGGCGATGCCGGTTTTGGTCGTGAACTGGCTGCCTTGCCGCAAGCGCAGGTCACCTTCAACTACCTGGGACAATTCGACGGCAGCTTCAGTGAACGTGACGGCGCATTGTTTGTGCCGAGCGCGGACAGCTGCGGCCATGCCTTGAGTGAAGACGGGCCGTTGAGCAACTGGCTGAGCATCAATGGCCAGGTATTCGATGGACAGTTGCAACTGGACTGGGCATTCAGTGCCGAGGTCTATCAGGCTTCGACCATCGAGGCTCTGGCGCGTCAGTACGAGCAGGCGCTGACAGAGGTCATCGAACACTGCCTCAATGGCCAGCAGGGCGTTACGCCATCGGACTTCCCGCTGGCGGCCCTGACTCAGGCGCAGTTGGACCGCTTGCCGATTGCCGCCGCAAATATCGACGATATCTACCCGCTGGCACCGATGCAGCAAGGCATGTTGTTCCATAGCCTTTTCGAGCATGAAGCAGGCAACTACATCAACCAGTTGCGCGTCGATGTGTCGGGGCTGGACGTCGAACGCTTCAAGGCTGCCTGGCAAGCTTCTGTGGATGCTCATGAGGTGCTGCGCAGTGCATTCGTCAGCCATCTTGAGCACTCGCTGCAAGTGGTGCAGCGCCAGGCAACCCTGCCGTTCATTGAGCTGGACGCTCGCGGACAACAGGCGACATGGCTGGATGACTGGGCGCAGGCTGACCGCCAGAAAGGCTTCGATCTGACCCAGGGGCCATTGTTGCGTCTGGCGCTGCTGCGTACGACGGACAATACCCATCACCTGATCTACACCAGCCATCACATCCTCATGGACGGCTGGAGCAGTTCGCGCCTGTTGGGTGAAGTGCTGCAACGCTACAGCGGCCAGCCGCTGCCACAGCAGGGTAGCCGTTATCGCGATTACATCGAATGGCTGCAACGCCAGGATGCCCAGGCCAGCGAGCGCTTCTGGACGGAACAGGTGGCCGAACTGGACGAGCCGACCCGTCTGGTCCAGGCGCTTAAATCCAGTGCAGGCGGGCAGGGTTATGGCGATTACTTCCACCTGATCGATGCTGTCGGCACCCAGCGCCTGAGCGAGTTTGCCCGCGAGCAGCGCGTGACGCTCAACACCTTGGTGCAATCGGCGTGGCTGTTGCTGTTGCAGCGCTACACCGGTCAAGCCAGCGTGACCTTTGGCGCAACCGTGGCAGGACGCCCGGCGGACTTGCCAGGGGTTGAAGAGCAGCTTGGCCTGTTCATCAATACCTTGCCGGTCATCGCCAGCCCGCGACCTGAACAGACCGTCGCTGACTGGGTGCAGCACGTGCAGGCCAAGAACCTTGCCCTGCGCGAGTTTGAGCACACGCCGCTGTACGAAATCCAGCGTCTGGCGGCCAGCGGCGGCGAGGCGTTGTTCGACAATATTCTGGTGTTCGAGAACTACCCGGTGTCCGAAGCCTTGCAACAGGCCCCGGCAGGCTTGGCTTTCAGTGGGTTGCACAATCAGGAACAGGCGCATTATCCGCTGACGCTGGTTGTCGAGGCTGCCGATGTGCTGTCGGTACGTTTCAGCTACGACTGCCAGCACTTTGGTGCAGAGGCCGTGGCGCAACTGGCCAGCCATTTCGATCACTTGCTGCAAACCCTGAGCGCTGCACCATCGGCCTCGTTGGGCGAACTGGCATTGCCCACCGGCTGGACGCAAGCCGTGCAGGCGTGGCCAAGCGCGCAGTGCGCTCACCAGTTGATCGAAACCCAGGCCGCTCGTGTGCCTCAGGCCATTGCCTTGACTCTGGGCAATGAGCAACTGACTTACGACGCACTGAACCGTCGCGCCAACCAGCTGGCTCACAAACTGCGCGAGCAGGGCGTTGGCCCGGATGTGCGGGTCGGTCTGGCGGTGGAGCGCAGCCTGGAAATGATCGTCGGCCTGCTAGCGATCCTCAAGGC
Source organism: Pseudomonas sp. FG43 (assembly GCF_057809175.1). NCBI lineage: Bacteria > Pseudomonadati > Pseudomonadota > Gammaproteobacteria > Pseudomonadales > Pseudomonadaceae > Pseudomonas > Pseudomonas sp. FG43. The sequence continues at coordinate 123,324 of NZ_JBMDJL010000014.1, forward strand.
CGGTGGCGCCTATGTGCCGCTGGACCCGGATTCCCCATCTGAGCGCCTGAACTACCTGATGGACGACAGCGGCATTACTTTGCTGCTGACCCAGGATCACCTGCTGGCCAGCCTGCCGCTGCCGCCGCAGGTGCAGACCCTGTCGCTGAGCGATTCGCTGGAAGGCTATGCCGACAGCAACCTGGTCAACCTGACGACGCCGGATAACCTGGCCTACGTGATCTACACCTCGGGTTCGACTGGCAAACCGAAAGGCACGCTGTTGCCGCATCACAACCTGATGCGCCTGTTTGCCGCCACCGATGACTGGTTCAAGTTTGACGATCAGGATGTCTGGACGCTGTTCCATTCCTACGCCTTCGACTTCTCGGTCTGGGAGATTTTTGGCGCGTTGTTGCACGGCGGTCGCCTGGTGATCGTGCCTCGCGACGTCAGCCGCTCGCCGGAAGATTTCCATGCCTTGCTGGCGCAGGAAAACGTCACGGTGCTGAACCAGACGCCGTCGGCGTTCAAGCAGTTGATGCGGGTGGCGTGCGACAGCGAAAAAGCTCTGGCCCTGCGCTCGGTGATCTTCGGTGGCGAAGCGCTGGACGTGGCAAGTCTTGCTCCATGGTTCGAGCGCTTTGGCGACCAGAGCCCGCAACTGATCAATATGTACGGCATCACTGAAACCACGGTTCACGTGACCTATCGCCCGATCAGCCAGGCAGACACCCTGAGTGCCGCCAGCCCGATTGGCGAGGCGATTCCTGATCTGTCCTGGTACGTGCTGGACGCGGACTTCAACCCGGTAGCGCTGGGTTGCAGTGGCGAACTGCATATCGGCCATGCCGGTCTGGCGCGGGGTTATCACAACCGTGCAGCCCTGACGGCCGAACGCTTCGTGCCAGACCCGTTCTCCCAGGACGGCGGCCGCTTGTATCGCACCGGCGACCTGGCCCGCTATCGCGCCGAAGGGGTAATCGAGTACGCCGGACGTATCGACCATCAGGTGAAGATTCGCGGCTTCCGTATCGAACTGGGTGAAATCGAGGCGCGCCTGCTGGCTCAGGCCAGCGTTCGCGAAGTCACCGTGCTGGCGCTGGACGGGCAACTGGCGGCGTATCTGGTGCCTCAGGATTCAAGCAGCGATCCGCAAACCCTGCGCGAAGAACTGAAAGCCGAACTCAAGGCGCATCTGCCGGATTACATGGTGCCTACCCATTTCGTGGTGCTGGACGCCATGCCGCTGACCGGCAACGGCAAACTGGATCGCAAGGCCTTGCCGAAACCGGATGCCAGCCAGTTGCAGAACAGCTATGTGGCGCCCGAAAGCGAGCTGGAGCAGCAACTGGCAGCCATCTGGGCGGACGTGCTGAAAGTCGAGCGAGTCGGGCTGAATGACAACTTCTTCGAGCTGGGCGGTCATTCGCTGGTGGCGGTGCAGGTGCTGGTCCGTGTGCGCGAGCAATTGCAGCACGAGGTTTCGCTCAAAGAGTTGTTCGAACAACCTTGTGTGGCGGGTCTGGTTGCCGTGATCGAGCAAAAAAATGGCAAAAGTGACCCTGCACTGGACGAATTGACTAAATCGCTAGAGGCACTCAAACGTTTATCAGCGGAGGAAATTGATAATTTGATTGCTTAGCAGGAGATACCCCCGTGCAAGAGTTGCTTGAGTCCGTAAAATCGCTGTCCGCCCGTGAACGCAAGGCGCTGGCGGTACTGCTGAAGCGACAGGGGGTGAATCTCTACGCCGTCACGCCAATCTTCAAGAGAGAGTCGCAGGAAGGTTCTGCGCTCTCTTTCGCCCAGCAGCGGCAATGGATCATCTGGCAGCTTGAGCCACAAAGCGCCGCCTACAACATCCCCCTGGCCCTGCGCCTGCACGGCACCCTGAATGTCGAGGCCTTGCGCCGCAGTGTCGAGCACTTGATCGCCCGTCATGAAACCCTGCGCACGACCTTCGAGCAGCAAGGCGATAACGCCCTTCAAGTGGTTCATCCGGCTGGCGCTTTCGCCCTGAGCGTGGACCGGCTTCAGAGCGGTGAAACGGTCGAGACGTACGTCGAACAGGAAGTGCAACGGCCCTTCGATCTGCAACAAGGGCCGCTCTTGCGGGTCAAGCTATTGAGCTTGAGCGATGACGAGCATGTGTTGGTCCTGACCCAGCACCATATCGTCTCAGATGGTTGGTCGATGCCGATCATGGTCGATGAGCTGCTGCGCTTTTACGAAGCCTGCAGCCAGGGACGCGAGCCGGAACTGGCCGCGCTGCCGATCCAGTACGCCGACTATGCGCTCTGGCAACGTAACTGGCTGGAGATGGGTGAGCAGGAGCGCCAGCTGACCTATTGGAAAAACCAGTTGGGCGACCAGCCGCCAGTGCTTGAACTGCCCACCGATCGTCCACGCCCGGCCGTGCGGACCTATGGCGGCGCACGCCTCAATGTCGAACTGGATAGCACATTGCTGGGCCGTTTGAAGGACGTGGCGCGGCAACAGGGCGTTACCTTGTTCATGCTGTTGCTGGCGTCGTTCCAGACCCTGCTGCATCGCTACACCGGGCAAAGCGATGTACGTGTCGGCGTGCCGATTGCCAACCGCAACCGCGCCGAAACCGAGGGCCTGATCGGCTTTTTCGTCAACACCCAGGTGCTCAAGGCAGAGTTCGATCCGCAGACAACGGTTGTCCAGTTGTTGCAGCAGATCAAGCAGACTGCCTTGCAGGCTCAGGCTCATCAGGACCTGCCATTCGAGCAACTGGTGGAAGCCTTGCAGCCGGAGCGTGACTTGAGTCGCAGCCCGTTGTTTCAGGTTGCCTATAACCATCAGACCCAAGGCCGGAACGAGGCCCGCCAGTTGCCCGGCTTGCGTCTGGAATATCAGGTGTCGGACAAGCACACCGCGCAGTTCGACCTGACCCTGGATACCTGCGAGCGGGAAGACGGCCTGGGTGCTTCGCTGATCTACGCCACTGACCTGTTCGATGCCGCCACCATCGAGCGCATGGCCGAGCACTGGCGCAATGTGCTGCACGCCATGACGGCTAATCTCCATCAGCGGATTGCGGACCTGCCCTTGCTGAGCGCTGCCGAACGTGAGCAAACATTGCAGGACTGGAACCGTGATGCGGCGGTTTACCCCAGCGAGCAGTGTGCCCATCAAGTGATCGAAACCCAGGCCGCTCGCGTACCGCAGGCCATTGCCCTGACTCTGGGCAATGAGCAACTGACCTACGATGCACTGAACCGTCGCGCCAACCAGCTGGCTCACAAGCTGCGCGAGCAGGGCGTTGGTCCGGACGTGCGGGTCGGTCTGGCGGTGGAGCGCAGCCTGGAAATGATCGTCGGCCTGCTAGCGATCCTCAAGGCCGGTGGCGCCTATGTGCCGCTGGACCCGGATTCCCCATCTGAGCGCCTGAACTACCTGATGGACGACAGCGGCATTACTTTGCTGCTGACCCAGGATCACCTGCTGGCCAGCCTGCCGCTGCCGCTGCAGGTGCAGACCCTGTCGCTGAGCGATTCGCTGGAAGGCTATGCCGACAGCAACCCGGTCAACCTGACGACGCCGGATAACCTGGCCTACGTGATCTACACCTCGGGTTCGACTGGCAAACCGAAAGGCACGCTGTTGCCGCATCACAACCTGATGCGCCTGTTTGCCGCCACCGATGACTGGTTCAAGTTTGACGATCAGGATGTCTGGACGCTGTTCCATTCCTACGCCTTCGACTTCTCGGTCTGGGAGATTTTCGGCGCATTGCTGCACGGCGGTCGCCTGGTCATCGTGCCTCGCGACGTCAGCCGTTCGCCGGAAGATTTCCATGCCTTGCTGGCGCAGGAAAACGTCACGGTGCTGAACCAGACGCCATCGGCGTTCAAGCAGTTGATGCGGGTGGCGTGCGACAGCGAAAAAGCTCTGGCCCTGCGCTCGGTGATCTTCGGTGGCGAAGCGCTGGATGTGGCAAGTCTTGCTCCATGGTTTGAACGTTTTGGCGACCAAAGCCCGCAACTGATCAATATGTACGGCATCACCGAAACCACGGTTCACGTGACCTATCGCCCGATCACCCAGGCCGACACCCTGAGTGCCGCCAGCCCGATTGGCGAGGCGATTCCTGATCTGTCCTGGTACGTGCTGGACGCGGATTTCAACCCGGTAGCGCTGGGTTGCAGTGGCGAACTGCATATCGGTCATGCCGGTCTGGCGCGGGGTTATCACAATCGCGCAGCCCTGACGGCCGAACGCTTCGTGCCGGACCCGTTCTCTCAGGACGGCGGTCGCCTGTATCGCACTGGCGACCTGGCCCGCTATCGCGCCGAAGGGGTAATCGAGTACGCCGGACGTATCGACCATCAAGTGAAGATTCGCGGCTTCCGTATCGAACTGGGTGAAATCGAGACGCGCCTGCTGGCTCAGGCCAGCGTTCGCGAAGTCACCGTGCTGGCGCTGGACGGGCAACTGGCGGCGTATCTGGTGCCTCAGGATTCAAGCAGCGATCCGCAAACCCTGCGCGAAGAACTGAAAGCCGAACTCAAGGCGCATCTGCCGGATTACATGGTGCCGACTCATTTCGTGTTGCTGGACGCCATGCCGCTGACCGGCAACGGCAAGCTGGACCGCAAGGCCTTGCCGAAACCGGATGCCAGCCAGTTGCAGAACAGCTATGTGGCGCCGCAAAGCGAACTGGAGCAGCAACTGGCAGCCATCTGGGCAGACGTGCTGAAAGTCGAGCGGGTTGGTTTGAACGACAACTTCTTCGAGCTGGGCGGCCACTCGCTGCTGGCAACTCAGGTGATTTCCCGGATTCGTCAGCAGCTGAACCTCGAACTGTCATTGCGTAACCTGTTTGAAGCTCAGAGTCTGGCCAGTTTTGCTCAGGCTGCGGATCAGGGCCAGAGCAGCAAGGCTCCAGGATTCGTTAAAGCAGACCGAAGCCAGCCGCTGGGCTTGTCCTATGCCCAGCAACGTCAGTGGTTCCTCTGGCAACTGGAGCCGGAAAGCACCGCGTACAACATGCCTGCGGCCTTGCGCCTGAGCGGGTCGCTGGATATCGAGGCTTTGGAGCAGAGCTTTACGGTCCTGATTGCCCGTCATGAAACCCTGCGCACGACCTTCCGCCAGAACGGCGAGCAGGCTGTACAGATCGTGCATCCTGCGTCGCTGTTCACCCTGCCTGTCGAACACGTGCCTGCGGGGCAGACACTGCAAGCCTGCGTGCAACAGGAAGTGCAGCGTTCCTTCGATCTGGAGCAAGGGCCGCTTTTGCGGGTCAAGCTGCTTAACCTGGGCGAGAACGAGCATGTGCTGGTTCTGACCCAGCACCATATCGTCTCCGATGGCTGGTCGATGCCGATCATGGTCGATGAGCTGGTGCGCCTGTACGAAGGCTACAGCCAGGGGCATGAAGTCGATCTGGGTGAACTGGCGATTCAGTACGCCGATTACGCCCTGTGGCAGCGCACCTGGATGGAGGCGGGTGAACAGGCCCGTCAACTGGCGTACTGGAAAGAACAGCTGGGCGACGAGCAGCCGATTCTGGAATTGCCTGCGGACCGGCCAAGGCCCGTCGTGCAAAGCCATGCTGGTGCAAGATTCGGCCTTGAGCTGGAAAACGGTCTGGTGGATAGCCTCAGAAACGTGGCGCGTCAGGAAGGCGTGACGCTGTTCATGTTGCTGCTGGCCTCTTTCCAGAGCCTGCTGCATCGCCATTCGGGACAAAACGATATTCGGGTCGGTGTGCCGATTGCCAACCGTACCCGTGCTGAAACCGAAGGTTTGATTGGCTTCTTCGTCAACACTCAGGTGCTGCGCGCCGGGTTCGACCTGCACACCACGTTCAGCGAGCTGTTGCAGCAGGTCAGGCAGACGGCCTTACAGGCTCAGGCCCATCAGGAACTGCCATTCGAGCAACTGGTGGAAGCCTTGCAGCCACAGCGCAGCCTGAGCCATAGCCCGTTGTTCCAGGTGATGTTCAATCACCAGACCCAAGGCAATGCCGAGGTTCGTGAGTTGTCCGGGCTGAGTGTTCAGGGCCTTGAGTCGGACAGCCATGCGGCGCAGTTCGACCTGAGCCTTGGCACCACGGAGCATGCCGATGGCGTGAGCGTAGGTCTGACTTACGCGACCGCGCTGTTCGACAGTGCGACCATCGAGCGTATGGCCGAGCACTGGCTGAGCTTGCTGAAAGCCATCTGCATCAACACCCGCCAGCGGGTCAGCGAACTGCCGATGCAAAGCGAGGCCGAGCGTCAGCAGATTCTGCAAGGCTGGAACCACAGCGCCGCCGCTTACCCGAGCGAGCAATGCCTGCCGGCACTGATCGAGGCTCAGGTTCAGGACACGCCGGATGCGGTGGCATTGGTTCTCGGCAATGAACAACTGACCTATCGCCAGCTCAACAGCCGCGCCAACCAACTGGCCCACAAGCTTCGCGAACTGGGCGTCGGCCCGGATGTGCTGGTGGGTGTCGCGGTGCAGCGCAGCCTGGAGCAGGTAGTCGGTCTGCTGGCAATCCTCAAGGCGGGCGGCGCCTATGTGCCGCTGGACCCGGATTTCCCTCAGGACCGTCTGGCCTACATGATCGAAGACAGCGGCCTGCAATTGCTGCTGACCCAGACGGCGCTGCGCGAGCGTCTGCCGATCCCGGCATCTGTCCAGAGCCTGTGCCTGGATCAGGCCGGTGAGTGGCTGGCAGGCTACAGCGACGAGAACCCGATCAACCCGGCGCATCCGCAAAACCTGGCCTATGTGATCTACACCTCCGGCTCCACCGGTCTGCCAAAAGGCGTGACCATCGGCCATCAGGCGCTGGTCAACTTCCTCCATAGCATGGCGGAGCAGCCGGGGCTGAATGCTCAAGATAAAGTCCTGTCCTTGACTTCGCTGTCGTTCGATATCGCCGGGTTGGAGCTGTACCTGCCGCTGATGCGCGGAGCTTCGGTGGTGCTGTTGCGCCCTGATGAAAACAAGGACCCGCAAGCCTTGCTGGCGGTGATCGAGCAACAGGTTGTCAGCGTGATCCAGGCCACACCGTCTACCTGGCGCATGCTGCTGGACAGCGCTCCGGCAGGCGCCTTGCACGGCAAGACTCTGCTGTGTGGCGGCGAGGCCTTGAGCGTCGAGCTGGCCCAACGGCTGATCGATCAGGCCGGGCATGTCTGGAACGTCTACGGGCCGACGGAAACCACCATCTGGTCGGCGCGCCATTACCTGACCCGCAGTGACGATATCTGGCTGGGCCGGCCTTTGGCCAATACCCGTCTGCACATCGTCAGTGACGATATCAATGTGTTGCCGATCGGCACCCGAGGCGAGCTGCTGATCGGTGGCGATGGCCTGGCTCGCGGTTATCACCAGCGTGCTGCGTTGACCGCCGAGCGCTTCATTCCCGATCCGTTCGGCCCGCCCGGTTCGCGGCTGTACCGCACCGGCGACCTGACGCGCTATCACGCCGACGGTGTGATCGAGTACGTCGGGCGCCTGGACCATCAGGTGAAGATTCGCGGTTTCCGTATCGAACTGGGTGAAATCGAAGCCAGCCTGCAGGAACACCCAGGCGTGCATGAAGGGGTGGTCATCGATATCGACGGGCCGGCGGGCAAGCAACTGGTGGCTTATCTGGTTCCCGCCGAGGAGGGGCAAGACCCCAACACCCTGCGCGATGAACTGAAGGCGCATTTGCGGGCCGGTCTGCCGGATTACATGGTGCCGAGCCACTTCGTCTGCTTGCAGCATATGCCGCTGACCCCCAACGGCAAGCTGGACCGCAAGGCTCTGCCCAAGCCCGATGCCAGCCAGTTGCAGCGCAGCTATGTCGCGCCGTCTACCGAGCAGGAGCGGCAGATCGCCGAGATCTGGGCGCAGGTGCTGAAGGTCGAGCGTGTCGGCCTGACTGATGACTTTTTCGAGCTGGGCGGGCACTCGCTCTTGGCGGCCCAGCTCATTTCCAGAATCCACTCGGGCCTGGGGATCGATGTCCCTCTGCGCCTTATTTTCGAGAAGCCGCAATTGAACGAATTTATCCAGGCATTTGAAAACAGCGGCTTGTCGCTGACCGAGGACGGTTTGTCCGATATCGAAAAAATGATGAATGAAATGGCGGGTATCTGACATGGACAAGTCTGCAGCAGAACGTATTGCCCAGCGCTTCGTCGGTTTGCCCGTGGAGCAGCGTCGCCAGATCCTCGCCAAGATGAGCGAGACCGGGCAAAGCTTCAGGTTGTTGCCCATCGCGGTAACCCGCCATGACGTGCAACGTATCCCGTTGTCATACGCCCAGCAGCGCATGCTGTTCCTCTGGCAACTGGAGCCGGGCAATATCGCCTACAACGTTCCGCTGGCTGTGCGTCTGAATGGCCCGCTGGATGAGCGCTCCCTGGCGCAGGCTCTTGAACTGCTGGTGCAGCGCCATGAAACCCTGCGCACCCGATTCGTATCGGTAGACGGCGAGTTTCATCAGGAAATCCTTGAACAGGCGACCGTCGCACTGGACGTCGCCTATGCCAGCCACGACGACATTGAGGCGCAGGTCAAAGCCGAATTGCAGGCGCCCTTTGATCTGCTGAGCGGCACGCTGCTGCGGGTGAAACTGTTCCGCCTGAACGACGCCGAGCATGTGTTGACCGTGTGCATGCATCACGTGGTCTCCGATGGCTGGTCGGGTGAGTTGCTGATTCGTGAATTCGTTCAGCTCTATCAGGCGCAGGTCGCCGGACAGCCTGCTCAATTGCCGCCACTGGCGATTCAATATGCCGACTACGCCATCTGGCAGCGCGCCTGGCTGGAAGCCGGCGAGGGTGAGCGTCAACTCGAATACTGGAAGCAACAACTGGGCACCGAGCATCCATTGCTGGAATTGCCGCTGGACCATGAACGGCCTGTCCAGCCGAGCTATCGCGGTGCCATTGTGCGGGCAGACCTGCCGGAAAAACTTTCCGCCCGGCTCAAGATTCTGGCGCGCAACAACGGCCAGACCGTATTCATGCTGACCCTGGCCGCGCTGTCGGTGGTGTTGTCGCGCTACAGCGGTCAGGCCGATATCCGCATCGGCGCGCCCAATGCCGGTCGTACCCGCAATGAACTGGAAGGTCTGATCGGCTTCTTCATCAATACCCACGTGCTGCGCATTCAGGTGGATGAGCGCCAGACCTTCGTCGAGCTGCTGGATCAGGTCAAGAACGTGGTGATGGGGGCGCAGTCCCATCAGGAGTTGCCGTTCGAGCATCTGGTGGATGCCTTGGCCCCCGAGCGTAATCTGGGCCACAACCCGCTGTTCCAGTTCAAGATCAACCAGCATGTCTTTGCCGGTGATCAAGGCAACGCCGGTACGGCGGTGGCCGGGCTGACCGTGGCCGAGTTCCCGGTGGGCGGCGGTGATGCGCGTTTCGACCTGGCCTTTGACTTCACCGACACCCCGTCGGGGTTGCGCGGTTATTTCACCTACGCCACCGACCTGTTCGAGGCTTCGACCATCGAGCGTATCGCGGCGTCGTTGCATGACGTGCTGGAAGCGCTGGTGGCGCATTCCGGCGAGCGCCTGGCGGATCATCCGCTTGCCGTCACGGCTCCGGCTGCACCTCGAACTGCCGATTTCGCCAGTTCCGATTTCCTGACCCTGTGGCAAAAAGGCCTGCAAGCCGGGCAGGGCAAGCCGGCATTGCGTGTTGGTCAGCAAGTGCTGAGCTATGACGAGCTGGAACAGCGCTCCAGCCAGTTCGCCCGTTATCTGCAAGGCGAAGGCATTGCCTCTGGCATGACCGTGGCGCTGTGTCAGGACCGTTCGGTGGAGTGGGTGGTCAGTCTGCTGGCTGTGCTGAAACTGGGTGCGGTTTACCTGCCGCTGGATACCCAGCAACCTGCCGAGCGCTTGCAGCAACTGGCCAGAGACAGCGGCGCGGTGCTGCTGATCCACGCCCGAGGCGATGACAAGGCTGCCAGCCTGGGTGTCTGCCCGGTGCTGGCCTATGACGCCAGCCTGTGGGCCGATGTCGATAAAAGCCCGTTGAATATTCAAGTGCTGGCGCAGCAACCGGCCTACATCATCTACACCTCCGGCTCCACCGGGCAGCCCAAAGGCGTGGTCATCAGCCATGGCGCGCTGGCCAACTATCTGCAAGGCGTGCTCCAGCGTCTTTCTCTGAGCGCCGAGGCGAGCATGGCCATGGTGTCCACCGTGGCTGCGGACCTTGGGCATACGCTGTTGTTCGGCGCCCTAGCATCCGGTCGTCAACTGCATTTGCTGTCCCATGAACAGGCATTCGATCCCGATGGTTTCGCCGCGTACATGGCCGAGCATCAGGTGGCAGTGTTGAAGATCGTGCCGAGCCACCTGCAAGGCTTATTGCAGGCGGCAAGGTCCTCCGATGTGCTGCCGGAGCAGATGCTGATTCTGGGTGGCGAGGCCAGTTCCTGGGCCTTGATCGAACAGATCAGAACCCTCAAACCGGGTTGCAGGATCGTCAACCACTACGGCCCGACCGAAACCACGGTGGGTATTCTGACCCATGAGGTGCAGGAAAAACTCGAGGCCTGCCGCAGCGTGCCCGTGGGACAACCCCTGGCCAACGGCAAGGCGCGGGTGCTGGACGCCTGGCTGAACCCGATGGCCGAGCGGGTGGCCGGTGAGTTGTATCTGGGTGGTCGCGGCCTGGCTCAAGGTTATCTGGGACGCGCGGCCATGACTGCCGAGCGTTTCGTGCCGGACCCGGAAGGCGATGGCGAGCGTCTGTATCGCGCCGGTGACCGTGCGCGCCGGGTAGACGGTTTGTTGGAATATCTGGGCCGTGCCGACGATCAGGTAAAGATTCGCGGCTATCGGGTCGAGCCGGGTGAGGTCGGCCAGGTGCTGCAAGCGCTGGATGGCGTGGCCGAAGCCGTGGTGCTGGCCTTGCCGCTGGAAAGCGACGAATCCCGCCTGCAACTGGTGGCCTATTGCGTGCCAACGGCGGGTACGAAGCTGGAAGTGGAAGCCCTGCGTGAACAATTGACCGCCAGCCTGCCGGAATACCTGGTGCCTGCGCAGTTCGTGGTGCTGGAACGCCTGCCGCTGACCGCCAACGGCAAGCTGGACAAGCGTGCGCTGCCCAAGCCGGGCGTGGTCAAACAGCGCTATACCGCACCGGTCGGCGAGATCGAGGAAAAGCTCGCCGCCGTCTGGGCCGATGTACTCAAGCTGGAGAAAGTCGGCACGACCGACAACTTCTTCGAGCTGGGCGGGGATTCGATCCTCAGCCTGCAAATCATCGCCCGCGCCAAGCGTCAGGGCCTCAAGCTGAGCCCCAAGCAACTGTTCGAGAAACAGACCATCGCCCAGTTGGCGACGGTGGCCAAGCTGATCCAGAAGAAGCCTGCTGCGGTGGTCGAGCAGGTCAGCGGAAACCTGCCGCTGCTGCCGATCCAGGCACGTTTCTTCGAGATGAACATTCCCGAGCGCCATCACTGGAACCAGTCGGTGATGCTCAAGCCCAACAGCCCGCTGGAAGCCAGTCATCTGCTGGCGGCCTTGCAAGCCTTGATCGAGCAGCATGACGCTCTGCGCCTGGGCTTTGCCCAACAGGATGGCGAGTGGCAGGCGACCTTCGGGCCGCTGTCCACCCGCGACCTGCTGTGGGTGCATGAGCTGGACGATCTGTCGCGCCTGACCGAACTGGCCGACGAAGCCCAGCGCAGCCTGGACCTGAAGAATGGCCCGCTGCTGCGAGCAGTGCTGGTGAGCCTGCCCGAAGGCGAACAGCGTCTGCTGCTGGTCATCCATCACTTGGTAGTGGACGGCGTGTCGTGGCGTGTATTGCTGGAAGACCTGCAACAGGCTTACGTTGCGCTGAATACCGGCAAGGCTCTGGCGTTGCCGACCAAGACCAGTTCCCTCAAGGCCTGGGCTGAGCAGTTGCACACTTACGCCCAAAGTCCGGCGCTGGCGTCGGAGCTGGCTTACTGGCAAGCGCAGTTGCAGGACGTCAGCGATGCCTTGCCGGTCGACCATCCGGACGGCGGGCAGCAGCAGAAACACGCCACCTCCGTGACCACTCACTTGAACGGCGACCTGACACGGCAATTGCTACAGGACGCTCCGGCCGCCTATCGCACCCAGATCAACGACCTGCTGCTGACCGCGCTGGCCCGTGTGATCAGCCGCTGGACTGGCCAGCCCGATGCCTTGATCAGGCTGGAAGGCCATGGTCGCGAAGACCTGTTCGACGACATTGACCTGAGCCGCACCGTTGGCTGGTTCAGCAGCCTGTATCCGGTCAGGCTCACTCCGCATGCGGAGCTTGCCGATTCGATCATGTCGATCAAGGAGCAACTGCGTGCCATCCCCAACAAGGGCATCGGTTACGGCGTGTTGCGTTATCTCGGCGCAGAACCTGTGCGGCAGAGCCTGCAACAACTGGCGCAGGGCAGCATTGTCTTCAATTACCTGGGCCAGTTCGATGGCAGTTTCGATGCCAGCGATGCGCTGTTCGCACCCTCGGGGGAAAGCAGTGGCACGTCCCAGAGCAGTGAGGCCCCGCTGGCGGCCCCGATCAGTATCAATGGTCAGGTCTACAACGGCGAGTTGCGCCTGAGCTGGAGTTTCAGCGCGGCGGTTTTCGAGCCCGATACCGTGCAGCGCCTGGCCGATGAATACGCCCGGGAATTGCAGCAACTGATCGCCCATTGCACCACCGAGGGCGCGAGCGGCATTACCCCGTCCGACTTCCCGCTGGCCCGTTTGAGCCAGAAACAACTGGGGCAACTGTCGATCAATCCGCGTGAAATCGAAGACATCTACCCGCTCTCGCCGATGCAGCAAGGCATGCTGTTCCACACTCTGTTCGAGGAAGAGGCGGGCAACTACATCAACCAGATGCGCGTCGATGTGGCCGGTCTTGAAGTCGGGCGCTTCCAGGCGGCGTGGCAGGCGACAGTGGATGCTCATGAAGTGTTGCGCAGCGGATTCGTCAGCCATCTGGAACACTCGCTGCAAGTAGTGCAGCGCACAGTGAACGTGCCGTTTGTCGAGCTGGATGCTCAGGGGCAATCCTCTGTCTGGCTGGATAACTGGGCACAAACGGATCGGCAGAAAGGTTTCTATCTGGCTCAGGGGCCGCTCTTGCGTCTGGCGGTATTACGCACCGGCGACAACACTCATCACCTGATCTACACCAGCCATCACATCCTCATGGACGGCTGGAGCAGTTCGCGTCTGTTGGGCGAAGTGCTGCAACGCTACAGCGGTCAGCCAATGCCACAACAGGGTAGCCGTTATCGCGATTACATCGAATGGCTGCAACGCCAGGATGCACAGGCCAGCGAGCGCTTCTGGACGGAACAGGTGGCTGAACTGGACGAGCCGACCCGTCTGGTCCAGGCGCTTAAATCCAGTGCAGGCGGGCAGGGTTATGGCGATTACTTCCACCTGATCGATGCTGTTGGCACCCAGCGCCTGAGCGAGTTTGCCCGCGAGCAGCGCGTGACGCTCAACACTCTGGTGCAATCGGCATGGCTGCTGCTGTTGCAGCGCTACACCGGGCAATCCAGCGTGACCTTTGGCGCAACCGTGGCAGGACGCCCGGCGGACTTGCCGGGTGTCGAAGAGCAACTTGGCCTGTTCATCAATACCTTGCCGGTCATCGCCAGCCCACGTCCTGAGCAGACAGTGGCGGACTGGGTGCAGCAGGTGCAGGCCAAGAACATTGCCTTGCGCGAGTACGAACATACACCGCTGTACGAAATCCAGCGTCTGGCGGCCAGCGGCGGCGAGGCGTTGTTCGACAACATTCTGGTGTTCGAGAACTACCCGGTGTCCGAAGCCCTGCAACAGGCGTCGCCGGACGGCCTGGCCTTCAGTGGCCTGATCAACCAGGAACAGACGCATTACCCGCTGACCCTGGTGGTGAATCTGGGCGAGACGCTGTCCCTGCGCCTGAGCTACGCCCGTCAGTACTTCAGTGAAGACGTGGTGACGCAACTGGCAACCCACTTCCAGCACCTGCTTCAGGCGCTGGTGCGTGATCCGGCTGCTGCCATCGGCGAGCTGTCGTTGCTGGATGAACAGGAGCAGCAACAGATTCTGCACGAATGGAACGCCACCTCTGCCGAGTTCCCGGGCGAGCGGTGCGTACAAACCCTGATCGAAGCCCAGGTGCTGGCGACCCCCGATGCTCCGGCGCTGATCTTCGACAATCAGCAGATGAGCTATGCGCAACTGAACGCACGCGCCAACCAGTTGGCTCACAAACTGCGCGAGTCGGGTATCGGTCCTGATGCGCTGGTGGGGATCTGCGTCGAGCGCAGCCTGGAACTGGTGATCGGCTTGCTGGCGATTATCAAGGCCGGTGGGGCTTATGTGCCGCTGGACCCGGATTATCCGCAGGATCGTCTGGCCTATATGCTGGCTGACAGCGGCATTGGCCTGTTGCTGACCCAGACTTCGTTGCTGCAAGGCCTGCCGGTGCCTGATCATGTTCAGTCGTTGTGCCTGGATCAGGAAGGCGACTGGCTGGAGGCTTACAGTCAGGACAACCCGGTCAATCGCACCCATCCCGAAAACCTGGCGTATGTGATCTACACCTCAGGCTCGACGGGTAAACCCAAAGGCGCTGGCAATAGCCATCGCGCCCTGGTCAACCGGCTGCACTGGATGCAGAAAGCCTACGGGCTGGATGCCAGCGACACCGTGTTGCAGAAAACCCCGTTCAGTTTCGACGTTTCGGTCTGGGAGTTCTTCTGGCCGCTGCTCACCGGCGCACGTCTGGCGATAGCCTTGCCGGGGGATCATCGGGACCCTGAGCGTCTGGTGCAGACCATTACCCGCTACAACGTCACGACCCTGCACTTCGTACCCTCGATGCTTCAGGCCTTCATGACCCATGAGCAGGTGGAAAACTGCCACAGCCTGCGCCGCGTGGTGTGCAGTGGTGAGGCCTTGCCAGCTGAACTGGCGTCGCAAGTGCTCAAGCGTTTGCCGCAAGCCGGTCTGTTCAACCTCTATGGCCCGACCGAAGCCGCCATCGATGTGACCCACTGGACCTGCACGCCGGAAGATACCCTGAGCGTGCCGATCGGCCAGCCTATCGATAACCTCAAGATGCACATTCTGGATGACGGCCTGCTACCGGCAGCCCGTGGTGCCGCGGCCGAGTTGTATCTGGGCGGTGTGGGTCTGGCACGGGGTTATCACCAACGTGCTGCGCTGACTGCCGAACGATTCGTGCCCGATCCGTTCTCGGCCAATGGCGGTCGCCTTTATCGTACCGGCGACCTGGCGCGCTACGGTGCCGATGGGGTGATCGACTATGCAGGCCGGATCGACCATCAGGTCAAGATCCGCGGGCTGCGCATCGAACTGGGTGAAATCGAGGCGCGGCTCAATGAACATCCGGGCGTGCGCGAAGCCCATGTGATCGATATCGACGGCCCGAGCGGCAAGCAGCTTGCAGCCTACTGGGTCGCGAACGATGGCGCGCAGGATGCGAATGGATTGAAGGATCACCTCAAGACGCTGCTGCCGGATTACATGGTGCCGACGCACTTTGTCGCGCTGGAAGTCATGCCGCTGACCGCCAACGGCAAGCTGGACCGCAAGGCCCTGCCAAAGCCCGATGCCAGCCAGTTGCAACAAGGTTATGTGGCGCCACGTACCGAACTGGAAGAGCGGCTTGCCGGTCTCTGGGCGGACGTGCTGAAAGTCGAGCGTGTGGGCCTCAACGACAATTTCTTTGCTCTTGGTGGCCACTCGCTGTTGGCGGTGTCCCTGGCGGGCAGGATTCGCGAAGCGTTCGATATCTCCATCAAACTGCATGATTTCCTGTTGATGCAGACTCTGGGCGAACTGGCTGACTTCCTGCGGGCAGGCAAGGCGAAGGTCAAGTCTGCGGTCATCCGCATGAACAACAGCCAGTCTGACAAAACCCCGCTGTTCTGCTTGCCGCCCGGTGGCGGCGGCACTTACTCCTATTACCCGCTGGCAGGCAGGCTGAGCGAAGATCGGCCGGTGTATGGTCTGGTCAACAAGGCCTATGTGGTGCCGGGCT
Source organism: Pseudomonas sp. FG43 (assembly GCF_057809175.1). NCBI lineage: Bacteria > Pseudomonadati > Pseudomonadota > Gammaproteobacteria > Pseudomonadales > Pseudomonadaceae > Pseudomonas > Pseudomonas sp. FG43. The sequence continues at coordinate 139,322 of NZ_JBMDJL010000014.1, forward strand.
GGTTCGACAGGTCATGGGAGGAAATGGTCGGTTACTTCGTCGAGCAGATCAGACTCACCCAGCCTGTCGGACCATACAACCTGCTGGGCTGGTCCCTGGGCGGAGCCTTGGCCATCGATGTCGCACATATCCTGGAACGTGGCGGCGACAAGGTGAACTTCCTGGCGCTGGTGGACACGATGCTGCCGGCTTGCGCAGGCCTGAGCTGGATCGAGGAAGACCCTGAAGTCCGGGCACGGAATCAGGACCAGAACCTGTTTCAGAGCCTGATCCAGAGTCTGGTGGCGTTCGTGCCGGGGCTGGCCCGTGAGCGTGTTATCGAGCTGATCGCAAGCGCCAGGGTATCGCTCAAGGATGAACGTGAAATCGCTGACCGGGTGATCGAACAGGTTGCACAGGATGCCGGTATCGGCGTCGAAAGCCTGCGCAGCGTGTTCCAGGACATCGCGATCCAGGATGAAATCGAAACCGGCTACAAACTGCTGCACGCCAATGCCGTACTGGCCGAAGCCTTCACCCTCAAGACACTGGACGTGAAAGTGGATTGCTGGTGGGCAGGACAAAGCCGCGAACCGGATCAGATCCTCAAGGCGCAAGCCGTGGTTGAAGAACAATGCTCGGTAAACGGGCTGCGCTCCTCGACCACGATCCAGGAACGGCACGACAACATTGTGATAGGGGAGGCGTTTTTGGATGGGGTTGTAGAAGAACTGAAGGGGAGGTGAGCGGCAAGCGGCAAGTGGCAAGTGGCAAGCTTTAAGCTTTAAGTCAAAAGCTTGTAGCTTGTAGCTTGTAGCTTGTAGCTTGTAGCTTGTAGCTTGCCGCTGCTGCCTTCGGCAGCTCTAAAACTCCCCACGCAATGTGAGCATGTAATTGCGCGGGTCGCCGTAATAATTCCCTCGGTCGACATCCCCGGTCGCCTTGTAATACTTGCGATCCAGCAGGTTATTGCCGTTCAGGGCCACGCTCCAGTTTTCGTCGATTTTCCAGGAGGCTCTGGCGTCCCAGATAGCGCGGCCGGGGTTTTTGATTTCTGCTGATGATTCCGCTTCCGAATAGCCGCTCTGGGCCGAAACCCCGGCGCCGAGGGTCAGACGGTTCCAGGTGCCGGGCAGGGTGTAGTTGCCGGTCATGCGAAACAGGTGTCGGGGTGTTTCGGCCGAAATGGACTGGCCGTCGCTGCCACGGGTCATATTGAAGGTGTAGCCCGCCACGGTTTGCAGGCCGGGCAAGGGTTCGCCGCTGGCTTCTACTTCAAAGCCCTTGCTGCGCCGGATATTGCCGTTCAGGTAGCAGGTGCCGTAGATATCGTTCATCAGGCACTCGCCAGGGTGGGTGTTGTCCTCTATGGCCACATCCTTTTGCTTGACGTAGAACAACGCAAACGAAAGGTTCAGGCGCTGATCGAACAGTTCGCCCTTGATGCCGGTTTCGTAGTTGGAGCCTATGGCCGGTTCCAGCAGGTTGCCAGCGGCATCCCGGTAAACGCTTTGCGGCAGAAAGATATCGGTGTAGCTGGCATACAGCGACCAGTTCGGGTCCAGGTCGTAGATCGTGCCTATGAACGGCGTGACTTCATGTTCCTCCCTGGACTTACGGGTGACGCCTGCCGCCTGGGTCTGGTAGTCATACCAACTGAGGCGACCGCCCATGACCAGGCTCAACGATTCGGAGAGATGCAGGCGCAGATTGGTGTAGGCACCATAGCGTTTGTCGCTGAAATCGGTGATGGAAGTCCAGTCGGGCTGTGCCGGTTCGGCAATCAGGTGGTTGTCGGGGTTGAAGATGTCGATTGGCTGGTTGGACGTTACGTTGACCTGCCTGGACTTGCGCGTCTGCTCCGACCAGTTGCCGCCGAAGGTCAGTTGGTGCTCCAGGCCGAAGGCCTCGAAATGACCATCCATGTGCGCGTCGAAGCCGTTGCTTTGCAACTGGTCGGAGCGAAACAGGGTCCGGGCGATACGGGAGCCGGTCAATGTCGTCGGGTCGATGGCGCCTTGGGCATAAGCCACTTTCTGCTCGAATGAACCCGTGGAGTGGGTGGCGGACAATGTGCCCGACCAGCTCTCGCTGAAGTGATGATCCAGCTCCGTGAACACTTCGTCCGTACTGGTCTGGTGACGGTTCCAGTCCTGAGCCAGAGAGGTCGAGCGCGGCAGGTCGATGGCACCGCCATCGCTGTAGCGGGGCAGGCCGAAGATGGTGAATCCTTTGATGTCGGCTTCCTGGCGACGCAGACCTACAGCCAGGGTCGTGTCGTCACTCAGATCGGTTTCCAGGATGCCGTACAGCAGAGGTGCAGACTTCTCCAGGCCATCGATGAAGTAACCACGATCCGCATAGGACGCCACGAAACGGCCACGAATGCTGCCTGAATCGTTCAGCTTGCTGCTGCCATCCAGATCGACCCGATAGTTGTCCCAGGTGCCGGCGCGGGTAGTGATCGAAAACTGCGGTATGGCGGTAGGACGTTTACGTACCAGATTCACCGTGCCGCCGGGGTTGCCTGCGCCGATCAGCAGCCCTGCAGCGCCCCGGAGGATTTCCACCCGGTCATAGATTTCCATATCGGGAGTCATCCAGCCGGTCACGCTATAGCCCTGACCGGATATGCCGTCGATGGTGTAGCTCTCGTCCTCCATGGCAAAGCCACGGGAACTGAAGACATGGGAACCGAAATTGCGCTGGGAAAAGGTGACGCCGGTGGCCTGGGCCATCACGTCTTCCAGGCTGTAGAGGTTCTTGTCGTCCATCAACTGGCGGGTCACGACACTCACCGACTGCGGAATTTCACGCAGGGACTGGGCGCTTTTGGTGATGCTCACTGCGGACGTGGTGTAAGAACCCGAGCCTTCGGTCGTCAGGCCTGTCGGCGGCGCCTGAATCGACAAGGGCTTGAGGCTGACCGGAGGCACAATGGCGGTTAGCGTCAGGGTGTTGTTTTCAAGGCTGTAAGGCACTCTGGCCTGTTCGAGCAGGTTTCTGGCTGCCTGCTCGGGGGTGAACCTGCCGCGCACGGTCTGGCTGCTTTTGCCCTTGATATCGTCCGGGTTGTACAGCACTTGCAGATCACCCTGGCGCCCCAGCTCATTCAGGGCGCTGTTCAGGGGTTGGGCGGGGATATCGAACTCGATTTCCTGAGCCAGGGCCTCACCCTTGAACGCCATCAGCAGCGCAAGGCTCACCACTCTCATCGCAGGCCTTGGCTGGAGCAGCAGGCGGACAGGCAGTGGAGGGCGGGTGCGTGATTGCATAGTGATGGCTCTTCGATCAGTAACGCAGGGTAAACCATACAGCCGTATGGGGCACTGCCTCTGGTCGTCCTTTACCAGGCTATGTGAAAACTACTGCGTTCGGTCATGCTGCGTTGAAAGCAGTCTGTTCACGGCACGTTTTTTCAGCGTGATTCATAAAGAATCCATACGAATGAGGTCGGAATCAATTTAGTGAATTCTGTAAATAAAAAAGACCAGAGGTTGGCCTCTGGTCTTTTTGTGGTGCGCTGCGGATCGATTCATCCGCAGACAGTGAGCGGGATCAGAAGTCGCCGCGCAGGGTCAGGACGTAGCTGCGTGGTTCGCCGTACAGGTTGGAGCGATCCAGAGCCACGGCTGTGGTGTAGTACTTGCGATCAAACAGGTTGTCGGCGTTCAGAGCGACGGTCCAGTGCTCGTCGAGCTTCCAGGAGGCGCGTGCATCCCAGATGGCGCGGCCTGCAACACCCAGTTGATCGTTGGACGGTACTGTATAACCGGAGTCAGCCGATACGCCAGCGCCCAGAGTCAGACGGTTCCAGGCGCCGGGCAGGTTATAGCTGGTGTTCAGACGCAGCATGTGTTTTGGCGTCTCGTAGGCCACTTCCATATCGGAACTGTTTGCCAACTGGTTGAAGGTGTAGCCGCCAAAGACCTGAAGCCCTGGCAGTACTTCGCCACTTGCTTCGATTTCAACACCTTTGCTGCGCTTGATGCCGCCCTGGACGTAGCAGGTGTTGTCAGAGCCGCCTGGGCAGAGCTCTTCTGTCGTCTGGTCGACATAGGCCACGTCTTTCTGCTTGATATAGAACAGAGCCATCGACAGGTTCAGTCGCTTGTCGAACAGTTCACCCTTGATACCCGTTTCGTAGTTGGAGCCAATGGCCGGGTCCAGCGGGGCGCCGCCGACCTGTCTGTAAGCGGCTTGCGGGGTGAAGATATCCGCATAGCTGGCATACCAGGACCAGTTGTCGTTGATGTCATAAATCAGGCCGGCGAAAGGTGTAAATTCCTGAGTCTGTTTGGATTCATAGGACAGGGCCGGGCCGTATTTGGCGTTGTAGTCATACTCGAACCAACTGAGGCGTCCTCCCAGTACCAGGCTCAAAGGCTCGGTCAGGTGGATGCGGGTATTGGCGTAGAGGCCAGCTCGTTCTTCAGTCGAGACGTAATTGCTTGTCCAGCCTGTATTCACCGGTTTGGCAAGTGAGCTGGTGTCGACATCGAAGATATTGATGGCAAGGGGAGTCGCGATTGTGACGTTCTTGTTGTCTGCTCTCTGTCTCGACCAGTCAGCACCCAAAGTGACCTCATGGGACAGGCCGAAGGCGTCGAACTTGCCTTCCAGCTGGCTGTTCAAGCCCAGGCTGTTGACTTCATCATCGCGAAACAGCGTGCTCTGGAAGCGTGAGCCAGCCAGTGTTGTCGGGTTGACTGCACCACGTGCAAATGCAACGGCCTGATCGAATCCGCCTTCGGAGTAGGTCAGGGAGGTCTTGTTGAGCCAGTTTTCGTTGAAGCGATGCTCGACTTCAAAGAAGGCTTCGTTCATGTAGGTTTCGAGACGGTTCCATTTGGGAGCCAGGTTCGTCGAACGGGAAAGATCCAGCGACTGCCCGTTGCTATAACGCGGCAGGCCGTAGATCGAGTAGCCGTTGATGACCTTTTCCTGACGACGCAGGCTCATGGTCAGCGTGGTGTCGTCGGTCACATCGGCTTCGAGGATGCCGTACAGCAGGGGCGTGCGGCTGTTGCGGTTATCCTGATACGAGCCGTTGTCTTCATAAGCGGCCACCATGCGGCCACGGACAGTGCCCGAATCATTGAGCTTGCCGCTGCCATCCAGGTCGACGCGGTACTGATCCCATGAGCCCGCACGGGTAGTGATCGAGAACTTGTTCTCGGCGGTCGGACGCTTGCGCACCAGATTCACTGCACCACCGGGTTGGCCTGCGCCCACCAGCAGGCCCGAAGCGCCGCGCAATACTTCAACGCGGTCATAAATCGCCATGTCCGGCTGCATCCAGCCGGTGATCTGGTAGCCCTGGCCGCCAATGCCATCGACCAGAAAGCTTTCCGCCAGCAGCGAGAAGCCACGGGAGGTATACACGTGACCACCGAAGTTACGGTACTGGAAGCTGATGCCAGGGGTGTCTTCCAGCACCTCGCTCAGGCTGGTGAGGTTATTGTCGTCCATGACCTGACGGGTCATGACCGTGACCGATTGCGGCGTTTCACGCAATGATTGTGCTGCGCCCTTGCCGATAGTGGTCGCACCGGTGGTGTAGGAGCCGGTGCCGTCAGTGGTGGTGCCCAGAGACTGGGAGTCAATCGCGGTCGGTGCCAGGTTGATGGCCGCCGATGAGTCCTGCGCACTCAGGGTCAGTGCATTGCCTTGCAGGCTGTAGGTCAGGCCTGCTCCGGCCAGCAGTTTCCCCGCTGCCTGTGCCGGAGTGAACTTGCCTTGTACTGCGCCGCTGGTTTTACCTTGTACGTCCGCCGGGCTATAAACCGCGCGCACACCACCCTGGCTTTCCAGTTGACTCAGGGCACTGCTCAGCGGTTGGGCCGGGATACTGAACTCGATTTCCTGGGCTTGTACCTGGGCGGCCATGGGCATGCTCAGCGCCAGACCAATTGCTGCCATGGCAGGTCTTGGGCGGAACATGCGGCTGATCAGCAAGGCCTTGCTCAGTGGTGTGAGTCGTGATGGTGTGTACATGGAGTGGCTCTTTCTAGTTGGTATTGGCAGGGAGATCAAAGAGCGTTGTTCAGGCCTGTCCGGAAGCTGGCTTGTGCAGAATCGGAGCAGACGCTGTTCAACTTTTTACAGGGAGCCAGGCTGACGACAGATGCCCGCGCAGGTTTGTTGCTAAAGAGAACGAAAATGCCTCTCAGTTATTTAATGAATTTTTCACATTTGCCTTTAAAAAGATGGCGCAAGGCCATTTCTGGTGTTTCCCAAGAGCAAAAAAAGCCCCGCTCGCGGTCTGAGCCGGGCGGGGCCATGTCATGGATAACGGGCTGGATTCAGGCAGATACCTGTTCGGCCTGCACCTGTTCCACGTCGATCTTGCCGGCCTGCATGCGCACCAGTTGGTCGGCAATCGGGAAATACCGGTCGTCGTGGGAGATGACGATGATGGTCTTGCCTTGCTGCTTGAGTTCGGGCAACAGCTCGGTGTAGAACACGCGGCGGAACGCCGGGTCCTGATCGGCGGCCCATTCGTCGAACACCAGCACCTGGCGCTCGTCCAGCCAGGCATTGATCAGGGCCAGGCGCTTGCGTTGGCCGGTGGACAGGTCGGTGGTGGTAAAAGCGCCATCGCGGATGCTGACCTTGTGAGCGATATCCAGACGCTCCAGGTATTTACCCGCATCGGCAGGCAGTTTCGCTTCGCCCTGCATCGGTTCGTCGAACAGGTGGTAGTCGGCAAAGATGGTGGTGAACAACTGGCGATAATCGTCCAGCTCTTCTGGCATGACCGCTTTGCCGTTGAGGCGGATTTCACCTTGCTGTGGCTTGTAAAGCCCTAGCAGCAACTTGATAAGCGTGGTCTTGCCGCAGCCGTTCTCGCCCACAATGAATACGATATCGCCCTGTTTGATGCTCAGGTTGACCGGGCCGAGATGGAAGGACTCGCTGCCTTCCACGGGTGGGTAGTCATAACGCAGTTGATGCAATTCCAGGGTCTGCATGTTTGCCAGCGTATTGGGGCGATCGCTGACCAGCAGGTGCGGCTCGGGGCTGGAGAATTTCCACGACAGTTCGGCGATGCGGCGCATGGCGATCTGGGCGCGGCTGATGCCGGGCAGGGCGGTGATCAGGCGTTCCAGCGGGCCTTTCATATACAGCATGACCAGCACGAAACCGCCCAGCACGGTCTTTTCGGTGCTTGGCCATAGCGCCTGAAAGGCAATGGCGATGCCGATGACGGCGAAGAACAGCATCGAGCCGAAGGTTTCTGCGCTGACGAAAATGTTGGCGGCGCGCACGTTGGATCGGCAGATGCGCTCGGTCGCGCCATGGATCTGCTCATCAAGCATGTGCTGACGGCGTTTGCGCTGGATGCGCAGTTCCTTGGCACCGGCCGACAGGGCCTGATAGTGCTTTTGCAATTCGTCTTCGCCGTTACGTGCTGCGATGATGCTGCGGGTTCCGAAATGATGAGCCAGGTACTGCGCGCCAGTGCCCAGCACCACGGTCAGTACCGTCAGGGCCAGAATTTGCCACGAGAGCAGGGCCAGATACGTCAGGCAGCCCAGAGTGACGGTGAACGAAATCACCATCGGCGCAATCGACAAGGCGAAGGTGCTGAGGGTGTTCACGTCATTGAGCAGCACCGGGATCAGGCGATGTGAGCGGTAGCGCTCCAGTTGCTCGATGGGCGCGACCAGCACCTTGGCGGCCAGCTCCCGGCGCAGGTTGGCGACCACACGCTGGCCGACATAGTTGGTCGACAGGTTCGAGACAGTAGAGCAGGCCAGGGTCAGCACGCACAGGCCGGCGAACAGCAGAGCGGTGTGGGTGTCGGGGCCGCCTGCCATGTTCATCGCATTGTTGATGGTGGCCAGCAGGGCGGTCACGCTCAGGCCGCTGACAACCCCCAGCACAGTGGAGAGAACCACCAGCCACCAGAATGGCTTGAGGATCCTCAGGGTTTCCCGGGCGAGGCTTTCTGATTTGGGTGTCATGCTGTTGTCTCGTTATTGTCCGTTGTAGCGGTAATGCCGATCAGTCAAGGCACAAGCAAAACCTGTGGGAGGCAGCTTGCTGGCGAAAAAGGCCTGAAAACTGGCAGATATTCTGCGTCTGTACGCCAGAGTCGCCAGCAAGCTGCCTCCCGCAAAGTGATTCATTGACCTTGACTGATCGGCATTGCGTTGTGAAAGCGTCAGAGTTCGCGAACGACCCGAAAGCCCAGCCAGTCGCCACGTACATCGGGCTTGCGGCTGTTACGGTTACCGGAGCGGGAGAAGATCGGCGCTTCGGTCCAGTCGTTGCCGCGAATCATCTTCCAGCTGCAATCACCGGCCAGCCAGGCACTGCCATCGGTGGGGGCGCCGTTGTAATTGCTGGTTTCGCAATCGGCGGTCCACTCATACACGTTGCCGTGGGCGTCATAGATGCCGAAGTCATTGGGGCTGTAGCTGCCCGCGGGGGCCGTGACGCTGAAACCGTCTTCCGGGCCATAGGTGTTGGCATGCTTGGCGATGCCGTATTGCTTGCCTTCATCCATGGGGAAGGGGAACGGGCCGGTGCTGCCGCCACGGGCTGCATATTCACGCTCGGCCTCGCTGACCAGCCGGTAGGTTTTGCCGGTCTTCTTCGACAGCCAGGCGGCGTAGGCCTTGGCTTCGTTCCAGTCCATGCACACCGCAGGCTGGCGATCGGTCAGTGGATAGCGCGGCTGTCCGGCCTTGCACTCGCGACCCGGACGGGTATCGCCATCGGGCATCTTGTAGCCGGTGCTTTTGATATAGGCCTTCCACTCGCCGCTCAGCACCTGGAACTGGCTGATGGCGAACGGTTTGGCAAAGGTCACTTCATGCAGCGGGCCTTCGTCGGGCTGGCGGCCGAGTTCGGATTCCGGTGCGCCCATGGTGAAGGTGCCGGCAGGCAACACGACCATTTCCGGACAGTCCTTGCAGTCCTTGAACACCTTGCCCGGTTCGGGCGTGGCGGCCATGGCGGCTGCTGGCAACAGCGCACCCAGCAGGGCGGTCAGTGACAGAGTGGACAGCATGTTGTTCATAACGGGCCTCAAGGCAGCAAACTGAAAGCGGGTGACAAGCGTCATGGGTGTTGGCCGAGGACGGCCAGGAAGCGATCTATTTCGGCCTCGTTATTGAGCAGGCCCGGAGCGGTGCGCACGACCGGTCCGATATCTCGATCCACGGCATCGACCACTACATGGTTTTTCATCAACCAGGCCGCCACGTCGTCGCAGTTGCGGTCCTTGACTCTGAAGAAACTGAACCCCGACGACAGCTCGGGCGCCATGGGCGTGACCAGTTCGATGCCCGGCTGTTCTTTCAGGCGTTGCTTGATGTAGGTGTTGAGCTGGTGGATGCGCGACTGGACATCGGCCTTGCCCAGTTGCAGGTGCAACTCAAAGGCCTTGTCTACCGCCCAGCGGTGCTCGAAGGAGTGGTAGCCGCCGGGTGTCATGATCGTGCCGAAGTTGGTCGCTTCCGAAAAACTGGGGATCAGCGGGGTGACATCTTTCAACTGCTCCGAGCGGGCGCAGATGATGCCGGTGCCTCGTGGTCCGAACATCCATTTGTGGGTCCCGGCGACGAAGAAGTCGCAGTTCATGCTCGGGAAGTCCAGGTTCTCGACCCCGAAACCGTGTACGCCATCGATCACGTACAGGATGCGGTCCTTGTCGTCGCGATTACGGTTCTGCTCCTGAACCAGGGCACCAATCTCACCGACCGGCAGCTTGACGCCGCTGCCCGATTGCACCCAGGTCATCCCCAGTACGCGGGTTTCGGGACGAATGGCCCGGGCGATGTTGCCGATGATCTCGTCGGTCGAAACGGTGCTGGAATCCTTGAACAGGCGGATCTTGCGGACCTGTGTGCCTTCTCTCTTCTTGCGCGAGTTCAGGATGTTGCGGGTACAGAAGTGTTCATGTTCGGTGGTGAGGATTTCCTGATCCGGCCGTACATGAATGCCGCCATAGATAATGGCCAGACCTTCGGTTGTGCTGCCGGTCAGGGCGATCTGACCGGGCCTGGCATTGAAGTACTTGCCGGCCCACTCGCGAACCTTGTCTTCGCGACGGCTGGTTTCCTGCAGGTCCCAGTCCATGGCCAGGCCGGGGTTGCGGTCGATATTGGCCCGGTGTTGCTCGATGGCATCGCTCACCGGCCTGGGGTGCGAAGTAATCAGGAAGTTGGCGAAGTGGATATAGTCCGGGTCCTGATTGAACAGGCCGCGCAAGGTGGTCCATTTGTCCTTGGGAGCCAGTTCGATAGCGGCCGCCGTGGCCGAGTGGGTCAGGCTGGCACCCATGGGCAGTGCAGCCGCGAGCAGGCCAGCCTGTTTGAGAAAGGTTCTGCGGTCAGTCATGAGCGGCCATACCTGAAATGTCGGTGTGCAAGCTGTAGAGGTTCATTGGCGGGTGACCGGTCTGGCCGAGTTCTGCACCTGCTCCCAGACCCGCAGGAAGTTGCCACCCCAGAGCTTGGCAATGTCGGCTTCGGCATAGCCGCGCTCGATCAGTTCGGCGGTCACGTTGCGGATCTCGCTGACATCCTTGAAGCCATCCACGCCGCCGCCATCGTTGAAGTCGGAGCTGATGCCCACGTGATCGATGCCGATCTTCTTCACCGTGTAGTCAATGGCGTTGACGAAGTCCTTGACGGTGGCCTTGGGCTCTTCTTCGAGGATGGCGTACAGCTTGCTGGCGTAAGCACCGAAACGTTGCTCCGGCCAGACGGTAATGATCGCGTCGCCCGGCATCAGCGCCATGGCCAGGTTCGGCAGTGGCGGCAGGTCGAAGTCCTTGCGCAGCTTGTTGAGCTTGTCCTGGGTCTTCTGGGTCAGGGGTTTCAGGTAGGCCGGGAACGCCACGACCTGCACCACGCCGCCACTCTGCTTGATGAGCTGCAATTCCTCGTCGCTCAGATTACGTGGAATGTCCACCAGCGCCCGTGGCGCGGAGTGCGAGGCGACCATGGGTGTGCGGCTCAACTGGCTGACCTGCTCCAGGCCCTTGGTCGACATCTGTGACACGTCGATGATCACGCCCAGATCATTCAGGCGATGCACCGCCTGCTTGCCGATCTCGGACAGCCCGCCCAGCGGGTCCTGGGAGTCATTGAAGAACGGCAACGGACGAGAAGAGTCCGCCCAACTGTTGTTGCCCACATAGCTGAAGCCGAACATGCGCATGCCGCGCGCCGTCCACTGGTCCAGCAGATTGATGTCGTTGCCCAGCGGGTAGGCGTTGAGCATGCTGATGAAAATCGCAAACTTGCCTTCGCCATGCAGGCGGCGCATGTCGTCCGGGGTGTAGGCGATGCCGACCTGGTTCGGGAAATCGCGGACCATGCCGGTGATGATCTTGTAGCGGACCTCTTGCTGATGGCGCGCCTCATCCACGAAGCCCGGTGTCGGGCGGTGCGGTGCATTGGGGCCGTTCCAGATTTCCGGCCAGCCAAATACCGTCAGTGCCGCACCCGACAAACGCCCGCGTGCGGTCTTCACCAGATCGAATTGCCCGGAGCCATCCTTGTCCGCTTCGTTGCGCTCGCTGCCGAACTTCAAAGGCACGGTGATGTGGCTGTCAAAGGAAATGATTCGTTCCTGCAGCTCTTCGGCCTGTTTCATCACCTTGACCGGGTAACCCGATGGCGACCAGTAATTCCAGGCCAGCCAGCCTGCGCCTGCACTGATCGCCAGAGCCAGGGGCAGGCCAATGAAAAGAGCCTTTTTCCAACGCGGTTTTGTCATTGCCATCTCTTTCAGGTTCGCCGTTCAGAAGCACGCACAAGGGCCTTTGCTATCTGGGGAGAACGAGCGGATGACGGAAAAATTTAGCGCGGATGCAGTTCGCGGTTCTGCCCCTAAATTTCTCCGTCGATGCTACGTCCTAGCTTGGATAAAGACCGTTTCGGGGCGTTAACAGGTAGGGCAATGACGATTTCTCGACGAGGTTTTATAGCGGGCCTGGCGCTGACCGGTGCTGCGGTACCGGCTGCTTATTACGCACATCGCGAACTCACGCGCGTCGAAGAGCCCGTTACACCGGGGGAAGCGACTGCCGCAGCGGCCGACACCGCCACCCAGAGGCTGGCCGATAAGCTGCGCGGGATATGGGATATCCGTTTCGAGGGGCGTGATGCTGGACTGGCCGGAGCACCGCTCAAGGGCCTGGAAATGTTCCTGGACATTGCCCCGCGTGGTCGTGGCCTGCGGGGTTATATCGACACCGCTGAGCGTCTGCGTGGCGAGGCTGAGCCGCGCTTCCGGGTGATCGGCGACCTGCGTTCTGCCGACGCCTCGAAGCTGTATTTTCGGGTCATTGACGGCCATCTCGATGACAGCCCGCAAAGCGATGCGCCGGACTATGAATTCAGCATGGTTCTGGATGAAGTCTGGGGCAGCTTCGGTAATGCGGGCAGCGGCACCTTGAGTGGGCGCATCGAGCGTCTGGATCGTCCGCTGGCGTTGCCTGAGCTGGAAAATCGTTTTATTGCCACCAAGCAAGTGTTCCCCGAAGCCCGTGACCGTATCGGGCTGACGCCGCCGTTTCTGGCCTGGCTGGTTTCAAAGGAGCATCGCCTGTTTCACCAGCTCTGGCATGCCAGCCGCGACAAGTGGCATCGCCTGCCCGAAGAAAAACGCAATGCCCTGCGCGGTATCGGCTGGCAGCCAGGTCCGCGAGACAAGGAGCGCGATGCCCGTGGTGAGCGCAAGGACCGTAATGGCTCGGGCATCGACTTTTTCTATATGCATCGGCACATGCTGATTCAGGCCCGTCAGTTTCAGGAGCTTCCTTCCTGGCCGCGCTTTCCCTTGCCGCAACCGGAGCTGGAGCGGGATCGTCAGGGCTTTGCCCGTTACTTCGATAATCACGATGGCTGCGCGTTGCCACCGCCCTGGCAGGCCAATGGCGATGCGGAATATAGCCAGTTGGTCAGCGATATCAAAAGCGACGAGACATTCAGCACGCATTTTCAGGCGTGGGAATCCCAATACCGGGACCCGCGCTTCTTGTCGAAACTGACCCTTGGCCAGTTCGGTTCCCAGGTTGAGCTGGAGCTGCATGACTGGTTGCACATGCGCTGGGCGTCCGTTGCGCGAGACCCTTCAAATGGCGAGCCGGTGCCCATGGCCCGTGACTCGGCGGATTTCGCGGCACGCTGGTTCGAGCCGGAAAACGACTTTCTCGCTGACCCGTTTTCATCCCATGTGCATCCGGTGTTCTGGATGTTCCATGGCTGGATCGATGACCGGATCGACGACTGGTTCCGTGCCCATGAGCGCTTTCATCCGGGAGAGGTGAGCCGTCTTGAGGTCAATGGCGTGCCATGGTTCGCGCCGGGGCGCTGGGTTGAGATCAGCGATCCCTGGCTCGGCCCGCAGACTCATGGATGCAGCACCACACCGGGCCTGAATGCCGGGACCACCATGGAAATGGACCCGGAGGTCATGAAACTGGCGCTGCGCATTACTTTTGCGGCCGATGACAAGCTCGGCAACCTCCTGCGCCGCGTGCCGCGTCGGCCGTGGTATGCGAGGAACCTGCTGCCGGAGAAGTGGTTTGGCGGGGTTTGATTCCTGAATCTGTAGGATCGAATTTATTCGGGAAGGCATTATTTCTTCAGATAAAGATGCGGCGGATGTACAGGCCCTTTCCCGGATAAATCCGGTCCTACTCTAGTACGGTGCAAATCTGTAGGAGCGAATTTATTCGCGAGACATTAGTGAAGGGTTTGTGTCCAACCGCCACCCAGGGCCTTGTACAACGCAATACTTGCCTGCACCCTCGACAGCCGAAGCTGCACGCTCACATCCTGGGCCAGATACAGCGTGCGTTGGGTTTCCAGCACGGTCAGCAAATCCTCCGCGCCAGCCTCGTAACGGCTCTGGGCGATGCGGAATGCGGTCTGGGCCTGTTTGAGTTCTTCGTCGTGCCAGTACCTTTGCTGGTCCAGGCCGCTGATGCTGTTCAAGGCTTTCTCCACGTCGGCGAAGCTGTTGATGATCGCGCCGCGATAGGTTTCCAGCAGTTCTTCCTGGCGGGCCGTGGCCTTGTCGCGCTCTGCGCTCAGGCGTCCGTTATTGAAGATCGGTCCGGTCAGGCCGGCAGCCAGACTGCTGAAGGGCGCTCGCAGCCAGTCTTCGGCCCGAACCACCTCCGTGCCTAAAGTAGCGCTCAAGGTCAGTTTGGGCAGCAGGGCAGCGCGGGCTACGGTGACATCGGCTTGGGCGGCGGCCAGTTCGGCTTCGGCCTTGGCGATGTCAGGACGACGGGTCAGCAGTTCGCTGGGCAGCCCTGTGCCGATCTGTGGCCAGCTCAGGTTCTCGAAATCCTGATTGCCCAACTGCAGATGTTGCACGGGTTGGCCGAGGAGGGCAGCGAGGGTGATCTGTTGCTCATTGGCCAGTTGCTGAATACGCGGCAGTTCACGTTGTTGAGTTGCAACCAGGTTCTTCTGCTGAGCCAGTTCCAGTGCCGTGGCGGAACCCGAGTCGTAGCGAGTCTGCACCAGTCTCAGCACGTTCCTGGCATTGGCCAGGTTCAGCTCGGCGATATGGCTCTGCTCTCTGGCTGACAGGGTTTGCGCGTAGCGATCGGCCACGCTGCTGAGCAGGGTCAGTTCCACCGTGGCCCTGTCGAACTCACTGGCTTTCAAACTTTGTAGCGCACTGTCCCGAGCGGCGGATACGCCACCCCAGAAATCCACTTCGTAACTGGCGGTCAGGCTGGTGGTAAAGGCGTCGGTATTGTTGTCATCCGAAGGGCTGGCCTTGCGGTCGCTGCTGCGCAGGAACTTGTTGCGCTCGCCCCGGATGTCGTAAGTGAGTTCAGGGCGCGTGGGTGCTCCGGCGATGGTCGCCGTTGCCTGAGCCTGACGTACACGGGCCATGGCGGCGGCGACTTCATGGCTGTTGACCCGGGCCTGTTCGATCAGGCGGTTCAGGTCCGGGCTGCCGAATTGTTGCCACCACTGAGCATCAGTGCGCTGCAAGGCGGCGCCTTGGGCGAATTCCCAACTTGGCGGTGGCTGGATGCCGCTGTCGATGGAGGGTGTAGAAGTGTTGCAGGCCGCCAGCAGCAGGCAGCAGGTCAGCAAGGTGAGGGTTGGCTTCATCGATAGATCATTCGCTGGTTAGGGCTGCAACCGGATCGAGCCGGGCAGCTTTGCGGGCAGGCATGAAACCGAAGACCACGCCGGTCACCAATGCACAGGCAAAGGCCCCGACAACGGCAAACAGCGAAAACGCCACGGCGATCTTGCCGAGCAGCAGCGCTGCGCCCATGCCGAGGGCCAGTACGATGCCAGCCAGCCCGCCGACCACCGAGAGCATCACGGCTTCGGTGAGGAACTGGCGCAGAATGTCGCCCTGGCGTGCGCCGGTGGCCATGCGGATACCGATTTCCCGAGTGCGTTCCCGTACGGTCATCAGCATGATGTTCATTACGCCGATACCGCCCACCAGCAGCGAGATGGCGGCAATCGAGCCGAGCATCAGCGACAGGGTGTTCTGGGTCCGGGCTTCGGCCTGGATCATTGCGGCGTTGTTGGTCAGTTCATAATCGTTCTTGCCGTTGTGCAGGCGCTGCATCAGGTCATTGATCGAACGTTCGGCTTCCTTGACCTTGCCGGCATCCTTGGTGGCGATGGCGATGTATTCCGGGTTCTGGGTACCGAACAGCCTGATGCTGGCCGAGGAGTAGGGGATGGCAATGCGGTTGTCGCTGTCCAGGTCGCCGGAACTGGCGCCTTTTTCCTGCAGGACGCCAACCACCTGGAAGGGCACGTTCTCGATCAGGATGTACTGGCCGATGGGGCTGGCCATATCCTTGAACAGCTTTTGCCGGACCTTATGGCCGATCACTGCCACGGCTGCTGCGTTTCTTTCGTCGGCTTCGGTGAAGTAACTGCCTTCGACCACCGGCCAGTTGAAGATGGCCGGGAAGTGCGTGTCGTTGCCGCCCACGTAGCTGGAGTGATCGGCATTGCCAAAGCGCACGCCTGCCTGTCCGCCATTGACCGGCATGATCATTTTCACCTCGGGCAGTTCGCCCAGTGCGGCGACTTCCTCCAGCGTGATGATGCCTTTGGGAGTGCGCGGGCTGGGGGATTTGCCGTTGAGGTAAATGATGTTGGAGCCGAAGGACGACATCTGCGCCATGACCTGACGCTTGCTGCCTTCGCCCACCGCCAGCATGACCACCACCGAGGCAACGCCGATCACGATGCCCAGCAAGGTCAGTGCGGTACGGAACCGGTTGATCCACATCACCCGCCAGGCGGCCTGGATGGCATCGAGCAATTCACCTTTCCAGGCGCCATTGCGGGTACTGCCTTCGCTCAGGCGCTGGCGCAGGTCGACGGCCTGCAAGGCGGCCGGATTGGTCGGGGCTTGTGCCTGCGGGTTGCCGGATGCCGTATCGCTGACGATCAGGCCATCACTGACTTCAATGACGCGCCTGGCGCGGGCGGCGACTTCCCGGTCGTGGGTGATCAGAATCACCACATGCCCCTGGCTGGCGAGTTCGTCCAGCAGGGTCATGACTTCTGCGCCGCTATGGCTGTCCAGTGCGCCGGTAGGTTCGTCGGCGAGGATGATATGCCCGCCATTCATCAGCGCCCGTGCGATGGAAACCCGTTGCTGCTGGCCGCCGGATAGCTGGTGCGGGCGGTTTCCGGTGCGCGAGGCCAGCCCCAGTCGGTCGAGCAGGGCGGCGGCGCGGGCATGGCGTTCAGCAGCGGGTGTTCCGGCGTAGATGGCTGGCATCTCGACGTTTTCCTGGGCCGAGCCCGACGGAATCAGGTGATAGCCCTGAAACACGAAGCCAAAGGCTTCACGCCGCAACCAGGCCAGTTCGTCGCTGTCCAGCCCGGCCACATCTTCTCCGGCGAACAGATATTGCCCGGAGCTTGGGCGATCGAGGCAGCCGAGAATATTCATCATGGTCGACTTGCCCGAGCCGGAGGCGCCGACAATGGCCACAAACTCGCCGGCATGGATCGACAGGTCGATCCCTCGCAGCACGTTGACCAGCGGGCTGTCGCCACCCCCGTAGGATTTGCGGATATCCCGCAGGTCGATCAGCGGCGTTTGCATTCAGCCTCCGCTGCCGATGGACGGGCCGATCAACAGCCGGTCACCTTCATTCAGCCCTTCGAGAATCTGCACCCGCAAACGGTCGCTGATGCCGGTACGGACTTCACGGTTCTGTATGTCGCCGCTGGCGGTGAGAACCCGTGCGGTCTGCAGATCGGCCTGTGGTCCGCTTTTCAGGGCGGCAAGAGGAGCGGTCAGGGTGTTCTGGGCGCTATTGGCGACAAAGAAGATCTGCGCGGTCATTTCCGCCATCAGTGCCTGATCGGCATTATCGACATCCAGCAACACGGTATAGAGCACCACGCGGCCGCTGCCGTTCTTGCCCGAGCTGCTCGGGCTGCCGCCACCCTGATTGGCTTGCTCCAGAGGCTTGGGCGGCACCGGGAGAATCTGCCGCACCGTACTGCTCCAGCGCCGGGTACCGCCGCTCAAGGTGGTGAAGTAGGCGTTCATGCCGGGTTTGACGTGGCCGATATCGGCTTCGGACACCTCGGCCCAGACGGTCATGGGCGAGAGGCGGGCGATGCGCAGGATCAGCGGTGTCTGCTGCTGGGCATTGAGGGTCTGGCCTTCCCGTGCATCCAGCGCGACCACGGTGCCGGACATCGGCGCGTAGATGCGGGTGTAGCCCAGCGCGGCTTCGTCACTGCGCAGGCTGGCCTGGGCCTGGAGAATCTGCGCCTTGAACATGTCGACCCGTGCCTGAGTGGCGCGAAACTCGGATTCGGCGGCCTGCACATCCTCGGCGCGAGTGGCACCACCGGCAGCCAGGCTTCTCTGACGCTGCTGTTTCTGCTGGGCCAGTTCGTGCAGGGCACGCTGCTCCTGAAGTTGCGCCTTGAGGTTCTCAATGGCATAGCGTGCGGCGTCGAGCCGGGCCTTTTGCGTGGACGGATCGATCTCCACCAGCAACTGGCCTTCCTTGACCTGATCGCCGACCTGCGCGTGGATCTTCATGATCTGGCCGGTGGCCTGGGAACCCACATCCACATAACTGCGCGGTTGCAGAGTGCCCAGCGCCGTCACGCTGCTTTGAATGTCGCTGCGGGTGACGAGCGCGGTGGCTGCATCGTTGTTGCCCGAAGGCATGATTTGCCAGGCGCATACGGCGATGACCGGAAACATGCACAGCGCCAGAAGGACGGCGCGTCCAGGGTGTCGAGAGCGTTTCATGCAGGGTTCCTGCTTGGAGAATTCAGCCCGTCGGCAGGCGACGGCCACGGGAACTGTCCATTAAACGAGGAGCGGGGGCGGGAATTTAGCGGTATGAGTCAGCAGGTAAGGGCGCCGTGTCTTTTGTCGGAAGGCTCCAGAAGGGGGGTGGTATGGGTAACAGGAGCCCATACCACCCAGGCTTTCTGTTTTGCGTCGCAATCAATAAAAAAGCCCGACATTGTCTTGTTTTCTACCTTCCAGCTTTCCCCAGGGGTCACTAGGGAGGTAGACCTGGACTTTCGTCGCCGTTGAATTACTGAAAGGGAGAGTGGCAAGTTGGGAGTTGGTATTAGTGGTTTTCCCCAGTAAACCATTGGCCACGGCGCGAACCAGAAGGTGCTCGCAGTTGTTGGCCCCTTTCAGATACATGGAGTGCCCGCCCGACACGGTCGGCAGGCAATAGGCGCACAAGATGTTTTTCGCATAGGCATTGGGTATGCCCATGATATGGAAGACTTCCGTACGGCTTTTCCATCTGTCAAAGGCATTATCGGCATAGCCCACATAGGTTGAGTTCTCATGGGTGTTATGAATGATATATATGCAGGCGGTGGTAGCCGGTGCCGGGTTACTTGAATTCGTGATGGTGGTGCCGCAGGCAGGTCCCATGTTCCATGCGTTCTGTGTCTGGAAGTAAAATTCTACTGTGGCCATAAAACGCTCCAATGCCTGACCTGAAATCAAAGAAGTGATACGCAGTTTGTAAATAAGGTGTTGTGTTGTTTTTCCATGCTCAAAGCGTTGCGGTTTTACAGGAGCACACTCATGAAAAAGGGAAGCCAGACTTGCGTCTGCTTCCCTTGTTGTCCTAATCGGCGTGCGCCAATACTTACTGCGACATCATGAAATGGATTTTGTAGTTGTAAGGTGCCGACCATTTCTTGGAAACGTATTCATAGCAGGCACCATCCGATAGTTGTCCGTAACCCTTGGCGCTGCTGGTGTATTGCGGGCCGGTCGAATATTCCTTGTGGCCTGCCTGGAATCGGCATCCGCCGGTGGACTGGCCGCTCGCATAATCAGCCTGCACATCGCTGCTGCTGAAGCCGGATGGCGCGATGAACGTGACGGTTTGATAAGGAGCCAGAGTGGACGGGAAGCCGCTGGTTGAAGAAACAAGCGTCAAGGTCTTTGGCGTGTTGTTCTGCATGGTGACTTCAATGACGGCCGCCATCGATGCCAGTGGGCTCAGCGACAGGGCCAGGGCTGCTGCAGTGAAGGGGAGTTTGAAAGATTTGAACTTCATGTAATCTCCGTATTGTCCTGAATACATTCTGATGCAGGCGATATCGCCTGCTTGTCCATGTGGGCTTTCATCCAGAAAACCACGGACAGATTAGCGGCCCTGCCGGAAATAACTTGAGGTGTTTTTTGCAGGTACAAAAAAAGGAAGCCGGACTCTCGCCCGGCTTCCCTTTCATGTTGCAGTGCAGATTTACAGCACTTGCTTGATCGCGTCACAGACCGCGTCGATGTTCTTCTGGTTCAGTGCTGCCACGCAGATACGGCCGGTATCCAGAGCGTAGATACCGAACTCGTTGCGCAGGCGTTGAGCCTGTTCGGCGGTCAGGCCCGAGTAGGAGAACATGCCGCACTGACGGCCGACAAAGCTGAAGTCCTGACCGGCCGGGTTGTTGGCCAGACGCTCGACCATGGCTTTGCGCATGCCGTGGATACGCACGCGCATTTCGCCCAGTTCTTCTTCCCACATGGCGCGCAGTGCCGGGTCGTTGAGGACCGCAGCAGAGATGATTGCGCCGTGGGTCGGCGGGTTGGAGTAGTTGGTGCGGATCACGCGCTTGACCTGGGACAGGACGCGGGCGGTCTCTTCTTTGGACTCGGTGATGATCGACAGTGCGCCGACACGCTCGCCGTACAACGACAGGGACTTGGAGAACGAGCTGGAGGCGAAGAAGGTCAGGCCCGAATCGGCGAACAGACGGACTGCCAGTGCATCTTCGTCGATGCCTTGACCGAAGCCCTGGTAAGCCATGTCCAGAAACGGTACGTGACCTTTGGACTTGACCACTTCCAGAACCTTTTTCCAGTCTTCCAGAGTCAGGTCGACGCCGGTCGGGTTGTGGCAGCAGGCGTGCAGCACAACGATGGAACCGTTCGGCAGGTTTTGCAGGTCTTCGAGCATGCCGGCACGGTTGACGTCGTGGGTCGGAGCATCGTAGTAGCGATAGTCCTGAACCGCGAAGCCCGCCGCTTCGAACAGGGCACGGTGGTTTTCCCAGCTTGGATCGCTGATGGCGACCACGGCATTTGGCAGCAGGCGCTTGAGGAAGTCTGCGCCGATTTTCAGAGCGCCAGTACCGCCGACGGACTGGGTGGTCAGCACGCGGCCGGAGGCGATCAGTGGCGAGTCGGCACCCAGCAGCAGTTTCTGCACGGCCAGGTCGTAGGCCGAGATACCGTCGATTGGCAGGTAGCCGCGAGGAGCGTGTTGTGCCACGCGAATCTTCTCGGCCTCGGCAACTGCGCGCAGCAGCGGAATGCGCCCGTCTTCGTCACAGTAGACGCCCACGCCAAGGTTGACCTTGGTGGTGCGGGTGTCGGCGTTGAATGCTTCGTTGATACCCAGGATCGGATCGCGGGGCGCCATTTCGACAGCGGAGAACAGGCTCATTGTTTGCGGCAGCTCTGAATGAAGAGTGAAGGGGAGTGCAGT
Source organism: Pseudomonas sp. FG43 (assembly GCF_057809175.1). Classification (NCBI taxonomy): domain Bacteria; kingdom Pseudomonadati; phylum Pseudomonadota; class Gammaproteobacteria; order Pseudomonadales; family Pseudomonadaceae; genus Pseudomonas; species Pseudomonas sp. FG43. The sequence goes on from NZ_JBMDJL010000014.1 coordinate 160,278, forward strand.
GCATGCTCCGACAGAATGCGCCAGAGCGGTGCACAAACGGGGAGTCAGTATAAAGAGCATCCACTCCGGGAGCGACAGGGCGTAACAGGTTTTTTCAAGGTTTTTCCGGCTTATGGGACAACGTTCGTCTATTCGATAGGCAATCGATGACTTGAAAGATGAGTATATGGCTCCATCTACACTGCATCACTTCAAGCACTGCACGTCCTTCCCGGCGGGATCGGGCGTTGGCGGTGATTTCGTTTTTGCGTGTAGGCTCTGCGCAGACGAACCCTTTGCGCGAACGAATCAAGAGGTAGGTCATGTCCGAGTTTCAGCTCGTCACCCGTTTTGAGCCAGCCGGCGATCAGCCCGAGGCCATTCGCCTGATGGTGGAAGGGATCGAGGCCGGGCTGGCGCATCAGACCCTGCTGGGTGTGACCGGCTCGGGCAAGACCTTCAGCATTGCCAACGTCATTGCCCAGGTGCAGCGCCCGACGCTGGTCCTGGCGCCGAACAAGACCCTGGCAGCCCAGCTATATGGCGAGTTCAAGACGTTCTTCCCCAATAACGCGGTGGAATATTTCGTCTCTTATTACGACTACTACCAGCCTGAAGCCTATGTGCCGTCGTCGGACACCTTCATCGAGAAGGATGCCTCGATCAACGACCATATCGAGCAGATGCGTCTTTCCGCGACCAAGGCTCTGCTGGAGCGCAAGGACGCCATCATCGTCACCACGGTGTCCTGCATCTATGGCCTGGGCAGCCCGGAAACCTATCTGCGCATGGTCTTGCATATCGACCGTGGCGACAAACTCGACCAGCGGGCCTTGCTGCGCCGTCTGGCGGACCTGCAATACACCCGCAATGACATGGATTTTACCCGGGCGACCTTCCGGGTCCGTGGCGATGTCATCGATATCTACCCGGCCGAATCCGATCTGGAGGCGATCCGCGTCGAACTGTTCGATGACGAAGTGGAGAGCCTGTCGGCGTTCGATCCGCTGACAGGGGAGGTGATTCGCAAGCTGCCGCGTTTTACCTTCTACCCCAAAAGTCACTATGTAACGCCGCGCGAGACGCTGCTTGAAGCGATGGAAGGCATCAAGGTCGAGCTTCAGGAGCGTCTGGAATACCTGCGCAACAACAATAAGCTGGTGGAAGCCCAGCGTCTGGAGCAGCGAACCCGTTTCGATCTGGAAATGATTCTGGAGCTGGGTTACTGCAACGGCATCGAAAACTACTCGCGCTATCTTTCGGGCCGCCCGTCGGGAGCACCGCCGCCCACGCTTTACGACTATCTGCCGCCTGACGCCTTGCTGGTGATCGATGAATCCCACGTCAGCGTGCCGCAGGTCGGCGCGATGTACAAAGGCGACCGCTCGCGCAAGGAAACCCTGGTGGAATATGGCTTCCGGCTGCCTTCGGCGCTGGATAACCGGCCCATGCGTTTCGACGAGTGGGAGGCGGTCAGCCCGCAGACCATATTCGTTTCGGCCACGCCCGGCAATTACGAGGCCGAGCATGCGGGGCGTATCATCGAGCAGGTGGTGCGCCCGACAGGGCTGGTGGACCCGCAGGTCGAGATTCGTCCGGCGCTGACTCAGGTCGATGACCTGCTCTCGGAAATCACCAAGCGTGTGGCGCTGGAGGAACGGGTGCTGGTCACGACCCTGACCAAGCGCATGGCCGAGGATCTGACCGATTACCTGGGCGACCATGGGGTGCGGGTCCGGTATCTGCACTCGGACATCGATACCGTTGAGCGCGTCGAGATCATCCGCGATCTGCGTCTTGGGGCTTTCGATGTGCTGGTGGGGATCAACCTGCTGCGTGAAGGCCTGGATATGCCGGAAGTGTCGCTGGTGGCGATTCTCGATGCCGACAAGGAAGGTTTTTTGCGTTCCGAACGCTCCCTGATCCAGACCATTGGTCGGGCCGCGCGTAACCTCAATGGTCGGGCGATTCTGTATGCCGACCGTATTACAGGCTCCATGGAGCGGGCCATTGGCGAGACTGAGCGGCGTCGTGAAAAGCAGATCGCCCACAACCTGGCCCATGGCATCACGCCCAAGGGCGTCATCAAGGACGTGGCGGACATCATGGAAGGCGCGACGGTCCCCGGTTCGCGCAGCAAGAAACGCAAAGGCATGGCCAAGGCCGCCGAAGAAAATGCCCGCTACGAGAACGAACTGCGTTCGCCCAGCGAAATCACCAAGCGTATCCGGCAACTGGAAGAGAAGATGTACCAGTTGGCCCGGGATCTGGAGTTCGAGGCCGCGGCGCAGATGCGCGACGAGATCGCCAAATTGCGCGAGCGGTTATTGGCAGTTTGATGGGGTATTGGGGCCGCCTCTGTCGCTGCCAAGGCCCCTCCCACTTCAGCCTTGTGCAAGTTTCGTGGGAAGGGGCTTGCCCGCGAAGCTTTTACCCGTGCTGGAGCGCCTGTTAAGATTCCGCGCTTGATCGATCTATTTCGGAATTTTTCATGACCACCGTTCGCACTCGCATTGCGCCATCACCCACTGGCGATCCCCACGTTGGCACCGCCTACATCGCGCTTTTCAACTACTGCTTTGCCAAGCAGCACGGTGGCGAGTTCATCCTGCGTATCGAAGATACCGATCAGTTGCGTTCGACTCGCGAGTCAGAGCAGCAGATTTTCGATGCATTGCGCTGGCTGGGCATTGAGTGGAGCGAAGGTCCGGATGTTGGCGGGCCTCATGGTCCGTATCGGCAGAGCGAGCGGGGCGAGATTTATCAGAAGTACGCTCAGCAACTGGTCGATCTTGGTCATGCCTTCCCTTGCTTCTGTACCGCTGAAGAGCTGGACCAGATGCGCGCCGAACAGATGGCCAGGGGCGAGACGCCGCGCTATGACGGTCGTGCCTTGCTGCTCTCCAAGGAGGAAGTGCAACGTCGTCTGGATGCAGGCGAACCGCACGTCATCCGCATGAAAGTGCCGACCGAAGGCGTTTGCGTGGTGCCGGACATTCTGCGTGGCGAAGTGGAGATCCCTTGGGATCGCATGGACATGCAGGTGCTGATGAAGACCGATGGCTTGCCGACCTACTTCCTGGCCAACGTGGTCGATGACCACCTGATGGGCATCACCCACGTACTGCGTGGTGAAGAATGGCTGCCGTCCGCGCCGAAACTGATTCTGCTCTATGAGTACTTCGGCTGGGACAAACCGCAGCTGTGCTACATGCCGCTGCTGCGTAACCCCGACAAGAGCAAACTGTCCAAGCGCAAGAACCCGACGTCGGTGACGTTCTACGAGCGCATGGGCTTCATGCCCGAGGCGATGCTCAACTACCTGGGTCGCATGGGCTGGTCGATGCCGGACGAGCGCGAGAAGTTCTCTCTGCAGGAAATGGTCGATAACTTCGACCTGTCCCGTGTCTCCCTGGGCGGTCCGATATTCGATATCGAGAAGCTGTCCTGGCTCAATGGCCAGTGGCTGCGCGAGCTGCCTGTCGAAGAGTTTGCCAGCCGGGTGCAGAACTGGGCGCTGAACCCCGAATACCTGATGAAGATCGCGCCCCATGTTCAGGGTCGTGTCGAAACCTTCAGCCAGATTGCGCCATTGGCCAGCTTCTTCTTCGCGGGCGGCGTGACGCCGGATGCGAAGCTGTTCGAGCACAAGAAGCTGTCGGGCGATCAGGTCCGCCAGTTGATGCAGTTGATCCTCTGGAAGCTTGAGTCCCTGCGTCAGTGGGAGAAGGACCCGATCACGGCCTGTATCCAGGCCGTCGTCGATCATCTGGAGCTGAAGTTGCGCGATGCCATGCCGTTGATGTTCGCTGCGATTACCGGGCAGGCCAGTTCGGTTTCGGTGCTCGATGCGATGGAAATCCTAGGTCCGGACCTCACTCGTTTCCGTCTGCGTCAGGCCATCGATCTGCTCGGTGGCGTTTCCAAGAAGGAAAACAAGGAGTGGGAAAAACTGCTGGGCGCCATAGCCTGATGCAGTAGAGGATCACTGTGCGCTCGCAGGGCAGGGCGCACAGTGGTCGATTCGACCTCGGTTTTTCGGGGGCGAAGCGTTAAGTGTTTGTTATGTCGACGAAAAATTTTCAAAAATGTTGAAAATAAATTTGACAGGTTAGCGACTCACGCTTAACATGCGCCCCGTCCACTGATGTGGGGCTATAGCTCAGCTGGGAGAGCGCTTGCATGGCATGCAAGAGGTCAGCGGTTCGATCCCGCTTAGCTCCACCAAACAAAGAGTTTCAAGGTCGGCTACATTACCTTGAAACAGTACGATGACCGGAACCAGCGCCGGTCATGTACGAAAGAAGGTTTTGTCCCCTTCGTCTAGTGGCCTAGGACACCGCCCTTTCACGGCGGTAACAGGGGT